>JARKOK010000268.1 GCA_029975765.1 Aggregatilineales bacterium
CCTCACGGGTAAAGGCACGGTAACGCCCGGTTAATAAGTCCTGCACACGCGCTTCATCCCACTGCACGACGAAAGACCCATCGGCCATGATAAATACCGCCTGGCGTGGTACAGGGGAACTGCTATAGACCTTGCTCATGACTACCTCGAACGCCCACCCCTGAGGAGCGGGCGCGCCGTTGGCACGGACGCTCAGCCATCTACAGCTTGACGAAATAAGATGCCGCCGCCCGATCAATCATCTCTTTAGTTAACGCCGGCTGCTGATTCATATAACTGGCAATGTCTATCATCTGGTTGATGAGGTCGCGGGGGTGTACCGCTCGCAGCGGGCGGTCATGATTGATGTACCATTCCTTGAGCAAATAGGCCAGACCCGACTCATCGTATTTCACGCGTTTGGATTCGCACACGCGCTTGAAAATTTCGCGGAACTGTTCGTAAGTCGGATCGGTAATTTCGATCTTGTGACGAATACGACGCAGGAAAGCCTCATCCACCAGATCGCGTGGGTCGAGGTTTGTCGAGAAAACGATCAGAACGAAAAACGGAATTTCAATCTTCCGGCCCGTGTGCAGCGTCAGGAAATCCACCCCCTTTTCCAGCGGCACAATCCACCGGTTGAGCAGATCACGCGGGCGCACCTGTTGGCGGCCAAAGTCGTCAATCAGGAACATACCGCCGTTGGCTTTCATCTGGAAGGGCGCTTCATAAAACTTGTTGATGTCGTCATACACCAGGTCAAGGCCGGCAAGGGTCAGTTCGCCACCGACCATAATCATCGGGCGGCGGATGCGAATCCAACGCGGGTCGGTAATCATACCCGTGCCATATTTCACCTTGCTGTCCTTGTCAGACAACTGGTGATTCACATTATCAAAGACGCGCACGACCTGTCCATCCACATCCACCGCATAGGGAATCCACAGGTCATCACCCAGAATCATGCGCCCAATCGTTTCGGCAACCGTCGTTTTGCCGTTGCCGGGTGGGCCATACAGGAAGATCGAGCGCCCGGAGTTCACCGCCGGGCCGATCCGGCCTAACATCTCCTCCGAGATAACCAGATGCTGCATGACCTGAGACAGGTCTTCTTCGTGGACGATCAGCCGGTCCCGGTTTTGCGCGCGCATCGCCGCAAGATACTGTGTCAGCGTCACTGGCGCAGGCCCAGCATACTGGGTGCGCTCCATCGCTTCACGCGCTTTTTCCGAGCCTTTGCTGGAAATCACGTACTGGTAGGATGATTCGCCAAAACCGCCCGACCCGCGCACCTCAACATACTTCTCGCGCTTCAAAAACTCCATAATGTTTTCGAGCACGCCGATATACGGCAGTTTCACGATTTCGCTGATCTCATGGCCGGCCATCACGCCGCCGAGGTAAATGACTTTTAATACCAGATCAGCTACGTTGAGCAGATTAAGACCTGTGTCCTCCAGTTTGTTCAGCGCCGGCGGCGTCCAGCCCGTGTCCGGCATCTGGGACTGCCCCAATTGTGAGGTTTGACTCAGCTTCTTAATCGAAGATTGACCCTGACGCGGCAGATTACGAATCGGTTGATCGGACATAGTCTCAATTCCTCAAGGTCGCTTGACTGAATTCATTATAGAGAAGCCGTCCCAAACGCACAAGCGGGATTGAGATCGGCTGGGTTTTAAGCTATAGTCATGGACTTGAAAGGCCATCACGAGGATATATGATAGATCGGATTCAATGGTTAGGTCACGGCGGTTTTTTTATCCAGGGGCCGCCGCTGATCTATATCAATCCCTGGCGGGTTGCCCGCCATACATTCCACGCGGACGTGATTCTCGTCAGTCACAACCATTACGATCACTGTTCACTGGCCGATATTGACAAGCTGCGCGGGCCGGAAACGCTGGTCATTGGCAGCGAACTGGTCGCGCGTGATATACCGAACTGCCGCGTGCTGCGTCCCTGGCAGAGCATCGCCATAGACCGCGCCAGCATCAAGGCCGTGCCGGCCTATTCGCCGAACAGTTGGCAGCACCCGTTGACCGACGGCGGCCTGGGCTTTATCATCTCACTGAACTTCTTTGACATCTATTACGCCGGCGATACGCAGATTATCCCGGAGATGGATCGAATCCGCCCCGATATTGCCATTCTGCCAATTGACGGCAACGGCACGCTGACCGTCAATGACGCGGTCGAAGTGGTGAAACAGATGCGCCCGCGCTGGGTGCTGCCGAGCAACTGGGGGCCGCTGACCGAAGGCGCGTCCGAGTTAGACGCAATCCAGTTCAAACGCGCGGTCGGCGAACGCGCCGAAGTCATCATCCCCACCGTGCCGCTGCGCCTGAGTTTTGAAACGGAAACCTAAAAAGGTAGAGGCGCATGGGGGTGCGCCTCTACCGCTACTTATTATGATACAACCCGATCACCAGCGATAATTTACGCCGCCGGGTTCAGTTTGCCATCGTCGGCCCACGTCAGTTCAACGTTACTTTCGCCGTAGATACGCGGCTGTGCCTTCTTGTTAATCACGTCCGCGTCAATCACCACGCGCTTGATGTCCTTCCGTCCCGGCACCTCGTACATCACGTCCAGCAGGCGGCTCTCGATGATCGCCCGCAGGCCGCGCGCGCCCGTGCCGCGCTCCATCGCCAGGTCGGCAGCAGCGCCGAGCGCGGATTCCTCAAAGACCAGTTCCACATCGTCCAGCGCCAACAGTCGTTCGTACTGCTTCGTGAGCGCGTTTTTCGGCTCAACGAGGATTTTCATCAGCGCCTCGCGGTTCAGCGGTTCGACGTTGGCGATCACCGGCATACGCCCGACGAATTCCGGTATCAGACCGTAGGCCATCAGGTCTTCCGGGCTGACCTCGCGCAGCAGCGCGCCTTCGTCGTGGTCGAGTTCGCGCGCGCTTTCATTGTGGAACCCCAACCGCCCTTTCAGGCCGATGCGGCGGCGCACATGATCCTCGATGCCATCAAACATGCCGCCGCAGATGAACAGGATTTCGCGCGTGTCAATTTGCAGGAATTCCTGGTGCGGGTGCTTGCGGCCACCCTGCGGCGGAACATTCGCCAGCGTGCCCTCAACGATCTTCAGCAGCGCCTGCTGCACACCCTCGCCGGACACATCGCGCGTGATCGAGGGATTGTCATTCGATTTGCGCGCGATCTTGTCAATTTCATCAATGTAGATGATGCCCTTCTCCGCGCGGGCGATGTCGCCATCCGCTGCCTGAATCAGCCGCAGCAGGATGTTTTCCACATCCTCGCCCACGTAACCGGCTTCGGTCAGCGAGGTGGCATCAGCGATGCAGAACGGCACATCCAGAACCCGTGCCAGCGTTTGTGCCAGCAGCGTCTTACCGCTGCCGGTTGGCCCCATAATGAGAATGTTGCTCTTTTCGAGTTCCACCTCATCATCACGGCGGCGCGACTGAATCCGTTTGTAATGATTATAGACCGCAACGCTTAACACCCGTTTGGCATGTTCCTGCCCGACCACATACTCATCCAGGTGAGCTGTGATCTCACGCGGGGAAAGCAGGCGCTCGACTTCGAACGTGTCTGCCGGGAAGCGATAATCGCTGGACATGCTGTGTTCCAGCAGTTTCAACTGGCAGCGTTCGACGCAGTAGTTACAGATGTAGACGCCGTCCGGGCCGCCAATGAGGTGTTCCACCTCCATCGGGCTGCGACCGCAGAACGAACATCGCTGGCTGCCGGACAGATAACTCACTTTTTCTGATCTCCGTTAGGCGACTTTAACACCGAGTCAATCAGGCCGTATTCCACCGCCTGCTGCGAACTGAGATAAATATCGCGGTCGGTGTCGCGTTCGATCACTTCTCGATCCTTGCCCGTATGGCGGACAAAGATTTCCAGCAGACGTTCTTTCAGGCGCATAATCTCATTGGCCGCGATCACGATGTCCGATGCCTGCCCCTGCGCGCCGCCCAAAGGCTGGTGCATATGGATAGTAGCATTCGGCAGCGCGTAGCGCATCCCATGTTCGCCTGCCGCCAGCAGCACCGTACCAAAGCTGGCCGTCAGACCGAGCGCCACCGTGCTTACCGGCGCGGAAATCTGCTGCATGGCGTCGTAGATCGCCAGGCCGGCATACACGACGCCGCCGGGGGAATTGATGTACATATTGATCTGGCGGTCAGGGTCTTCGCGCTGAAGGTACAAAAGCTGCGCGACAATCAGGTTAGCGATCTGGTCGTTAATGGGTGTACCCAGCAAAACAATGCGGTCGCGCAGCAGCAGCGAATAAATGTCGTAGGCGCGTTCGCCCCGGCTGCCCTGCTCGATCACCATCGGAATCACGTTGTAGACATCCATGAATCAGGCCTCTCCTTGTGTTGATTCAGCCACACTCTCACCCGCTTCCGGCTCGACCGGTGCCGCCGACAGTTCCGGCGCTTCGCCCTTTGCGATTGCCACAATCCGGTCTAACACATGCTGTTCCAGTAAATCATTCCGCACGTTATTTCGCATCCCCTGATTTTCAAACATGGAGCGCAGACCTTCACCCTGCGCGCCAAACTGCAACAGGATGCGCTCAATTTCCTCGTTGACGGCTTCCTCGCCCACCGTCACCTGTTCCGCCTGAAGCACTTCGCGCAGCACCAGCGACCGTTTCAGATTCAGAATCGCGGTTTCCCGGTAGTCTTCGTACAGATTTTCGCGCGTCTTGCCGGAAATCCGCATGTAATCATCCAGCGTCAGACCGCGCTGGCGCAGGTCACGATCCAGCCGTTCCAGATAATCCTCAAGCTGGTCGTTCACCATCGCTTCGGGAAAACTCACCGTTGCCTGTTCCGTGATCTTGTCCAGCGCCTGCCGCGCGTAATCCGACTTCACCCGCTGGTCAGCCGCTTTTTGCAGGTTTTCGCGCACGCGCATCCGCAGCTCAAGCAGCGTCAGGGGTTTTTCTTCTTCTGCCGTCAGCCGCGCGGCCAGATCGTCGTTCAGCGCCGGCAGGGTAATCGTTTCAATCTTCTTGATCGTCACATAGAACTTGGCACGCCGACCGGCCAGGTCCTCGTATTCTTCTTTGTCATCGGGGTACGTCAGCTCAAATTCGCGCCGTTCATCCACGTTCGCGCCAATCAGCGCATCGCGAAAGCCGGGGGCCGGCTCGTCATGTTCTTCGTCCAGAATCATCACCGCGTCATGCTCGTGCAGCAGCGGTTCGGCGCCGGGGGTATGAGGCGCGTGCTCATCATGCTCGTGCTCGTGTTCTTCGGCTTCAGCCTCAGCCACTTCGCCTTCCGGCAGCACTTCCGCGTGGATATCCATCGTCACCCGGTTGCCCGCTTCCACCGGCTTGTGACTTTCTTCGACCAGTGCCTGCTGCTCTTGCAGCATTTTCATCGAGCGAGTCACGTCCTCATCCTCGATGGTCGGCGGGGTGTAATCCAGCCGGACAGCGCGGTAGTCATTAAGTTTGATTTCCGGCTGCATAGGCACCACAAAAATTAAGGTTGGCTGCGGCTCTAGTTTAAAATCTTCCAGTTCGCCGGGGCCATACGGATCAATGCCGGACTGCTCCAGCGCATCCTTGTACAGGTTGTTGCCCAGCAGTTCGACGGCCTCTTCCAGCACCGCGCCCTCGCCCACATAATTCACCAGAATACGGTAGGGAACTTTGCCTTTGCGAAAGCCGGGGATATTCACCCGCTTCGCCAGCTTACGGGCGGCTTCCTGTTTCGCCTGTTCCAGACGATCAGCCTCCAGCGCGACGGTAAAACGGGCAGTATGATTTTCAAGTCGTTCAGTTTGAATGTTCAAGGGTACAGTCCTTAGCAGAGGCTATCTCTAGCACGCCTATTATAGCACCGGGAAAAAGCGGCAAGCATAAAAGTTCTGTTAGACGATACGGGCGCGGTTGGACGCGCCAGAATGGCAATCTTGGGGAAGGCGGGACTCGAACCCGCACGGTGTAAACCACATGATCCTAAGTCATGCGCGTCTGCCAATTCCGCCACTCCCCCGCCGTTAAGCAGGCCAAACCATTATAGGGGACGCCGGGATACCGCTCAAGGGCTAATCGTTTGAACCGAGTCGCGGCAGCGTGGTGATGTCCAGGTTGCCCGCCTGGGACAGGATCGTGGTGATGATGAGCTGCGCGAACCGGAACAACGCCTGCATTTGCTGGATACGCTCAATGTACAGTTCCGCTAAACGCTGATCTTCCGCGTCCATGTGCGGCATAGCCGTAGACAGGCGTTCGATATTCTCATCCATGACGTGCAGCGCCCGTTCCAGATCGCGCATTTCGCGCCCGGCCAGAATGTTAGAGATGATCTGCCAGAAGTCGGTTTCGGCTTCATAATACTTCCGCCGTCCACCGCGCCCCCGCACCCACACCTGCCGCACCATACCCATATGTTCCAGCGTGCGTAAATTCATGCTGACGCTGGCCTTCGAAATATCCAGCAGGTCTACCAGATCATCCAGACTCAACGGATCGCCGCTGAGCAGCAGCGCCCCGTAAAGCTGACCCATGACCTTACTGAATCCCAGATAATCGGATAGCTGACCCAGGCCGTCAAGCATACTATCCTGTGCGGTGCGGAGATTATGCTCGGTTGGTGGATGCCCGTTGTTGGTCGGCCCGGTTGCTGACATACGATTTATTCCTTCAGGCTTCCCGCGCTGGTACAGTTCATATTGAACTTTGTGAATTTTTTAGTACATCGTAACACGAAGGGCGGCTTAAAACAACATGCAGCTTGCCGGAACAGGGCTGTTATTCATATCGCAGCGCATCAATCGGGTTAAGCGACGCGGCGCGGTTAGCCGGATAGATGCCAAAAAACACCCCGATCATGACTGAGATCATGGTCGCCAGCAGCACGCTCGACGGCTGCACGGTGGCCGCCAGTTCCGGCAGCGCCGCCCGCAGCGCGAACATGCCGCCGCTGGCGATCAACACACCGATTGCGCCGCCGGCTAACGCCAGAGTCGTGGCTTCGGTCAGGAATTGCAGCAGAATATCACCCTTCTGCGCGCCAACCGCTTTTCGCAGGCCGATCTCGCGCGTGCGTTCCGTAACCGTCACCAACATGATATTCATGATGCCGATACCGCCGACGAGCAGCGAAATCCCGGCAATCACCGCCAGAAAGACGGTCAGCAGGCCGGTAATGTTACCCAGACTGTCCAGCAGTTCGGTCTGCGTGAACACCTGAAAATCGTCCTCATCGCGGAAGCTGATTTTACGCTCCTCACGCAGCGTCTCACGAATTTGCAGCGCCAGCGAATCCACTACGTCGGCGCTGCGTGCCTGCACGATGATGTTGCTGATGGGACGGTCACCGGTGAGGATACGCTCGCCGCTCAGGCGGGTCTGCACGGTGGTCAGCGGCGCGATAATCACATCGTCCTCATTCGGCCCAAAACCCGCCCCACCCACACGGTTCAGCACACCCTCCACCCGAAACGTTAGACCGTTGATGCGGATCGTCTGCCCGATGGGATACACGCCGGGCATCAGCCGGTCGGCCATCTCCGGCCCCAGTACAGCCACCCGCGCCAGACCATCCATCTCCGCCGCCGTGAAGAACCGTCCCGCGACGACCTGCCGGTTGCGAACAACGGGATAGTCCGGCGTCACACCCAGCACACGCGCGGTAATTTCACGGCCTTCAAAGGCTGCCGTCCGGTTCACCGTGCGCTGCGGCATGACGTACAGCGCATCCGGCACGCGAAATGGGTCGGCCAGCGCGCGCGCTTCGTCCAGTGTCAGGCGGCGGGTTTCGCCATTATCACCGGCCTGCGCGAACACAATCAGCAGATTCGTGCCGATGCCCAAAAACTGATCGCGCACATAATTCTCGACCGCCTGCCCCAGCGATACGAGCACAATCACTGCTGCCACGCCAATCGTGATACCGAGCATCGTCAGCGCCGAGCGCAGCTTGTTACTCCGCAGGCCGATCATGGCGACCCGAAAATTCTCAAACATCTCTGTGTCTCAGCGACCCCGTATTACCAGCTTCTATTCAAATCTCAGCGCGTCAATGGGTTTCATTCGCGCCGCGCGGCTGGCCGGATACAACCCGAAAAACACGCCAATGAAGGTGCTGACCACCGTCGCCAGCAGCACCGCGTCCAGGCTGACGGCCAGCGTTAACTGCGGAATCAGCGCCGTTCCCACCTGCGCCAGTGCCCACCCGATGCTGATGCCGATCAGACCGCCGATGACCGACAGTACCACACTTTCGATCAGGAATTGCAGCAGAATATCGCCGGCCCGCGCGCCAACAGCCTTACGCAGCCCGATCTCCTGCGTGCGCTCCGTAACCGACACCAGCATGATATTCATGATGCCGATGCCGCCCACCAGCAGCGAAATGCCGGCGATCAGCGCCAGAAAGGCAGTCAGAATGCCGGTGATCTGGCCGAGTGATTCCAGCAGATCAGCCTGATTAATGATGCTGAAGTCCTGCTCCCCCTGAAACGTCACATTATGGGCGGCGCTCAGGTAGGTTTCAATCTCACGCGAGGCCGCGCTCATCGCTTCCTTTGACGCGGCCTGGACATGAAACACATCCACCCGGTAGCCGCCATCGCGGGTACGCGCGCGTGCCAGCCGCGTTTGCGCCGTGCTGATCGGGATAAAAACCACATTGTTTTCATCACCCAGAAAGCTGCTGGCGCGTTCGGTCATGACACCGATAACCGTAAACGTCCGGTCATTGATACGGATCGTTTTGCCCACCGGGTCAAACGTCTTGTCGCCAAACAGCCGATCAACAACCGTCGTTCCCAGCACCACGACCCGCCCCGCCCGGTCTATATCCTCCTGGCTGATGAACGCCCCATCACGCGGCTGCCAGTTCCGCACCGCCTGATAGTTCGGTGTTACACCGCTGACCGCCAATGCAACCCGTTTTGACCCGTACACCACGCTGCCGAATACTTGAAATTCCATCGCCAACTGGCGGATACTGGGCGCAACGGCGGGATTTGCCAGCGCCGCGCCTTCGACCGTCGTCAGGGGTTGAATCGTATCGCGCAGCCCGGCGGTGGGCGCGGATGAAAAGACAAACAGCACGTTCGATCCCAGAGCTTCAAATTCACCGGCGATGTAACCTTCCACGCCGCGCCCCAGGCTGACAAGGCCGATCACCGCGCTAACGCCGATGATGATGCCCAGGGTTGTTAAAATGGCGCGCAGGCGGTTTGTCGCGAGGCCGCTCAAGGCTATCCGGCAGGCTTCCAGCAGATTCATCCCTCACCACTTCCAGGCCGGACGCAGATCATCACCAACCCCGTATGTCATCTGCGTCAGTTCGCCGGTCTCCAGATTCAAAACATAAATATTTGGCGCGCCGTCCCGGTCGGATACGAAACTCAGCCGCCCATCCGGCAGCCAGGCCGGCATATCATCCTGTGCCTCATGCCGGGTCAGGTTATGTGTCTCGCCATTGTCCAGCAGATAAATCTCGTAATTCCCGTCCCGGTCGGATACAAAGGCCAGCCGACCGTCGGCAGACCACGCGGGCGCAAAATCCGCCGTCGGGCTGCCAACCAGCCGGTTGAGGCCGCTGCCATCATACACGTAAATGTCCAGGCTGCCGCTGCGATTCGACAAAAAAGCCAGCCGGCCATCCGGCGACCAGGCCGGGCTGCTGTCACCGGCAAAGTGCTGCGAGATGTTCCGGGCTTCACCTGTACTGACATCCAGCACATAGACCTCCGGGTCGCCATCCCGGCTGGAAACAAAGGCCAGCCGGCCATCGGCAGACCAGGCTGGCAGATATTCATTGTCGGCGCTGTTCGTCAGATTATCGAGCCGTCCCGTAACCAGTTCCAGCGCGTAAATATCGTAATTGCTGCCACGATTTGAGGCGAACGACAGCCGCCCGTCCGGCAGCCAGGCCGGAGCATAATCATAGGCCGGGCTGCGGCTGGCGTCCCAGATAATCCCCAACTCCGCATCCATGACGTAGACCTCGGTATTTCCATCCCGGCTCGATTCAAACGCCAGCAGCCCGCCTGACCGGGACTGCCCTACCTGTAAGGCTGCGCCAACTGCCAGCGCCAGCAGCCCTACACCCAGCGCCCCTGCACCGATCACCCACCGCACCACCTCATAACCTGCTTTCGAGGAATGTTTATCCAGCCCGCGACTTTACAGCATCCGGCACCTCCGATGGGGCCGGGTTAGTTATACTCTTCCTGTTTGCCCCCGTAATAGGCATCACGGAACAGTGATTCCATCTCTGCTGCTTCGGATGGCCGTTCATGTTCCCCGGCCACCAGCGGCTCGGCCACTTCCCGGTCGGCGATGATGCTGCCGTCGCGCAGCATAATCACCCGCTGGGTATGCCGCGCAATCCAGGGGTCATGGGTGACAAATACCGTCGTGATACCCTGTTCGCGGTTCAACCGCTGGAAAATCTGCATCACCTCAGTGCCGCTGCGCGAATCCAAATTACCCGTTGGTTCGTCCGCCAGAATCATCGCCGGTTCATTCACCAGCGCGCGCGCAATCGCCACCCGCTGCTGCTGCCCGCCGGATAGCTCGCTCGGCAGATGATCGAGACGCTGCCCCAGGCCAACGGCTTCCAGCGCGGCTCTGGCACGCTTCGCGCGGCCTGATACGCCGCCGTAGATCAGCGGCAGTTCAACCTGCCGTAAGGCGGTCGTGCGCTTCAGCAGGTTAAAGTTTTGAAAGACGAAGCCGATTTTTTTATTGCGGATGCGCGCCAGATCGTTTTCCTGAAGCTGGCTGACATCCACACCGTCCAGAAAATACTGGCCGCTCGTTGGCTGGTCAAGACAGCCGAGAATATTCATCAGCGTGCTCTTGCCGCTGCCGGATGGCCCCATAATCGAGACAACCTCACCTTCGTAGATTTGCAGGCTTACGCCGCGCAGCGCGTGAACTTCTACGTCGCCCATTTCGTATGTTTTGGTGATGTCACGAATGTCAATTACCGCCCGCCGCCCGTGTTCGTCACGCAGCATATCCGGCGGCTGGCCGTTGCGCCGAAACCACCTTAACACAAACTATCCCTCATCAGCTCTTATCCTCCCGACTGTCATCCACCCGGTATGGGATTAAACGTCGCGCGGGGCAGCAGCACAACGCGCTGCCCGGCTTCCAGACCAGCCACAAGCTGGCTGTCCATGTCATTTCGCACGCCTAACTGGACGGACACTTCGGCATAGCCGCCGTTCTGCGCCACCGTGACATACGCCTGCTGCGTAGTGCGGTCAATCCGTATAAAGCGATTAGGCAGCACCAGTACATCCCGCAGTTCGTTCACCAGAACGGTCGCTGTGGCGGTCATCCCGGCCCGTACCGGCTGGTCAGTCACATCCAGCATAATGCGCACCGTGTAGGTCACCAACTGCCCGATACGCACCGGCGTGATAGCCACCCGCGCCACTGTCCCTGTGATGGTTTCACCCGGCAGCGCATCCAGCGCCAGCGTCACGCGCTGGCCGGGCTGCACCTCCACGATGTCGGTTTCATCCACTGCCACATCAACATAGTAGCCGGTCGGGTCAATCAGCAGCAGCGCCGCGCCCTGCGGCGGCAGTTCGCCCACGACCAGATGATTTTCGGCTACCACGCCGTCAAACGGCGCGGTCAGCACCGCACGCCTGAGATTGGCTTCTGCCTGATCGAGTGCCAGCTGGGCGATCTGAAGCTGCATGTCGGCAATCTGCAAGTCCATCTCGGTCGGGCCGTTCAGCAGCCGTTCTAGCTGTGCCTGCGCGGCGGCAATCTGCGCCCCGGCAGATGACAGTCCAGCCACGTCCGCGCCCCGATTTTGCAGGCCGGCCAGATTCTCATCCGCGATCAGCACTTCAAAATCAGCCTGCTTGAGCTGTGTCGGCACCGTATCACGGGCCATCTGGTCAGTGTCCGGCAGGGTGATGCCGTTGGCTTCGGCCAGTTCGCGCTGGGCTGGCGCGATAGCAAAATTGAGATCACGCTGAAGCTGCGCCTGCCAGAGCTGGTTACGTGCCAGTTCCGCCTGAATACTGGCGATAGTCGTCTGCGTGGAATCTGCTCCCAGCGATACGGTCCCGTACTGCGCCTGCGCCAGATTCAGCGCCGCCCTCGCGACCGCAATATCCACCTCGCGCGGCGGCGCAGTGAGCGCCTTATAAGCCACCTGCTGCGCCTCCAGACTGACACGCGCGCCTGCCAGCGCCACCTCCAGTTCACGGGTATCCAGCCGCGCCAGCACCTCGCCGGCTTTCACTGTCTGCCCGGTCTGCACCAGAACGTCGCTCACCGGCGCGGACAGTTCAAATACCAGCCCAACCTGCCGTACCGGGGAAATCGCGCCGGTCGCGCTGACGGTAACGGACAGATCATCTACTGTGACAATCGTTTCATCCTGCACCGCTGCGCCCGGTTCAGCCTCTGTTTCGTTGGGTGACTGTGCCCCGCGCAGGCCGGCGGCCACGCCGACTACGACCGCCAGCAGCAGCGCGATTCGTACCAGACGTTTCATCGGTCAGCCTCCAAACAGATTAAAACCCGCGCCGTTGGGGTCAATCACCAGCACATCACCGGCGTCCAGGCCGGACACCACTTCGCTCATGTCCTGCCCGCGCAGGCCAAGCTGCACGGCGGTTTCGGCAAAGGTGCCATCAGGCTGAAAGACATTCACGTATGCCCGGTCGTCGCGGCGATCAAGACGGACATACAGGTTTGGCACCAGCAGCACCCCCCGGCGCTGCTCGGTCACAATCGAGGCTTCGGCAGTCATACCTACCCGCGCGCGCGCGTCCGGTTCGTTCAGGGTCATGCTCACGTCGTAGCTGATGATGCCATCGGCGCTGCTGCCAACAACGGCAATCTGTTCCAGCGCCGCCGGAAATACCACGCCGGGCAGCGCGTCGAATTCGATCTGAGCCGCCATCCCTTCCCGAATCTGGCGAATGTCAATCTCGTCTACCTGCACCACCAGACGCAAAGGGGCGGCATCCACGAGTTGCAGCACCGGCGCGCCGGGCGCGACCAGCGCCCCGACTTCCATATTGACCGCCGCCACCACCCCACCAAACGGCGCGACCAGCGTTTTCCGCTGAAGCGCCAGCGCCGCCTGGTCAAGCTGCACCTGCGCCTGCTGGATGGCGATATCGGCGCGGTCTAACTCGGCCTGCGTGGGGCCGGCCTTCAGCCGTTCCAGCTCAGCCCGTGCCTGAACGATCCGCGCTCCGGCCACCGCCAGTTGATCGGCGTTGTTCGGCTGGCGCAGGGCATCCAGTTGCAGCCGGGCGATTTCAACATTAAATGCCGCCGCCCCGATCTGTGCGTCCAGCAGTTGATAATACTGGTCAGCCCGCCCACCGTCAGCTTCCACCCGCGCTTTACGCGCATCTTCCTCAACCGCCTGCGCCTGCTGCAAGCGCAGTTCCGCCGCGCGAATATCTTCCGGGGATACGCCGTTCGCAATCGCGGTATAAGCCCCCTGCGCGCTGGCAACACTCGCCTCTGCCGCGCGAACATCGGCTTCGCGCGGCGGCTCCAGCAGCACCTGCTTTTGCATCTGGGCCAGTTGCAGTGACAGCGCGGCCTGATCGTAAGCCAGGCGCTCATTATCGTCCACCAGCCGCGCCAGCACATCACCCGCCAGCACACCGTCGCCCGGCTGAACACGCACCTCGGCCACACGCCCGGCGCTGGTAAAGCTGAGGCGAACATCGGTATCGGCTTCCAGCGCGCCAATCGCTGTCACTGCCAGACTCACATCTCCACGCTGAACGGTGTAGAATTGTAAACGGTCAATTGTGGTGCTGCTGCGCAGTTGGCGCGAGCGAAACGCGAAAGTGATCGCCGGCAGCGCCAGTACCAGAATAGTCAGGATCAGCAGCGAACGTCGAACCGACATGAATCTTTACCTGTAGTCGTTTTACAACCAGCCATCCCATCATATCACAGCCCATCACGTCACAGCATTTTGAATAGATTAGAACCTCGCCTAGCATTAAAAAGATGAGGATGGTAATATCAAAAAATGCGTCCTTTTTCACAAGCTCGCAATTGAGGAGATGGCGCCCATGCCTCCCACCATACCTGATATTGTTATCAGCCGCCTGCCGATTTACCTGCGGGCGCTCACCCGGCTGGCACAGGACGGTCATACGGTCACGTCCTCGCATGAACTGGGGCAGCGCCTCGGCATCAGTTCAGCGCAAATCCGCAAGGACCTGTCGCATTTTGGTGGCTTTGGCAAGCAGGGCACGGGCTACCAGATTCCTTACCTGATTGACCAGCTCAAACAGGTACTAAAGGTGAACCGGGAATGGGAAGTTGCGCTGGTTGGCGCCGGTGACCTGGGCAGCGCGCTGGCGCATTACCGGGGCTTCGTCAATCGTGGATTCCGCATTGCCTGTGTGTTCGACAATTCGCCGCAAAAAATCGGCAACCGGGTCGGCGATTTTGTCATCGAACCGGTGGAACGGCTGGCTGAAGTCATCCGCGAACATGACATCAAGATCGCCATGCTGGCTGTGCCCGCCGAACACGCGCAGGCAGTAGCCGAACAACTGATCGCCGCCGGCATTCACGGCATCCTGAACTACGCGCCCATCAATCTCAACGTGCCCGACCATATCCGGGTGCAGTACATTGACCCGGTGGTGCAGTTGCAGCGGATGACCTACTATATTCCCTAAACCTGGACGATGCGCCGCAGGATGGCCGGGTCTTCCAGGGCGCGGCCAGCGCCAACCGCCACCGAAATCATGGCATTGTCCGCGCGATAACACGGCACACCGGTTTCGCGCGTCAGGAATTGATCCATGCCGCGCAGCAGCGCCCCCCCGCCCGTTAAGACAATACCCCGGTCAATAATGTCCGATGCCAGTTCCGGCGGGGTCGTGCCCAGCACACTTTTCACGACCCCGGCGATCATCGCCAGCGGCTCTTGCAGCGCCTCAACCACTTCGCCGGTACTGATGCTGATCGTTTTCGGCAGGCCGCTCACATTGTCACGCCCCTGCACTTCCATTGTCATTTCTTCCTGCAAATTAACCGCCGCGCCCACCTGAATTTTGATGGACTCCGCCGTTGGCTGGCCGACCGTCAGATTGTACTTACGCCGCACATAAGCCTGAATTGCTTCATCCTGCCGCAGCCCGCCCACGCGCCCGCTTTCGGCGCGCACGATATTGTTCATTGTCACGACTGCCGCCTCGGTGATGCCGCCGCCAATATTAACCACCATATCCCCGGCAGGTGTGCCTACCGGCAGCCCGGCGCCAATCGCTGCCGCCAGCGGCTCCCAGATCAGATGCGCTTCACGCGCGCCCGCCGCCAGCGCCGCTTCATGCACCGCGCGCTTTTCGACGCTGGTCACGCCGTAAGGGACGGACATCATGACGGTGGGTTTAAACAGCCGCAGGCGACCGGCAATCTTGTCAAAGAAGTACCGCAGCATCGCCTCGGTCACTTCATAGTCCGCGATCACCCCGTTTTGCAGGGGACGCACTACCTGAATATCTTCATCATCCACCCGCCCCAGCATCTCCCGCGCCGGCTGGCCGATTTCCACGATGCGCTCATCTTCCGCCGTCAGCGCGACCAGCGACGGCTCTTGCAGCACAATCTGGTTATGTTCATAAATCAGGACGTTGATCGTACCGAGGTCAACACCCAGTTTGCGGTCAAACAATGCCATAGTCGTTTACCATTGAGTTGGCTCAATTATCAGGGGGCTAGTATACCATAGAACCGGGAGGAACGAGACTTTGACCGGAATCAGCAGGGGCGGGTTCAAACCCGCCCCCACACCTTGATTTAAGGTTTATTCGTCCCGGTCATCCACAATCCGCAGCACCGCGCCGCGAGATTGCAGCTTGCTTTTGATTCGCAGCGCCAGTTCCGCGCGCCGCAGCGCAATCGCCGCCTCCCGGTTGAGTTCCGGCGGCACGCCTTCTTCCAGCATCTTGGCGGCCCGGTCGCGGGCGGCTTCAATCGCCTGCATGTCGAGTTCAAACGACGACTCGGCCAGATCAGCCAGCACAACCACTTTGTCGGGGCGTACATCCACTACCCCACCGTAAACGGCAAAACTTTCTTCAGCATTACCCTTACGAATGATCAGCTCACCAAAACCCAGCGTCGTCAGCACCGGCGCGTGATGCGGCAGCACCCCCATATGGCCTTCCGTCGCCGGAATCAGCACCATATCGGCCTCCGGCTCGTCAAAGACCTTCTTTTCCTGAGTCACGACTTCTACATGAATCGGCATAGTTTTTCCTCCGCATGGACGGTTCGTAAACCGTCCATACAAACGCCTACTGCTGCGCCTGTTCGTAACGCTGCAACACGTCCTCAATCGGCCCGGCCATGTAGAACATCTGCTCCGGGAT
>JARKOK010000072.1 GCA_029975765.1 Aggregatilineales bacterium
TACCTGACAGTCTTCATGTGCAATTTCAGATTTCCATGCCATAATGCACGATATATTCATTGTTTCCAAAGTCCGGGAATAGTTTTTTATGCGTGATTTTTCGTTGAAGCCTCTGTTGAACCGCATCCTGGATGCCGCCCCCATGCCGCTGGCCCTGCTGGCCGCTTTCGCGGTCGCCTCCATCCTGCTGGTGGCCTTAAACGCCGCGCCGGGTCAGGCTTTCTCGTCCATGCTGCAAGGCGCTTTCGGTACGGAGAACGCCACCGCCGAAACGCTGGTAAAGGCCATCCCCATCCTGTTTGTTGCCATCGGCATCTGTGTTGCCTTTCGCGCCGGTGTCACCAACATCGGCGGTGAAGGCCAGATGATCGCCGGAGCGCTGGCCGGTGTCACGACGGCGCTGGCGCTGCAGGATGCGCCCGGTGCAGTCATCATCCCCGCCGCGCTGCTGATGGGCTTTACCGCCGGGGCGCTGTACGGCGGCCTCGCCGGGTTTCTTAAAGCCTATTTCAATGTCAACGAAATCCTCAGCACGATCATGCTCAACCAGGTGGCCGTGCAGATGATGAACTACCTGCTGAACGGCCCCCTGCTCGACCCTTCCGAAGCCGGTTTGAATCACATCCCGAAAACAGCGCGTATCATCGCCTCTGCCGAACTGCCGCGCCTGGCGCTGACGATTCCGCAGTTTGCGGCTGACCTGTTTGGCTGGGAAAGTGCCGAAGTGTTCGCCCGCACGCGCCTGCATTACGGCCTCCTGATCGCCATCGTTCTGGCCGTTGTGATGTATATCCTGCTGTGGCGCACGACGATTGGCTACCGGATCCGCGCCGTCGGCCAGAACGAACGCGCGGCGCGCTACGCTGGGCTGAACGTCAAGCGCCAGATGGTGCTGGCGATGCTGCTGGCGGGCGGTCTGGCCGGGCTGGCCGGGGTGGTGCAGGTATTAGGCTTGCAGTACCGCCTGCAAACCGACGGTTCGCCCACCGGCTTCACCGCTAACGCCGGCTTTAACGGCATCGTCGCGGCGCTGTTCGGCGGCCTGAATCCGCTGGGCGCGATACCCGCTTCGATCTTCTTCGGCGGCCTGCTGGTCGGCGCGCAGAAGATGCAGCGTGATCTGGGTGTCTCCGCCGCGCTCATCACGGCCATCAATGGCCTGATCGTCGTCTTTGTCGTCAGCAGCCAGTACTTCACCAAACGCCGCGCCCGCCGCCGGTTGGCCGCGCCGACTTCACCACCCACCGAAACCCCCATCACTGCGCCCAAACCCGCGCAGGAGCAAACCGCATGATCGAACAAATCTTTACAGCCAGCGTCTTTGCTTCCATGATCCGCCTTGCCACGCCCTACATTTTTGCCGCACTGGGAGAAACCTTCGGCCAGCGTTCCGGCGTGTTGAATCTGGGCGTGGATGGCATTATGCTCATGGGCGCGTTTTTTGGCTTTTACACCGTTTATATCACCGGCAGCCTCGTCCTGGGGCTGATCGCCGCCCTGCTGATCGGCCTGCTGCTGGGGCTGGCGACCGCTTTCATCAGCGTGACGCTGAAAGCGCAGCAGGGCATCAGCGGCATTGGCATGTATCTGTTCGGCCTGGGTATGAGCGAGCTGCTGTTTCAAAAGCTGATCGGCACGCCCAAATCCGTATCCGGTTTTCCGTCGCTGTATATTCCGGGGCTGTCGGACATTCAGTTTTTAGGCATTGGGGAAATCTTCTTCCGCCACAATCTGCTGGTGTATCTGGCCTTCGCGCTGGTGCCGATTGCCGCGTTTATCCTCAACCGTACCACTTTTGGCCTGATGATTCGGGCCGTCGGCCAGAACCCCGAAGCCGCCGACGCGATGGGAGTCAACGTCACGCGCGTCCGGTACATGACCGTCGCGCTGGGGGGGATGATGTCGGGACTCGCCGGCGCGTCGCTCTCGATTGCCCTGCTGAACGTATTCCAGCAAAATCTGACTTCCGGCCTCGGCTTTATCGCTGTCGCGCTGGTGTACTTCGGGCGCTGGAAACCGTTTGGGGTGATGGCCGGCGCGCTGCTGTTCAGTTTCGTCAACGCGCTGCAATTGCAGGTCAGCGCCATCGGGCTGGATAGTCCGTCGGAATTCGCGGTGATGGCGCCTTATGTCATTACGATTATCGCGCTGGTGTTTGCCTCGAAACAGACTGAGAAGCCAACGGCACTCACCAAACCATTTGATCGAGGGGAGTAATCCACAGCTTACGGCAGGGTTATGGCGTGTCATGACCCGACCGGATCGCTGCGGACACATTCAAATAGGTTCAATCTGTTGTTAAAGGAGCGCAGTACAATGAAGACCCGTTTGACCCTGCTGTTTGTTCTCGTGCTGGCGATGGTCAGCCTGCTGCCGGTC
>JARKOK010000078.1 GCA_029975765.1 Aggregatilineales bacterium
GTCCAGCACCTCGCGCTCGATATCCTCGCGCAGCGCGTTAACCGATGACGGCCCGTAAATCCACACCCGCCGCCGTCCCTGCACGGTTTCGCGGAATGGGCCAAAATCATTACGGTCATGCAGCACCGAGTCAATATCCACGCGGGTGTGATCGGGCGTTGTGGTTTTAAACACCAGCAGGATCAGCGCGGCGATCATGACCGTCAGTTTCAGCCCCGCATCAACTTCGCCGACCACATCCAGCACGATCAGCGCAATGCCGATAGCCGTCACCACGTAGGACTCCAGGTGGCGGCCTGCGAGAATATCTGTCCAGATACGATTTAAGGTCGTGGTGATGCGGTTCATGCCCCGGTGCGCTCCTAACGGCGTGAAGGTGTCCCCAGCCAAAATTGTACATCGGCTTGCGTCTGTGTGATACTTTTCTCGCCGCGCCGTATCATAGAATATGATGAATGCTCTTCAGAACGCCAACACGCGGGTCGGTCTCATCGTAGATTGGGAAGTCATCTACTGGGATTTGATGCCCCGCGTCTACAACTTCTTCCGCTACCGATTTGGCGATCATCAGCAGGCTGAAGACCTGACCGCCACCACCTTTCTGAAGGTGTGGCGCGCCCGTGAGCAGTACAGCCACGACCTGAGCGCATTTTCAACCTGGGTGTTCAGCATCGCCCGTAATGTGGCGGTGGATTACTATCGCCAGCGCCATACCGATTATTCAATTGACCAGTTTCACCATCTGGCAGCAGATATGGTGCTGGAGGACGCGGTTGAACGCCAGACCGACGCTGCTCGGTTGATGGCGCTGCTGGCGCGCCTGCCGCCATTGGAGCAGGAATTGATCGCGCTCAAATACGGCGCGGAACTGACCAATCGTGCGATTGCTGGTGTAACTGGCTTGAGCGAATCCAATGTCGGGACGATGTTATACCGGATTATTCGTAAGCTGCGTGAAGAATGGGATAAACCGTGATGAACGATGATTTTTTGCACACCCTGCGCGAACCACCACGCCGTGATTTTGCCGAAGACTTATATCAGCAGCTTTCTCAGCTTGAGGAGGAAAAACCAATGACGACCATTTCTCCGCCGTTCGCAACAGTTACAGATAAAGTTGACTTGCGCCGCACATCCCGCTCATTTATGACACTGGCAGCAGCCATATTTGCGCTGATCATGCTCGGCACAGTGCTGTTTTATACGGGTCGGGAAAATCCTTCGCTTGTCGGGAATATTCCCATTTCCCTGCACGACCTGCCGCCGCTCACCAAAGAGAATGTTGGACAACTTACCGAAATCAAGCGGCTGGGTAATGGCAGCCTGAACATCGTCACATGGTCGCCAGATGGAAAGACACTTGCAGTTGCCGGCGCGCGCGGCGTGCGGCTGTTTGATGCTGCCGACCTCAGCGCAAACCCGCGCCTGCTGGAAATGCGCATTGGTGGCAGGTACGGAGTGCAGCCGCGCGCCGCGTTCAGCCCCGATAGTCGCCTTATTGCCGCCAACGATGGCAATACGGTGCGGGTGATGGATGCCCATACGGGCGCGATCATCGCCGTTCTGGAAGGTCACAGCAGTCCGGTGCGCGCGCTGGCCTTCAGCCCGGATGGGCGATTTATCGCGTCTGGCAGCGGTGAATGGGAAGCTGAAACGCCGGACTACAGCGTGCGCCTCTGGGACTTATCCACCGGTAAGGGGCGCGTGATTGGTGAAGGACAGCAGGCTGTTCGTGAGGTTGTGTTCAGCCCGGATGGACAGCAGATTGCCGCCGAATTTGCCGATGAGACAGCGCGTGTCTGGAACGTCGAGAACGGCACACTGCAATACACCCTGAGCAGGAAAACAAATGCCAGCGTTGGGTTAACCTTTAGCCCTGATGGAAAACTGCTGGCGCTGGGAGAAGAGCGCGGTGTTGGTTTATGGGACGCGGCTACAGGCGAGCGAATTGCTGAAGCAAGGGTAGCGGGTGACATACCGCCATTTGTTACCGATGTTATTTTTACATTGGATAGCGAACAAGTAATTTTCAGCACATACAATTATGGTATCCTCGTATGGGACATTCCATCGCGCCAGTATGCCCATTACCTTAACCTCAAAAACATGGAAGATGTGCAGAGCATTCGTTTCAGCCCTGAAGCGGACCTGCTGGCGCTGGTAGACACAAACAGCATCTTACATCTGTGGGATTGGACAGCTGATCAAGAAGTAGCAGCGGTTCGTGGGTACATGGGCGCAATTTTTGGTGTGTCACTACATGGAACACAAGCTGTCTATGGTAAGGGGAACATTACAGAAATGCGCGATCTGGAAACCGGTGAATTACTGCCAGCAGCAAATAACGGACTCAACTTTCAGAATCCAACACTACAGAGTTTCGATGACGGGCGAACTTATCATTTTTCAACGATCAGCCCGGATGGAACAATCCTAGCGACCTCTTATGATGAGCTTAAGGCTAGCGCACCTAGCTTCGTACAGTTAATTGACAGAAAAACCGGGCAGGTCATTCATACCCTTAAGCACGACGGAGTCAATCTCATCGGCCAGGTTGCTTTCAGTGCCGACGGCGCGCTGCTGGCGACAACTCTTGATGGTCAGTTGTATCTGTGGGATGTAGCCACCGGAGCACAACTCTTCACCACCGGACCGAGCGCGAATGCTGCTATTGCTTTTGATACAGAGGGGCGCTTCATCGTTACCGGCGGCTGGGACGGACTGGTGCGCGTGTGGGGCGTGCGGTAGCACGTATCCAACAAATAACAGACATCCGTAGGGGAGACCCTGTGTGGTCTCCCCTACACGTTTCCCCAATGACAGACGATTCGTAGAGACTGACGATACCAATAACAGGTCTTCACGCGCCGCGCCTTCCATCCCACGTTACAATGGAATCAAGCTGACCGCATCATCGAAAGGATAAGCATATGCGGCAAAAGGTCATCTTGATTACCGGCGCAAACGGCGAAGTCGGGCACGGCCTGATCCAGCAGCTTTCCGAAATGCGGAACATGCCGCCCGTGATCGTCCTGGATATTCGCGGGCTGGACGACAGTATGCGCCCGCGTGTGTATGAAACCATCGTGGGTGACATTCTGGATATGTCCCTGCTGGATAAGCTGATTAACGAATACGAAATTGAAACGATCTATCATCTGGCGGCGCTGCTGTCCACCCATTCCGAGTTCAACCCTGAAACCGCCCATAAGGTTAACGTGCAGGGTACGGTCAACCTGCTGCATCTGGCAACCGAACAGTCCCGGCTGCGCGGCCAGCCGGTCAAGTTCATTTTCCCCAGTTCGATTGCGGTCTACGGCCTGCCTGATCTGCCGGCGAAAGCGGCAGCCGGCGCGGTCAGCGAAGAACAGTATCTCATGCCAACGACCATGTACGGCTGCAACAAACTCTACTGCGAGCATCTGGGACGTTATTATGCCTTCCATTACCGGCAGTTGGCCGTTACCGATGAACCGTACCGGATTGACTTTCGCGCCGTGCGTTTCCCCGGCCTCATCAGCGCGCTGACGATGCCCACCGGCGGCACCAGCGACTACGCGCCGGAGATGCTTCACGCCGCCGCGCAGGGCAAACCCTACGCCTGTTTTGTGCGCGAAGACTCGCGCATCCCATTCATGGCGATGCCGGATGCCATTAAGGCGCTGCTGGCGCTGGCGCAGTCCCCCATAGACCGCCTGTCGCGCCGGGTCTACAACGTGACCAGTTTCAACCCAACGGCAGGCGAAATCTGCGCGCTCACCCAGGCGGCTTACCCCCAGGCGAACATCAGCTATCAACCGCATCTCAAGCGGCAGGCGATTGTGGATTCCTGGCCGGCTGATCTGGACGATTCGGCTGCCCGGCGGGACTGGGGCTGGCAGCCGGATTATGACCTGCGAGCCGCCTTTGAAGATTACCTGATCCCGACGATCTCAAAGCGGTACCGGTAGGGTTTTTATTCGGCGGCGATCACATTCACCGGGCGGGTGACTTCTTCGGACGGCTCCAGCGGCAGCGTGAATGCAAACGTGCTGCCCTGGTTCACCGTGCTGCGAACGGTCATCTGCCCGCCGTGTGCCTGTACCAGAAAACGCGAAATCGGCAGCCCCAGCCCGGTGCCTTCAATCCCCAGATGTTTGGCGCGGTCGGTACGTTCAAATGGCTGAAACAGTTTGTCCATTTCCTCCGGTGGGATGCCAATGCCCGTATCCGTCACCACAAACTCGATATGGTCAGGGTACAGGTTCACCACCAGACGCACGCTGCCTTCCAGGGTGAATTTAACGGCATTGGTCAGCAGATTGGTCAGCACCTGGCGTATCCGGCGGGCATCCATTGGCACGGGCGGCAGGTTTTCCGGCAGATGCGCTTCCAGCGTGATGGTTGGGCTGCGGCTCTCAATCAGCATCATGGCAGAGTCCAGCGCGTCCTCTACGACCGGATAAACATCCGACGGCTGCACGAACAGCTTCATCTCACCGGCTTCAATCTTACTGACATCCAGCAGATCGTTAATCAGATACAGCAGATGTTCGGCGCTGCGAATGGTCTGGTCAAGCCGCACGCGCTGGTCAGGGTTGATCGGGCCAAACTCTCCGATTCGCATGAAGTCCAGATTGTTGATGATGAGGTTCAGCGGCGTGCGTAATTCATGGGTCACGCTGGCAAGAAACCGAGTCTTGACGCTGTTCGCGCGTTCAGCAGCTTTAACCGCATCTTCGCGCTGCTCGAATAACCGCGCGTTCCGCACGACGGGCGATACCAGATTAGCGAACAGCACCAGCAACCGCTGTTCGCGTTCAGAAAAGGGAGGATCGGTCGCCAGTCGTCCCACCAGCACCGCGCCAATCGGTCGGTTGAAAAATGTCAGCGGGGCCGACATCACCTGCGCGAAACTGTCGTCGGTAAACTGCGACAGGCGTTCCGGCCAGACCGCATAATCATTCACTACCACCAGCCGCGCTTCCCGCGTCACCAGCCCCACCAGACCTTCGTTGATGCTCACACGGGTATTGAGGGGTATACGGTCTGGCGAAGTCGCTTCGACCAGTCGCAAATACTGGTGATCGCCTTCCAGCAGCCACACGGCACAATAGCGTGTTTGCAGCAGATCAAGGATGTTCTGGTTCAGCCGGCGCAGCAGGGCTTCGAGTTGATAATCGCTGACGACCGAGAGCGAAGCATCGTACACGGCACGGATCTCGCCAGCGGCGGCCTGCGCTTCAAGCCGGGCGATTTCAAGCTCCTGCGTGCGCTGCTCGACCCGTGTTTCCAATGTCTGGCTCCACATGGACAACTGGCGGTAGGAATACGCCAGATTGCGCTTCATGTCGTCCATCGCCTGCGCCAGCCGTCCGATCTCGTCCCGGCGGTTCTGAAAACCGATGTCGTAACGCAAATCGCCCGACCCAATTTCCTGCGCGGCATTACCCAGCGTGTGCAGCGGTTCGGTAACGGCGGCGCTGATGTAATGAAACACCGCCACAGCCAGGCCGATCATACCCATCAGAGTCACAATCATCACCTGAAGGATAGGCCGGTCAAACGGCAGGTGCAGCGCGTTTGACGGCAGCACGCTGACCAACTGCCAGCCGGTTTGCGGCAGGATATTGACGACCATCACGGCGTCCTGTCCGCTCACCGGATCGGTTGTCACCAGCAGGCCGCCATCAAGCTGCACTCTGTCCCGCAGTTGGCGCACCTCGGCCTGGTCGAACAGACCGGCGGCGCGGCTGGTTGCGGCTGAATCGGGCAGATTATAAGCGGCCAGCAGATTGTCGCTGCCGGTCACTAACAGCGTATACCCGCGCTTCATATCCGCGCGCAGTATCGCCTGCATCACCGTTTCCAGGCTGGCCGCCGGCACATCCACCCATACCACCGCCGCGCGCGGCTGGCCGGGCAGATCGTAGGGAACCGCATACGAAATAACCGGAGCACTGTCATACGCGGGGAGAGACCACTGCTGCACGCCGGCACTCAGCACCAACATAAGCCAGCTCTCCGGCACAGCAGCGCCGTCCGTCACCTGCCCACCCCCCGGCGCATTAAAAGTCAACATCTGATAACGATCATCAACCGGCGCGTACACGTTCACACGGCGAATCAGGCGGCTGCCGTCCGCCAGGTAATGGCTTACCAGCGGTTCCAGACGCAGCGCGGGCGCGTCTGGCTGGCGGTCTAGCGCCGCTGCAAACATCTGCGCCGCCGTCACCACCAACTGCAATTCACCATCGAGCGCGTTAGCAAGCGCCTGATTATGGCGGGTCAACGCCTGCTCCGTCTGGACCCGCAGACTGGAAACATTCGCGTTCAGCGCAATCACCGCCGTCGCCAGCACTGTCAGCACCGAAATACCCACAACAATAAAGACCAACCGGCGGCGCAATCCCCAGTTGTAACGCATAATTTTTCTCCCCGCTTAGCCATATTGTATCCAAAAAGCCCCGGCTGCCATGCAGGCGTGATTGTTTTTCGGTTTGTTTTTCGCTCGAATATTGCGGAAGTCACCGCCCTTTTGAGTTCAGAGACGAAGTTGTATAATGCCCCTAGCATCAGTCACTTCGGGAGCCAGCCGTGCCCATTCTGAAAGAAGGCCAACTGGACATCATCAGCCACAGCGCGGAGCAAAGCCAGCGGCTTGGGCAGCGGCTGGGCACGCTGCTGCGTCCCGGTGATGTGGTATGCCTGTCCGGTGATATGGGCGCGGGCAAAACCGTTTTTGCGGCTGGAATCGGCAAAGGCTGGGGCGCGCAGCACCCGCTCACCAGCCCGACGTTTAACCTGATTCACGAACACCACCGGGAGGCCGACAACCAGCGCCTGTATCATCTTGACTGTTACCGGCTGGCAAGCGCGGCAGATGTGGATGCCATTGGCTTCGACGATGTGTTAAATGGACGCGGCCCGGTGGTCATCGAATGGCCGGAACGGATTGCTGCGGCCCTGCCGCGCCAGCGTTTGTGGATCGAACTGCGCATCCTTGAACCCACACGTCGCAATTTCATCTTTGAAGGCACGGGCCAGCGTTACGAAGAACTGATCGCTAAATTTCGGGAACTCACGTTTGGAGTGTAAAACGTTTGGCGGCTGCCGCTTCACCGGTCGAAACGGCCAGAACCGCCCACCAACCACCAGAAGCTGAAAGTTATGATGTTACTTGCCATAGACACCGCCACCCAGATTATGAGCCTCGCGCTGCATGATGGCCGCAAGCTGCTGGCCGAGCAGACCTGGCATACCGCCAACAACCATACCATAGAACTCGCGCCGGCGATTCAGGCGATGCTGCGCCGCTGCGAGCTGACGTTCTCCGATCTGGATACCCTGGCTGTTTCGACCGGGCCGGGATCGTATTCCGGCCTGCGGGTAGGCGTGGCGCTGGCGAAAGGGCTGGCAGCCGCCTACCAACTGCCGCTGGTGGGTGTCACAACACTCGATACGCTGGCCGCCGGGCAGCCCTATTATCAGGGCGGGCTGATCGTCGTGCTGCAAGCCGGTCGAGGGCGGGTGATCGTTGCCCGCTACCAATGGCGCAAGGGCCGCTGGGGCAACCGGGGTGAGCCGCAGTTGATGGACTGGGACTCACTGTTTGCCAGTATTGACGGCCCGGCCTATCTGACCGGCGAAATCAACGATGACGGCCACGAGGCGCTGGAACAGGCGCAGGCCAAAGACATTCCGGTCACGCTGGTGCCGTCGGCCTACCGGCTGCGGCGGGCCGGGTTCCTGGCCGAAGAAGCCCTGACCCGGCTGAACGCCGACAAAACTGGTTTTGAAGCGGCTAAACTCGTGCCGATTTATATCAAAACGCAGGACTCGCCGGAAGCATGAGCCTGACCCTTCGTTACATGACCCTGCATGACGTGGCGCAGGTGGCCGCCATTGATCGCCTCGCCTTCGATCTGCCCTGGTCGGAACGCTCCTACGCCTATGAAGTGATGGAATCCACCTACAGTTACATGGTCGTGCTGGAGGCAGCTAACGAAGCCGCGCCGGTGGGCTGGCGGCGCTGGCTGGCGCCGCTCAATGGCCGTGTACAGACGCACCGGATCGTCGGCTACGGCGGACTGTGGAATATCATGAGCGAGGCGCACATCAGCACGATTGCCGTTCACCCGGATTATCGCGGTCGCGGTTGGGGCGAAATTCTGCTGGCGGGCATGGTACGCCGGTCGCTGGCGCTGAACGCCGGTTATGTGGCGCTGGAAGTGCGCGTGAGCAATACGCGGGCGCAAAACCTGTACCGCAAATATGAGTTTGAGACGATCAGCGTAAAAGCCAAATACTATCGCAACAATAACGAAGATGCCTACGACATGCGGCTGACCCTCACGCCCGGCGCGAAGCTCCGGTTTCAGGAACGTTTCGCGGCGCTTCGGTCCGCCCACCCATTCACCGACACCTACACCACTCACGAACCGCCGCGCCAGCATGTATCCGAACGTAAAGACTGACCTGTACCGGAGCGAACCTCCTTCACCATGCGGATATTACTCGTCACCAACTACTACGAACCTGACCAGGGCGCGGCTTCCGTCGTATTGACGCGCCTGACACGGAAATTGCAGCAGCGCGGGCACGATATTACGGTACTGACTTCGCTGCCCAATTATCCTCAGGGGCGCATTCTGGACGGTTATCGCGGGCGGCTGGTGCTGCGCGAAAACCGCGATGGCATCCGTGTGATTCAAACATGGCTGTGGGCCACACCGAGTCCGCGTATCAGCCGGAAGTTCCTCAGCCAGATCAGCTTTATGCTGACGGCGGGGCTGCGTGGATTAGGTATCCCTCGTCCCGATGTACTGCTGGTCGAAGCGCAGCCAATTTTTACCAGTCTGGCCGGTGTATTTCTCAGCACGCTTAAAGCTGCCCCATATGTTCTCGATGTACGTGACCTGTGGCCGGATCATATCCTGTCCGTCGGCGCCATGACTGCCGATCACCCTGCCTACCGCGCGGCACGCTGGACAGTGGACAGCACGTATCGCGGCGCGGCGGGCATCATCGCCGTCACGCCGTTATTGGAACGGGCTATTCAGGGTTACATTGGGCCAACCGATAAAATCCTACAGGTCTACAGTGGGGTTGATCTGACTCGCTTTCACCCTGGCATTGATGCTTCGGCTTTCCGCCAGAAGTACAGCCTGGGTGATAATAAACTAATTTCATATATCGGCACGTTTGGCACGGCTTATGATCTGGGGACGATGCTCAAAGCAGCGGAACGACTGGCTGACCGCCGCGACGTGACATTCCTCATTCTGGGCACTGGCTCACAAAAAGACCTGGTACAAGAACGATTGGCCTCTGGCAAACTGCCAAATGTACGCTGGGTTGAATGGGTGGATTACAGTGAGATTCCGCAGGCGCTGGCCGCCACGCACACCACCTTCTGGGCGTTACACAATCACCCACTGCACCAGGGTGCGATAGGCACCAAACTGTATGAAGCGATGGGCAGCGGTGTGCCGGTGGCCGGGGCGCTGGAAGGTGTAGCCGCGCAGATCATACGTGACAGCGGCGCAGGGCTGACCGTACCCTTTGAAGACACGGATGGGCTGGCCGCAGCTATCCGGCGGCTGGTCGACGACGCGGCCTTTCACTCTGAATGCAGCCGCCGCGCTCGTGCCTATGCCGAACAGCACTTTGACGCGGAACAGGCGGCCTCAAAATATGAGGCCGCCCTGTTAGACGCCATGCGGAGAGGCCGCTGACGACCGCCCCGCCGCCCACATTTCGATGACATCTACAATCCGCCGCCCGACCTGACCGTCCCACAACGGCGGATGTTGGCCGGTCGGCCACTGCCCCTCCATAATTTGCTGCACGCTGGTTGCAATCAGGGCCACGTCATGACCAACCAACCGGTTTGTGCCAGCCGAGAGCGTAACCGGTAGTTCGGTCGTGTCACGCAGGGTCAGGCAGGGTACATTCAGCATGGTCGTCTCTTGCTGCACACCACCGGAATCCGTCAGTACAAGGCGTGCCCGCGCCATCAGCCCCAAAAACGCCAGATACGGCTGTGGTTCAACCAGCTTAAGATTCGCTGGCAGCGGCACACGCCAATCCTCTAACCGTGCGCGGGTGCGCGGATGCACGGGGAACAGCAGCGGCAGCCGCGCCGTCACACTGTCCAGCGCCCTCAGAAGCGCAGAAAATGTCGCGAAGTCGTCTACATTGGCCGGACGGTGCAGAGTTAGCAGCGCATAAGCTCCGGGTGTAAGGTCAAAAGCCTGCCAGGGAGACTGTTCGACAGCGACCGCCGCATGTTTTAACAACGTGTCGGCCATGCAGTTGCCAACAAAATGGATTTTTCCCGCCGCCACGCCTTCCCGTTGCAGGTTATCTGTCCCGGCCTGCTCCGTCGTGAACAGCAGCGTAGAGAGATGATCGGCAACTATACGGTTTATTTCTTCCGGCATGGACTGGTCGAACGAGCGTAAACCGGCTTCGACATGAGCAACCGGAATATGCAGCTTGGCGGCCACCAGCGCCGCCGCCAGGGTGGAATTTACATCGCCCACGACAATCACAAGATCGGGAAGGTGCTGAAGACACACCGCCTCAAAAGCCATCATCACCCGCGCCGTCTGGCGGGCATGGCTGTCTGACCCGATTTCCAGATCAATATCCGGCCTGGGCAGGCCCAGTTCGTCAAAAAACACCTGTGACATATTAGCGTCATAGTGTTGGCCGGTATGGACAAGCAGCTGCGGCAGATCACGGCGGCGCAGTTCATCCACTATCGGCGCGATCTTCATAAAGTTGGGACGTGCGCCGACCACATTACAGACGAGCATAACGATCTCCCTGACCTGTTTTTGACGCTAGTTTGCAGTTTTGACATCTGCCATAATGATAACATCTTATCTTGTGATGCTGAATTCACATTAGCGAGATCAAAGCTTCGGCCACCATGCGCAGGTTAACACAGCTAAGAACCAGGCTGTTCAGAGGAACTTTTGCCCGCAGCGTAGCACTCATTGCGGGGGGTACAGCCTTAGGACAGGCCGCTGTTGTCCTTGTGTCCCCCATACTCACGCGGCTGTACACCCCGGAGGATTTTGGCCTGTTAGCCGCCTTTGTGTCGGTGTTTTCCATTCTGGTCACGATGAATTCGCTGCGCTACGAACTGGCGATCCCACTGGCCGACACACCGGCACGCACGACCAACCTGATCGTGCTGGTGCTGCTGCTTGTGATCGGGACGACGCTGCTGTTTGGGGTGGTTTTTGGCCTCTTTGGAGAGGATTTTGCGCGTCTGATTAACGCGCCGGGGCTGCATCCGTATCTCGGTTTGCTGCTGTTGAGTTTACTGGGAGCAGGTTTCTATCAGGGCTTAAGTTACTGGGGTATCCGGCAGAACGCCATCAGCCTGCTGGCCCGCACTAAATTCGCGCAAAACTTTGGTATGGCGGTGACGCAGTTAGTCTTGGGTCTGGCAGGGTTAGGTGTCGGCGGCCTGCTGCTGGGGCACGCTGTTGGACAATTCATGGGCACACTGACCTTGACGCGCATGGCCTGGCGTGAAAACCGCGACCATCTCCGCGAAATTACGTCAGACAGCCTGCTGGATACCGCCAAACGTTACCGGCGCTTTCCACTGTATGCCAGTTGGTCAGGTGCATTGAACATCGCCAGCATACAGCTACCGGCACTGCTTCTCATCAGCCTGTATGGAGCGGAGGTGGCGGGCTGGTTTTCGCTGGGACAGCGTGTCATCGGTTTGCCGATGGCGCTGGTGGGGACAGCGGTTGGGCAGGTGTATCTCAGCCGCGCTTCGCAACTGGCGCGGGAAAAACCAGACGAACTGGCGACATTTTTCTCGAAAACAGCGCGACGCCTGTTCTGGTTAGCCCTGCTACCGATCACCGTTCTGGCACTCATCGGCCCGCCTGTGTTTGGTTTTGTGTTTGGCGAAAACTGGCGCACCGCCGGGGAATTTCTTCAGCTCATGGCGCCCATGTTTTTGATGCAGTTCGTGGTTTCCTCGCTGTCACAAACCATTTTTGTTGTTGAACGCCAGGACCTGCAATTGATTTATGATGTGATCCGTACTGCCATTATTGTATTTGTATTTGTAATGGCTCATCAGTTGGGCTTTACGCCTTATATCACCATTGCTCTCTACTCGGCGACGATGTTTGCTTTGTACGTCGCGCACATCCTCATGAACCGTTACGCTATCCGCCAGCATCTAGTAGCATCATAGGAAGTTTATGAGCCGGAAAATCTTCACAATTCTGATCCACTGGGTGTTTGCCCCGCTCATTAAACCACTTGCTTACCTCGTCTTCGACCGCAAATATCTGCGTGGCCGTTATTTCGACTCACCACAAGTGCTGGGCTGGATTTGGGTATATCGCTCGATTATCTTACAGAAACTCATTGGTTTTAATCGTGCCTGTCCCTGGCCGGTTAGTCCATTTATGCGAGTAAGCCACCCTGAAAGTATTTCATTTGATCCCAACGATCTCAACAACTTTCAGACCTTTGGTTGTTATTTTCAGGGTCATCCCCAGGCTAAAATCATCATCGGTAAAGGCACTTACATTGCGCCGAATGTTGGCCTGATCACCATGAATCATAACCCATGCAACCTGGACGAACACCTGCCTCCCGAAGACATTGTGATTGGCGAAAAGTGTTGGATTGGAATGAACAGTGTGATTCTACCTGGGGTAAACCTGGGGAAAAGAACAATAGTTGCGGCAGGGTCAGTTGTCAACCATAGCTTTCCTGATGGCAAATGCATCATTGGCGGTGCACCGGCAAAGTTTATCAAGTCACTCGATTGCCCGGATGAAATATCCACCTGAGTCATTTAAGAATCTACCGAAGCGCACCCCTTTCGCCGATCATTCCCGCTCGGCTGGCAAAAGGGCTTCCGCAAACTGCGTCAGGTCGTCCAGCAGATGATCCGGCGCGGCGGCCACCAACGCCTCACGTGTGCTGAAGCCAGTCAATACAGCAACAGCCACCGCGCCCAGCGCCCGCGCGCAGGCCACATCAGCCGGGGTGTCGCCGACGACGATCACCTGCTCCGGCATTACCGAACGCCGAAGCTGCCGGCGCGCCCGTTCCAGCGCCAGAAACGGCAGCAGATTCCGGTCGGCGGCCTCGCTGCCATACGCACCCACCGGAAACCAGGCCGGGTCAAACCCGGCGGCGCGCAGTTTGACCGGCGCGGTCGTGGAAACATTACCGGTCAGCACCCCCAGCAGCAGACCGCGCCGCCGCAGTTCCGCTACCAGCGATAAAGCGCCGGGACAGGGCTGCACCGAAAAATCACCAATGATCGCTGTCAGGTGTCGAGCGATGGCCTGCTCGTAAACCGGCATCATCTGCCCGATGCGGTCTTCCGTGTAACCCCGTTCCGACAGCAGTTCGTGCAGGGTAAACCAGTCCGTTTTACCGCCAAAGGTATGACCATCCAGGCCGGCGTCCGTGCCAAAGATTTCCAGCATCGCCCGGCGAGTAGACTCGCGCCCTACGCCTTTAGGCCACAGCAGCGTGCCATCTATGTCAAATAGAATCAGTTCAATGTCAGCCAATGCGTTTTGCCATGTAGATGTCCGGTTTGCCGCGCCCGTTCGCGTCCGGCATGACCCCGATAATCGTGTAACCTAGCTTCTGGTAAAACTCGTAAGGATGCCCCTTGAGATTACGAATGTCGCGGATTTGTTCCCACAGGTTCGTGTATAAATCCGCGCCAGCCAGTGAGGTCATGCCGTCCACATCGTCCGAACCAAGATGCAGGGTCAGGCCGCCGTGTTCCCGAACACGCGCCTCCAGATCGAGCACCAGCGCCCGACCAATGCCCTGCCGCTGATGGTCGGGATGCACTACCAGCGGGTGCAGTTCCCATACCTTACCGCCGTAGGAGGGCAGCGCGCCGATCCATCCCAGCACATTACCATCATCGTCCAGGGCGATGCGGCAGATGTACTCGTTATGCAGCAGGCCGTGAACCTCTTCCAGCGCCGAGTCCAGGCTCGTCCAGGAGTCCGGCCAGTGATCGCGGAAACCCAGCACCAGCAGTTCCGCCGCCTGCTGAATGGCGATTTCGTCATACGGAAGCAGATTCACGATGTTCATATGGCCTGTTTCTTCTGCAGGGGCACGCTGCCGCATAAACCCCCGGCTCACTTATCGCGGCAGCCGGTGCTGTAAGAACCAGTCGTACAGTTCCGGGTTATTGTATGTTTCCGTCCATGAATCATGATCAGCTTCCGGGTAGATGGTCAGTTTAACGTTGCCCCCCACCGCCCGCAGCGCGCGCACCATCCGCCGCGATTCCGCCGGGCGAACGATACGGTCTTTGGCGCCATGAAACACCCAGATGGGCATCGCTTTCAGCCGGACCGCGCCATAGGGTTCCCCACCACCACAGATGGGTGCCATCGCCGCGAACCGTTCCGGGCATGTCATGCCCCAGAACCAGGCACCAAAACCGCCCATGCTCAACCCGGTCAGATACACGCGGTCAGCATCAACGGCATACTGTTCCAGCGCATGGTCAAGCAGCGCATTCAGAGCGTTCTGTTCGTGCGTCCAGTAGGTTCCCATCGGACACTGGGGCGACACAGCCACAAAACGCGCCAGCAGTTCCGGCTGTTCGTCCGCTACCCGCGCGATACCATGTATTTTAACCCGCTCCAGATCATCACCGCGTTCGCCCATACCATGCAAAAATACGATGAGCGGCCAGCGTTCACCGTCCCTGTAACCGGGCGGCAGATGCAGTAAATAACGGAGGCTAACCGTTCTTGTAACGGATCGCTCAAAGGCTAACGCTTGCTGTGGCATAAATTCAGTCCTTTTGTGTTTGCAATGGCAGCCAGAAGCCAAAGCGGCTGCCCTGACCAATCGCACTCGTTACCCACACCCGGCCCTGATGGCGTTCGACGACAGCTTTCACCAGACTCAGTCCTAATCCGGTGCCATCAATTTCTTCCGTACCCTCCTGTCGGGCGCGATAGAATGACTCAAAAATGCGCGGCAGATGTTCGGCACCAATGCCAATGCCATTGTCTTCGACCTCGAACTCAAATCTTTCGCCGCCACATCGCGCCCGCACCTGAATCTGCCCGCCATCGGGTGTGTATTTAATGGCATTGCCGATCAGGTTTTCCATCGCTTCCTGAAGCAGCGCCGGGTCGGCGACCAGTTGATCCAGCACCGGCGGCATCTCTACCATAAGCTGCTGGTGCTTCGCCGCCGCCGCCAACCGCATATTATCAACCGCCGAGCCAATCAGGTCAACCGGATTCACCGACTGGCGCAGTTCCAGTGGCACCGACCGAACCAGTTCGACATGGAGAATGGAATCCAACAGCAGTTTCATCTTTTCCGAGGCCTGACGAATCACCTCGGCATATTGCAGCAGAACCGGTAGTTCGGGCGGAATATCCAGAAACAGCAGATCGCAGTAGCCGATAATCATCGCCAGCGGCGACCGCAGATCATGAGAGGCCAGCCTGAGCATTTCGTCCTGAAACCGCAGCCGGTCATACAGACCCGTTACGTCGTGCAGCAGCGCCACATAACCCGGCTGTTCATCAAAAGCGGCTTCCCAGGCCGAAACCAGCAGGGTGTAATCGCGGCTGCGCCGGTCAGAATGCACTTCAAACGTCCAGCGACCGTCAGAGGAGGGAGAGTCCAGAAGACTTTGCAGGGGCGAAAAGACAGCGTCGGCCTGCACCAGGTCGGTCAGCGACCAGTTCACCGGGTCGCCATCGAAGAACTCGACGGCGGCAGTATTTGCCAGCCGCGCGCGCCCAGCCTGATCAAACACCAGCACCGCATCCGGTAAAACACGAAACACTGCTGCCAGTAAATCCAGTTCCAGCGCGCCGGAGGAGGAGAAACCATTCACCATAAAGCCACCCTTTCCGGCTAAACCACTTAATTACAAATTATAGTCCCAACCCCCTGCGGTATTTGAATTAAGACTGCCAACCACCGAAGAATCATTCGAGGTATAACACGCCCTGGAAACGCGACGGGGCGCACCCATGCGCGCCCCGGTCAGCAATCCATCCGTCACATCACACCATACGCTTACACGGGAACGGGGTTGCTCAGCAGCCCGGCCAGCAGGTCAATACTCGCCTGCACATCGTTGATGTCCACTGTTTCGCTGACGGTATGGACAAAACGGCAGGGAATCGAAATGCAGCCGCTCGGCACGCCCGCGCGCGCTGTCTGTATGCCGGCGGCGTCGGTCGAACCCAGCGCCAGCAGTTCCAACTGGTGCGGGATGCCATCAGCCTGCGCGCGGGCAATCATCCCCTCGCGCACGGCGGGCGGGACGACTAAGCCCAGGTCATGCAGTTTGATCGCTGCCCCGCCGCCAAGTTTCACGGCCATCTTGGCGTTTCTGATCTCATCACCGGTCGAAGTCACGTCCAGCGCAATCGCCACATCCGGGTTAATGCCATAAGCTGCCGGACGCGCGCCGCGCAAACCCACTTCTTCCTGAACGGTAAACACAAAGTAGATTTCATTCGGCGTCTGTTTGTTCAGGCGGCGCATGGTTTCAATCGCCACCACGCAGCTAATCCGGTCGTCCATGGATTTCGCAATCAGCCGGGAACCGCGCACTTCCAGATTACGCCAGAAGGTCGCCGGGCTGCCGGGCTGAACCGGGCTGCCGCCGTTGCCATCACTGACGTCAATGTAAAAAGCGTCGAGTTCCGGTACTTTCGTGCGGCTTTCGCCCCACACGTCATGCACCCCGATGACGCCGATGGTGCCATCTTCGAAACGCACACGGCTGCCAAGCAGCGTGGTGTGCAGCAGGCCGCCAATCGGCGCGAACCGCAGGTAGCCGCTTTTTTCGATGAAGGTCGCCATCACGCCGATTTCATCCATGTGGGCAGCGATCATCACTTTTTTGCCGCCCTGCCCCACCCGGCAGATCAGATTGCCGAGGGGATCAACCGTGATTTCGTCGGCCAGATCAGCGACTTCCGCCTGAATAATTTCGCGGACATGGTGCTCGTAACCCGATGGCCCCCACGCCTCGACCAGTTTCCGAATCAGTTCGATCACGTTTGCTGCTCCTTGTGCGTCAGTCCTTTTTCGGCGGTTTAATGAGTTCGCTTAAGAAGTCCTCTCGCGCCGCCTGATAAATGTCCTCATATGTCTCGTCGGCTATCGTCGAATCGCGCAGGCTCATGTAGCCGGCGAGTGCCGCCATGCCGCGATTAAAGAATTCCAGATCGCTTAGACTTTGAACCGTGTTGGAAAATAATCGTTCCCCTTTGAGCTTAATGCCATACAGCGCTTCAATCACCGCAAACGTCACTTCCGGCTTACCGCTGCGCTGAATGAAGGTATCACCCTTCAGATCAACGGCCATACAGCCGGGGATGTCGGCATAATACACCACGACAAAATCACTGTGCCGCCATGCCTGAAACGGCGGCGGCTCCAAACCGGACTCTGCCGCCAGTTTATGGACATCCAGCAAGCGAGGCGGACGTGAGTTTTTAAAGTCCGGCATCTGTTCCTTTGCCATCGTTCACCTCCTATATCTCAATCTGACCATCGCCAACGTACACACACTGCCCACCAACGAATACCCCGGTAATAGCGCCGCCCGTCTGCTCGATGCGAATGTGGATGAAACTGGGACGACCCATCTCAACCCCCTGCTCGCTGATGATCTGCGCCGGGTTGTCTTTCACCCAGCCGTACTTCACCAGATAGCAGCCTAACGGCCCGCTGGCCGCGCCGGTCGCCGGGTCTTCCCGAATACCGAGGCTGGGCGCGAACATCCGCGAATGCACCGTTGAACCGGGGTAATCCGTCTGGCGCGTGAACACAAACACCTTGGACGAGGCGAAGTTCATCAGGGCGCGTTCCCAGATGTCTATCCGCAGCCGGATATTCCGCACCGCGTCTATGGTGCGGAGCGGCACCAGAAAGAACGGCGCGCCACAGGAGACGACTTGCAGCGGGCCATCTTCCAGCGCCGAGGGATCGAGCGAGAGCAGGGCCGCAATCATGTCACGATCCTCAAACACCGGGCCGAATTCCGGCGCAAGCTGCTGCATAGTCGCCATGACCGGCTGGCCGGCCTCAAACGTAAATGTCACCGGAATCAGCCCGACATTCTCTTCCAGGCGAATCACCGGCTGCTGTTCTGACACATTGACGAGATGCTCCCGCGCCAGTACAAACGACGTACCAACCGTCGGATGACCGGCCATCGGCATTTCGGCGGCGGGCGTAAAAATTCGCACGCGCCAGTCATTCGCCGGGTTATCAGGCGGCAGCACAAATGTCGTTTCCGACAGGTTCAGTTCTTTGGCAATAGCCTGCATCGTCTCGGTGGACAGTCCGCGACCGTTGGTAAATACGGCCAGCGGGTTGCCGCCAAAACGCTGATCGGTGAACACATCCACCAGATGATAATGCAATCGGCGCATGATGACCTCTTAACCCGTAGCGACACCCAAAATAAGCACCGGAATATCTATATCTGCAACGCCTCGCTGTTCCAGATCCCAGACAAATTGCTCAAAATATGAAACGCCTGTGGACATTTGTTTAGCGAAGGCTTTCACCGGCACGATTTCCACGCCGGCCTGAATCTTCCCCAGTTTATGGAAAATGGTCATCTTGGCACAAACGTTGTAGACCATAAAAGCATATTTGCCAAACTGAACTTCCACACCAAGCTGATTCTTGATAAAGTCCATTTCCCGATAAGCGGTGACACGTGTACTGGGTGGTGTATAGTCAGGTGTATAGTAGTCAGCGGAATATTCACAGGCGACACGATATTTATTCCATCCACGAACGGCAAACGCTTCGCTAACAGCGCGATTCAGGGAACGCGGGTTATAGAGCATTTTACCTGGCATCGTCTTTTCAGCACTGATTTTTGTCAGATACTGCCGACTATCCACTGCGGCAATTACGGTCCTTACCTCAGCCAGTTCAGCGGGGTAGTGACTTTCCACAATTTCTTTTCCATTCTTGAACGAATAAATTCCTGCAATAATCACTCTACCTCTCCCTCGTGTGCATCCAGCCATTCTGGCGGCATTTGCGCAACCCGTTCACGACCGGATGGCTGGTGAACTGCTTTACCCATAGGTCTCAGTTTCAGGCTGCCATTGAAATAGGCTTCAATCCTCTCGCGAGCCGTAGCGGTATAGTCCGGTTCTTTTTCACATCCCATAGCGCGACGATTATGTTTAATTGCCGCGATCAGGGACGACCCAACACCCATATATGGATCGAATACCCAATCGCGCTCATTCGTCAAGGCCAGCACACAGCGTTCCACCAGTTCGACCGGAAATTGACAAGGATGCAACGTTTTTTCAGGATGGTTTGCTTTAACATTGGGAATATCCCATAAGCCATCCTCCCATTCCTCTACTAAAATTTCCCAAACATCCGAGGGATTTTTACCCAGAGGATTTCCAGATGGCTTGCCTTTGTTTGGCCCCTTATAGTGCCGCTTACCTGGATACTTCGAGGGCACCCGTACTGCGTCCAGATTGAATATGTAATCGTCACTTTTTGTGAACCACAGCAGCATTTCATAGCGACCTGAAAAACGCTGCTGGGCATGAAGGCCGTGGGCGAAATGCCAGACAATACGATTACGCAGTCGCAAACTATGCTGCTTAAAGATACCGTAGTAAAACATATCAAGCGGATAGACTTCACCATCCTGCACGAAGTTACCCACCTGCCAGCACAGGCTGCCGTCGTCCCTTAAAACACGGACGAGTTGTTCAATTACTCCGGCCTGGGTTTGCAGATAAGATTCAATGGTTGTGCGCGTCTCATAAGCTTTGCCCAGGTTATACGGGGGTGACGTTACAATGAGCGATACTGTTCGATCAGGTAGTTCGGCCAGAAAGCTCGTAACGTCACCTTCATACAGAACAATATCAGCGTCGGGTTTAAACCTCGTTTCAATTGTTTGTCCCGTATCCCAGAGTGGTAAGTTTTTCATACGATCTTTGACATTCTACTCACTTCTCAGCTTGTCCCATGTCAGATCATGTAACACGGCTTGGAGCAGCCGGAGCGTATTCGCGTAATCATCGCGGTGCAGGTAGGCCGCCGGGCTGTGGATATAACGGCACGGCACGCTGATGACCGCCGAGGGCACACCCGCGTTCGCCTGATGAATCGCGCCGGCGTCCGTGCCGCCACCCAACTGCGTCTTGTACTGGTAGGGAATGTTCCAGGTTTCGGCGGTCTGCCGCAGGAATGCCAGCAGACGCGGGTGCGCGATCAGGCTGCGATCCATGATGGTCAGCGCCGGGCCAAGTCCCAGCGCACAGGCCGGGTTATCGGTCGTGTCGTCATCCGGGTCAGGGTTAGGTCTCGGTATGTCATTGGCGGTTGTACCTTCGAGCGCGATGGCCGCATCCGGCTTCAGAATACGCGCCGCTACCCGCGCGCCCCGCAGGCCAACTTCTTCCTGTACCGTAAAGGCGACCAATACCGTGACCGGATACGGCCCACCTTGCAGCACATCCACCAGCAGCGAGCAGCCGACACGATCATCAAACGACTTGCCGCGCACGATTTTTTCGCTCAGTTCCATGAAGCGGCTGTCAAAGGCGATGCGGTCACCGCGTTTGACCCTGCCGTTCACTTCGTCCTTGCTGCTGGCGCCAATATCAATGCGCAGGGTGTTGATTTTAGCGGTGTCGTTTTTGCCGTAACTTTTATGGATCGGCGTCCAGATGACCACACCCGGCACCTGATTGTCACCAATCTTCACCCGCAGGCCGGGTAAAATGCGCTCATCCACACCGCCCACTGCCGCAAAGTGAATCAGGCCATCGCCATCACAGCCGGTCACCATGAAGCCGACCTCATCCATGTGCGCCGACAGCATCAGCCGGGGCGCGTCGGGATTGGTACCGGGTTTCACCGCCGTGATGCTGCCCATCGCATCCACCCGCAGGTCAGTCACGTGATCCCTGATCGCTGGCAAAATCAGCTTGCGAACGGCATCTTCCTGCCCGGAGACACCCACCGCTTCAGAAAGCTCGCGTAACAGCATCATTCCCCCCACTCCAGCGCCGGCAAAAAATCGCCATCCAGCGCGGCGATAAAGTGCGCCAGCAGCCGCCCTGTGCGTTCAATATCCCGCAGATCAACTGTTTCCACCGGCGAATGCATGTTACGAATGGGAATACTCAGCAGTGCCGTTGGCACGCCTTCCTGCGCCACCTGAATCGCCCAGGCATCCGTCCCGCTCGCACCGGGCAGGACATCGTCCTGCAATTTAATCTCGTACTTCTTCGCGGTATCTTTAAGTTTCTCCACCAGCTTCGGATGGAAATTTGGCCCCAGGCCAATCGCCGGGCCGCCGTTCATCTCAGCGGTATCATCGCCATCCACACCGGGCTGCGGCGCGAAGGTCACATCCAGCGCGACAGCGATGTCCGGCTGAATATGGTAAGCCGCCGTCGCCGCGCCGTACAGGCCGGTTTCTTCCTGCACGGTGGCCGCCGCATAAATATCCCAGCTGTGATGCATCCCCTGAAGCACATCGAGGCAGGCCGTCACAGCGGCCACACAGGCGCGGTCGTCCATCGCTTTGCCGGCCACACGCTGGCCGTTGAGTTCCACTAGCGGCGCATCCGGGGTGATGAGGTCACCAATCCGCACCAACTGTTCAACTTCGCCAGCCGGCAGGCCAACATCAATCAGCAGATCATTAAAACCGGGATACCTGCTGCGCCCATTCGCGGGCAGCAGATGCGGCGGCACGCTGGCGACCACCCCCGGCAGCGGGCGGCGGCCATGCACGATCACCGGCTGCGCCAGCATCAGACGCGCGTCCACACCGCTGATACGGTGCACGGCGATAAACCCGTCTACCACATCCCGTACCATCAGGCCAATTTCATCCATGTGCGCCGCCAGCATAATCCGGCGCGGCGGGTCAAGCGGCTGCGTGGCGCTTTTCACACCGATGAGGCTGCCAAGTTTGTCCTGTTCCAGCCGGTCGGTCAATCCGCGCCAGACTTCACGCAGCAGGTCGCGCACGGGGGCTTCGTGACCGGATGGGGCGTGCGCTTCGGTTAAAGTCTTCAGGTGGGCTTTGAGGTCGAGCAAACGAACATCTCCTCTCAAAAAAATCCGCAGGGGCACACGGCCATGCACCCCTGCACGCTGATCTCTAGCTTTACTTTACGAGCCGGGCGGCGGTTCAGCCGGGGGAAGTTCCTCGGACGGCGGCGGCTCGGCAGTTGGCGGTTCCGCTGTTGGTGGTTCTGCCGTCGGCGGCGGGTCGGTCGGCAGCGGCGTCAGAGTAGGCGACGGCGTACTGCTTGGCGGCGCCTGCGTCGGGAACGGCGTCAGCGTGGGCGCTAAAGTGTTAGTCGGGATAAATATCTGCGTCGGCGGCAGGATGATGATTGGCGAGGTCGGCACGACCGGAATCGGATTATACTGCAAAGGTGTAGGCCGCAACGGGCTGAGCTGCGTGGCGGTTGCCATTACACCCAGTGTGGGGAACGGCGTCAGTGTGGCTCGCACGTTGTCAATCGGCGTAAGGCTCGGCGGGGTGCTCTGGGTGCGCGGGGCACGCGGTGTGCCCAGCAGTAAAAAACCGGCGCAGTAAAACGGCAGTGTGCCGAGGATAATCACAAACAGCACGATCCGCAGGATGCGGCGCTGGCGTTCAACAGTTGTATGATCGGGGTATTCCATCTTCCATTCCACAATCTGGCGAAACAGACCGTCACACTATATCACACTGCCCGCCAGAGCGGGATAGCCGTTCGCCCTACGCTTGCACGACTTTACGGCGGCATCACATCCGTCGGCAGCGGCACGGGGGTGTCGGTCGGCAGTACCGGCGGGTTGGTCGGGACAGCCGTTGGTGGCGGCAAAAACGTCGGTGTCGGCGAGAGGAAACGTGTTGGCAGTACCACCGTAGGCGGCAGCGTCGGCGGCGAAAAACTGGTCGGCGGCACGCCGAAGGTAACGGTCACCGGCAGCGGTGTAATGGTCGCCAGTTCATTCGGTGTCGCTGTCACAATCTGCGGATTGGTGGGCACAAGCTGTGGGGTATTGGTCGGCAGCGCGGGCTGCACATCCCGGCGCGGCGCGGTTCCCCACAGGATGATACCAGCACAATAAAACGGCAGCGTCAAAGCGATGATCGCGCCTAACATCAGGCGGATATTTCGCCGCCGCCGTTCAACCTGCGCGCGATACGGCTGCATCCTGTTTTACCTCCCGGTTTTCCGCGCCCACCATGATACCACGCAGCCGCTCACCCCGCCTTGAAGTCGGTGGCGCTGGCCGGCACATTTTTCAGCAGGATGGCGCGGGCTTCATCCAGGGTCGCAGCAAACGTAAACGAATGGCGCCGGACGAAGATCGAATAGACCTTGCTGAACACACTCCACAAAGCGACAAAAAACGCATTCGCGCCAACAAACACCGTCATCGCGGCGTTACGATGCTGCTTCTCGCTCACCTTGCGCGCGTTTGCCATCGCCATTGGCGGCACACCTACACTCTGCTGTAAATCAATAATCACCCCAACCCGGTGCTGAATGGTATCCAACATGCGGTCGCCTTCGGCGGTGGCGACATACATTTCGTCCCATGTCCAGTGGCCGACCATCGTCATACGGATAATCGTCTTTTCCTCGTTATCCCATTCCACCGTCACCGGCATACGGCCTCCCCAAACTACGCTTCACCACCGCCCTGTTCGGCGGTCGGCATCTGGTGGCTGTAACGCTGCGCGAGAATCGCCCGCGCTTCGTCTATTGTAGAGGCAAACACGGAATTCTGCTTCTGAGCGAAAAGCGCATACACACGACTGAAGATACCCCACAGCGACATAAACACCGCATTCGCGCCAACAAACACCGTCAGACCGGTGCGGGAATGCCGCCGCTGAATCATGCCTTTGGCGTGGGTGATGGCATTGGGCGGCAGGCCGGCGCTGCGGCTGAAATCAATGATGACGCCGACTTCATACGGCACGCTCTCCAGCAGGTTATAGCCGCGTTCTGAGCCGGCGAAGGCTTCCTCCCATGACCATCTGCCGGTCATCTCCATCCGCACGACAGTCTTGTCATCGTTATCCCATTCAACGGTGACCGGCATGAGTTTTATCTCCCCTATTCATCGTTTGTGCCGGCAGGGGCAGACCAGGAGCGCCCCTACAGCGTTCGCAACTGGTACAGCTCACCATCGGTAAAACCACGCTTGCGATAGTAGTCCCGCGTGCCGATGGCAGAAATCACGGCCAGGCGCTGATAACCACGCTCGCGCGCTATCGCCGCCGCCCGTTCGATCAACTGCCGTCCCAACCCCAGATGCTGCGCCCGCCCCGGCGCGGACTCGCCCAGTTCGAGGGATTGGCCGTACACATGCACTTCACGAATCATCGCCGCGCCCGCCAGTTCCGGCGTGATGGGCGCGCCGGCTGGCAGCGACAGCCGCAGAAAACCGGCGATGTCGCGTTCCGGCGTAATGTACTGTAAGAATACCTCATCACTGGAACTGGATGCATACCATTGTTCATCCAGGCGCAGTTCAACGGCCTCCACCTGACGAAAACGCACCTCACGCGCGCGGATATCCGGGCTGCGTTCGCCGCTGGCCGCCAGCGCATTTTCGACCACCTGCCGGAAATTCGTCATCTGGTTGCCGACCACAATATCGGTCGAGGGGATGTCCCGCACGACGCGTGTCAGGCGGCAGTATTCCGGCGTCAGGCGGAAACATTCAACCAGCACGTGCAGCAGTTCGTCATAGGTGTAAGGCCGCCACGAACCATCGTCGTACCGCTGCATCAGTTCGGCGCTTTCAATCAGCGAACACGGATACAGCTTCAGTTCATCTGGCCGAAAATCCGGGTCGGCGAACATCAGCCGGTAGTCGTCAATGTCGGCCTCCGGTGACGAGCCGTACAGGTTCGGCATCCAGTGGGCATGAATCTTGAAGCCGGCCTGCCGCAGCAGTTTCACAGCGCGGCGGGTGGCGGCGACGGTGTGGCCGCGTTTGTTCAGCCGCAGCACCGTATCGTTCAAACTCTGGAAGCCGATCTGCACCTTGGTGCAGCCCAACCGCCGCACCCGCAGCACTTCTTCCTCGCTGATATGGTCAGGGCGTGTCTCGATGACCAGGCCAACGCAGCGGCAGGCCGCCGTTTCGTTCTCGCGGTGCGCCGCTTCCAGTTCATTCCACGCGGCGTATTCATCCACCGGTGACCGGTCGCGCTGGCCGCGAGCAATAGCCTGCGCCAGTTCGCGCGAGCGGCTCATTTCATCCCGGTACACGAACTGCACGACCGTGTTATACCGTTCGTCCAGCCGCCGCCCATCAATCATAACGCTCGTCACGTTCCGTTCCGGGTGAAGCTGCGACATCTCGCGCAGCGCGGCCTCTACTTCCGCGCGGCGATCAAGGTCATTACCAAAATCATGCAGCGCGTCGAAGATGCGTTTGATAAACCAGATTTGATAGGTTTCGGGATAAAACGACCACGTGCCGCCCAGCACGATGACTTCGATTTTGTCGGTAGGATGGCCGGTGTTGCGGTAGCTCAGCAGGCGCGTGTAGGTTTGCAGGTACGGATCGAAGCTGTTCTGTTCGGCGCGCTGCGCCCCCGGTTCGTCGGACAGGTAACTCTTCGGCATCCGTACATCGTTCGGACAGAAGATACATTCCCCTGGACACGGGAAGGGTTTCGTCAGCACCGTGACCGGCGTAACACCGGAACTCGTTCGTACCGGCTTGCGGCGCAGGCGTTCAATGACAGTCGCATCAAACGGCGGCAAATCAGCGCCGGCGAAGGCGCGGTAGGCGCTGATGAGTTCGTCACGGCTGTACGTGCCATCGCGCCCCTTCGGATGGCGGCGCAGCAGCGTATCCAGTTGGGCACGCGTCAGTTCCGGCTGTGTGATGACAGCCGTTAAAATCGCCAGCAGCGGCTGGCGGTGGTGGTCAAGATCAAGCTGCGTGCGGTATCCCATACGATAACGGTAAACCTGTATATCAATACGTTGGGCGGATTTAACAAACCCGCCCTCACATTTTAGCAGATGATAACGTTCAATTACAGCGCCGGTCTGCGCGGGCGTTTATCCCTTGAACGGTGTCCCCCGTAAATCGTGCCAGGGGCCGCCTTCGGCAAACCGCTCCGGCTGCAACACCTTCGGGCGTGGGTCTTCAGCCTGATCAAGCTGCAAGACCATCCATTTCGGATACGGCGTGCCGGGGTCAGAGACGGCGTGCAGCGCCGCAAAATCATCCGCCGTCAGGTGTAAATCAGCCGCCAGCAGATTATCTTCCAGGTGTTTCAGCGTGCGCGCCGCGACGATCACGCTGCTGATCGCGGGCTGTGCCAGCGTCCACGCCAGCGCCACCCGCGCCGGGCTGGCCGTGTGCCGGGCGGCGATTTCACGCAGGGTATCAATGATGCTGTAGCCCCGTTCCTTATCGAACGGCACGAACTGTCCGGCTTCGGCAAAGCGCGTTTGCTCTGGCGGGGGATTGCCCCGGTCATACTTGCCGCTCAAGAAGCCGCCGGCCAGCGCGCTCCAGACCAGAATGCCCATACCGGTGTATTCGGCAAAGGGCAGCCAGTCATGTTCCAGATCGCGCCCGACCAGACTGTAATACATCTGCGCCGTGACAAACTTTTCCAGTCCCAGCCGTTCCTGAATCCCCAGCGCCAGCGCCGCCTGCCACGCGAAATAATTGCTCAGGCCGATATAGCGCACCTTGCCCTGCCGCACCAGATCATCCAGCGTGCGTAAGGTTTCTTCCAGCGGTGTATTGCTGTCCCAGCCATGCACCTGGTACAGGTCAAGGTAGTCGGTCTGCAAGCGGCGCAGGCTGCTCTCCACCCCGCGCATGATGTTCACGCGGGTTGCGCCGCTGCGGTTAAAGTTGTCGTCACTCATCGGCAGCCGAACTTTGGTCGCAATGACCAGTTCCTGCCGGATGCCTTTGATCGCCTCCCCGACCTGCGTTTCACTTTCGCCCCGGCTGTACACATCCGCCGTATCTATGAAGTTCACGCCTCGATCCAGCGCGAATTTCACCATTTCGTTGGTCGCCGCCTGGTCGAGCCGCCCGACATTCATCGCCTGCCCGAACTGCATCGTTCCCAGAGACAGCGCACTCACGATCAGACCTGAGTTCCCAAGCCGCCGGTACTGCATAAGTCTATTCCTCCCGATGTGTAAATAGCTGAATTCTACCCCGATACACCGGAGAAAACAGCAGAGGCACGATCTGTCTCGTGCCTCGCGCGTTGATTCGTCTCAGGCGGCTATCGTATTTACCCGGCCAGCGCCGCAATCATCACTTCCAGTGTATCCATCTCGGCGGTCTGGTCGGCGATAATCTGCCGCGCTAAATCCAGCAGTATGGGATGCTCACCGCGTTCCAGCAGACGTTCCGCCATGTGCAGCGCGTCGTCATGATGGTCAATCATGGCTTCCATCCAGGCAACATCATAGTTCTGGCCCTTCAGGCGGCTCAGGCCGGCCATCATCCCCATCATCATCGGTGGATCCATTCCGGCAGGCATTCCACCATGTCCCATGCTGCTGTGACCAGTCCGCTCGACCATGCCGCCCAGCATCACCCCATCAACGGTCATATCTTCCGGCATAAACTGCATCATGACGGCCATTGATACCGGGTTGTAAACCAATCCATACCAGTCCTTTAACCAGCTTTGGAGCTGGCTGATTTCGGCGCTCTGCGCGTCAATTACCGCCTGGCACAGCGTTTTCAGATCAGCCGATGCGGCGTTGGTCAGACAGTCGTCGGCCATATCCAGCGCCATCTGGTGATGGTCAATCATTCCCTGCATAAACCGCAGTTCGGCGCGCCCCGCTCGGCCTTCAATCGCTTCGTCGGCCAACAGCGGTGTCGCGGTAACAACCAGCACCACCATCCCGACCACCAACCCTAACCACCGTTTCATTTGACACCTCCATTGATTATGATAAATCTGCACTCGAACGCTTATAACAGAATGGCACTGCGCCGGTGAATACTCAAACCATTCAACGTTTAAACGCGATTAACCGTGAATTTTACCAGATCACGGCGCATGAGTTCGACCAGACACGCGGCACAGCCTGGCCGGGATGGGAGCGCCTGCTGCCGTATCTGCGACCGCCGCTGACGGTGCTGGACGTGGGCTGCGGCAACGGGCGTTTTGGCCTCTTTCTGCACGAGAAAGCTGCCAGCCCTCAGCCCGCAGTTCCGAACACTCAGAAACCGTTTGAACAGCCCTCACCCCAAACCCTTCTCCCTCAGGGCGAGGGGCAGTCTTTTCTCCCCTTCTCCCTGCCGCTCACGCCGGGCGATGAGGATAAAAAGACTTCTCAAATGACCTCTCAGCCCTCAGCACTCAGCCCTCAGCACTTCCTTATTTATCACGGCGTAGATAACAGCGCGGCGCTGCTGGAACGCGCCCGGGCGGCGCTGGCGGGACGGCCAGGGCTGACCGCCGCCTTCGAGGAACGTGACATCGTGGAGAATCCACCGGACGCGGGCAGCTACGATCTGGTGGTGCTGTTCGGCGTGCTGCATCATGTGCCGGGCTTCGCCCGGCGGCAGGACTTACTGCGGCGGCTGGCGGCGCGTGTCAAACCCGGCGGCCTGCTGATGTTTGCCGCATGGCGCTTTTATGAATACGACCGCTTCCGCGAGCGCATCATCCCCTGGCCGGCGGACATCGAAGTTGAACCGCACGATTATCTGCTGGACTGGCGGCGCGGGCAGCCGGCGCTGCGCTACTGCCATTACATAGACGATGCCGAACAGAACTCGCTGGTTGACGCCTGCGGTCTGCGCCTCGTAATGACGTATCGCGCCGATGGTCAGGATGGGCGCGCCAATGCTTACAGCCTGCTGCGGCAGGAATGAAGTAGGGGAAGACCTGTGTGTCTGCCCTGTGCGCACACGCAGGTGCGCCCCTACCTTCAACGAATATGCTCTGAACATGCACTACTGTTATCCACAAAATTTGTCCATACAACTTTCGGCTGAAAAATAATTCCACCGGTTTACCGAGGTACAATTCCGCCGCAAACCGGATGTACTCAGGCCCGGTTTCAGCGACAATTCAGCTATCTCGAAGGACATCCAACGATGTATATGTGAAAGGAAATCCACGATGTCCAGCAAACGGATTCTGGTTGTCGCTCTCATCCTGGCCCTGTCGGCGCTGCTGTTCACGCTGCCCACGCAGGCAGCTCAGGCAGCGACCTGCTCACAGTCCCATTACATCCAGTCGGGCGAAACGCTGTTCCGTATCTCGCGCTGGTACGGCACGACGGTCGCGGAACTTCAGCGCCTGAATAACCTGGGCAGCAGCACCCGCATTTACGCCGGCACGACGCTGTGCGTGAAGGCTGACGTTGTGGCCGATCCGGTCGGCAGCAAAACCTACGTCGTGAAGGCCGGTGATACCCTGTCGTGGATCGCTCGTGCTTTTGGTGTGAGTATGAACGTGCTGGCGCGGGTGAATAATATCGCCAACGTCAACCGGATTTACGTGGGTCAGGTGCTTGCCATCCCGGATTTCACCATCCAGTAAACAACCGGACACTACAGGCCGGGGGCTGCCGCTCCCGGCTTTTTTGTCGTTCCTGAGCAACTGCTAAACCGCGCGTAAGCCGCGCTTTACCTGGGCGTTCTATGTTCGGGTACAGTTCAGCTTATTACGAGGAAAGCATGACTCTGATCATTAAGGAACGCCCGACCGGAGCGATCATCGCGTCCGGTGATGAAAATCGAACGGTGCGCGAGTTTGAAGGCAACTGGTACTTCGCGCCCGAAACGGTGAACATGGACCACCTCACCATTACCACGCGCACGTATAACTGCCCCTACAAAGGCACCTGTTACTGGATTGACCTGGAAATGCCGGACGGCTTCCGCGCGCAGAACGTCGCGTGGGTTTACCAGCAGCCCAAGCCGGGATACGAGTTCATTCAGAATCAGATCGGGTTTTATGCCCGCAGCACCGCCGGCACGGTGCCGGAACGCGGCTAACCGCCGCTTCCTGCTATAAATTCAGCGCCCCACCTGCCGCCCGCACGGCGGCTGCCCCATTCCTCAAAAACGTAAAAAGTTAACGGCGCAGGCTGATATTTTACAGTCTTAAGTTTTTGGTAATCCTTTGCGCCTTACAATGGATATGACCTCTTTTTGTCATTCGGCTGGATTATTTTACCAGAGGCTTTATATGCACCAAGTATCCGTACAGTGGACGCGGCTAACGCTGCTGCTGCTTGTCGCGCTGCTGCTGGCACTGAGCAGTGCCGCGACCCTGGCACAGGACGAACAGGCGGAACAAACGCCTGAGTCCACCGCGCCGCTCGCCGATTCCCCCACCGATCTTCCACCTACCGAAGTACAGCCACCCACCAGCATCCCAACCGACATCCCACCCATTGAGGCGACGGCTGAAGCTACGGTGGAGCCAACTCTCGAAGTGCCGGCGGAAACGACACCGGACGTGACCGAAGTCCCGACGGCTGTTCCGTCAGCCACGCCGCCCGGCCTGCCTGACGAACCGGCCCTCGCGCTGCTGTATGCGGACAGTTTCGCCGATGGCACAGCCAGCGCGTGGACATTGGGCGAGGGCTGGACGGTGATCGCCAGCGAGGCCGATTTCGCGCTTCAGGGCGGCAGCAGCGCGCTCGAACTGGCGCTGTACGATAACCTGCTGGACGTGGCAGTCCAGGCACGGCTGTGGTCGGCCAGCGGCGCGGCACACCTGAACGTGCGAGCCAGCGTGGTTGGCAGCTACACCGCCGAACTGCTGCCGGAAGATACCGTAAACCTGTACCGCGCCGGCGTGCTGCTGCAAACAGCGGCGGTTCCTCCACTGGAAGCCGGCCCCTGGCGCAGCCTGCGGCTGTCTGCCATCGGCGGTACGCTGCGGGTGGCGGTAGACGGCGTGGAAGTGCTGGCGCTGGAAGACCCGGCGCCGCTGCCTCCCGGTAAAATTGTGGTCTCCGGCGGCGAGAATGCCATGTTCCGGCTGGATGATGTGCAGGTATGGCTTCCCGCCGACCAGCCCATTCCACCGACGGCGGTGCTGGCACCGGCCATCGAACCGACGGCGGAAACCACGCCGGTCGTTACGCCCGAATTACCCTCAGAAGTCACGCCGGAAGCGACGGCAGTCCTGAGCGCGCCCAGAGTGATGTCCGGCGTTTTTCCGGCAGGCGCGCCGATGACCTTCGTGGTCAATACCAAAGACGATCAGGTGTATGATGGCGTATGCGATGCCACACACTGCACCCTGCGGGAAGCGATAGAGGCGGCCAACGCCAACACCGGCGTGCAGGATACGATTGCTTTTGCCATCCCCGGCACCGGCCCGTTCACCATTTTTCCGTTTAGCTGCGATCTGCCCCCCATCGGCGATCCCGTGATTATTGACGGCTACACCGATCCGCTGGCAGAAGAAGCCACCGATGACTATCCGGCAACGATCCGCATCGCCATAGACGGTTACAGTTCCACTGGCATGACCACGCGGGGCACTACCACCTGTTCCACTTCCCCCAACGGGTTGAAAATCATCAAGAATGCGACGGTGGACGCCAGCGGCACCATCATACGCGGCCTGTCTATCGCCCGGTTTAAAGGTCACGGTATTCTGGTTGAGGGCGCGTCCAACGTCACCATCGAGGGCAACTTCATCGGCCTGGAAGTGGAAGGCAGCGCCGCCTATCCCAACGTGGGGGACGGCGTTCACATCAAAAATGGCCCCAATACCATGATCGGGGGCTTTACGGCTGCCAAACGAAACGTCATTTCCGGCAACACCGGCGACGGCATCGAAGTCGAAGGAACTTCGCCCGGGACACGCATCGTCGGCAATTTCATCGGGCTGGACAAAGGCAGCACCACCGATCGCGGTAATACCGGCAACGGCGTAAGAACCTCGACGGCGCTGCTGGTCGGCGGGGCTGAACCCGGCGCGCGGAATATCATTTCCGGCAATACTCAGAACGGCGTCCTGATCGCCCTGTCCGGGGCGCATTTTTCGGAGGTAAAAGGGAACTACATCGGCCTCAATGCTGCCGGCACGATGCGCATTCCCAACGATCTGGACGGTGTTCAGATTTTTGGCGCCGGGGCAGTCACCATTGGCGGCACCGAGGGAGTAACCGTTGGCGGCCCCTGCACCGGCGCCTGTAATGTGATTACCGGCAACGGGGATGACGGTATCGAGGTCGCGCCGGACTCACAGAATAATGGTTATACCGGTAATTACATCGCCGGCAATTTCATCGGCACGAATCCAACAGGCACCGGGCTGGTGACAACGGCGGGTGTCAGTGGGAATGCCAAAAGCGGTATCCGCATCCGGGTGTCCGGGACATGGGTCGGCGGCACCACACCGGCAGAACGGAATATCATCTCCGGCAACCAGGCCGACAGCACCACCGCTACCTATGGCATCGTCGTGCTGAATTCCACGGAAAGTCTCATCTACGGCAATTACATCGGAACCGATGTAACGGGCAGCAGCGCCGTACCCAACAAGAGCGGCGGCATTCTGATGCAGGCGCCCAACAACAAAATCGGTGACCTGGGGCCACAATTTCGTAACGTGATTTCCGGCAACAACGGCTTCGGTATCGAGGTGTCGGGCAGCGGCACCAACGCCGTCCGTATTCTGGGCAATTATGTAGGCGTTAACGCCGCCGGTACTAACCCCCTGCCCAATGTGGGCGACGGCATCCGGCTGAACGGCGCCAAGAACAACTTCATCGGCGACCGTAACGAACTGGGCCGTAACATCATCAGCGGCAACACCGGCGACGGTATCGAAATCACCGGCGCCGAGGCTGAGGGTAATCGAGTCCAGACCAACTACATCGGCGTCAATGCGACCAACACGGGCGCGATCCCGAACGGCGGAAATGGCGTTCGGGTAACTACCGGCGCCAAACGTAATCTGATCGGCCTGGATGCGGCGGACGACCCCAAAACCATCCGGTTCTATAACATCATCGCCAACAACGGGCTGGCCGGCATCGCGGTTGAATCGTCCGCCTTAACCGGCATGGCTTTGATGAACAACATCATCCGGGATAACGGTGGCCTGGGCATTGATCTGGGCGCAGCCGGTGTGACCTTAAATGATCCCGGTGACGCGGACACCGGCCCGAATAACCTTCAGAACTATCCCAAATTAACCACTGTGTCTCGCAGCGGCGGGGTCGTGACCATTCAGGCTACCCTCGATACGATTATCAACCGCGATTACCGGGTAGACTTCTTCGCCAATACTGCCGCCAGCTGCGACCCCAGCGGCTATGGTGAAGGCCCGCAGTACCTCGGCTCGGCCTTTTTTAAGGCCACCAGTACCGTGACCGCCTTCAGCCAGACCTTTAACGACAGCGAGTTCGATCTGCTGAACGCCGATTTCTTCACCATGACGGCGACCGACTATGACAAGACCGACGTGGCCTTCACCGAATACAACACGTCGGAGTTTTCGCGCTGCGTCAGCCGTTATAACAACCTGCCCACGATCTCGGACATTCCCAATCTGACGACACGCGGCAACCTGCCGGTGGTGGATGTCCCCTTCACGGTCGGCGATGTTGAAACACCGGCGGGCAATCTGGTGTTGAGCGTCGTATCTTCGTCTAACGAAACGCTGGTGCCCGTAACGAACGTGGTCTTTGGTGGGTCGGGCGCGAACCGCACCCTGACGGTACGGGCTGCCGACGGCCAAAGCCCGACGCCGCCGGAAGCTGCCAAAACGTCTGTGATTACCATTCGCGTGACGGACGGGGGCGGCGCTTTCGAAGACGAGACGTTTGTGCTGACGGTCACGCCCAACTACAAACCGACCATCACCGCCATTACGGCGAAAACCACAGCCTTTAATACCGCGATCACCGTGCCCATCAGCGTGAACGATACCGAGGCGGACGACATCCCCCGGCTGGTCGTGACCGCCACCAACAGTACCAACACTGCCCTTGTCCCGCTGAGCAATATCCAGATTACGGGCTACGGAACAGCGTGGCAGGCGGTCATTACACCGGCAGTCGGTCAGACTGGCACATCCACTCTCACGATTACCGTGTCCGATACGGACAAGAGCAACAGCACGACCTTTACCCTGACGGTGAGTGCAAACAAAGTACCCACCATCACCAGCATCGCCAACCAGACAATGGTGGCGAATACCGTCAAAGTTATCACGGGTGTCACCCTGGCGGATACGGAGACCGCACCGGCTGATCTCATCCTGACGGTCGTATCCACCAATGAGACGGTGCTGCCGAACGACCCCGCGCATATCCAGCACGACTGTATACCCGGCGCGTCCAGTTCGGTCTGCACGATCACGCTGACGCCGGCTACCGGTCAGGTCAGCAGCGCGTTTAACATCACTGCGACCGTGTCCGACGGTTACGCCACCGCCAGCCGCACCTTTACGCTAACGGTGACGAACAGCGCCCCGACGATCAGCCCGACGACGATCCCGGCGCAGGCGACGGTAAGCAACACGCCCAGACTGGTGATTGTATCCGGCACAAGCCCGACCATCACCATTACCGACACCGATACCGCGCCGAATCTGCTGGTGGTCACGGCAACGTCAGACAACCTGACGCTGCTGCCGAACAACCACATTGCGCTGACGTGTGCGCCGGCAACGGCTACCACCACGACCTGCACCCTCACGCTGACACCAGCGCCCAACCAGATCGGCACGGCCAATGTCACCTTTTCGGTCACGGATAATATTGCCGCGCCCGTAACGCGGAGCTTCGCTTTCAACGTCAGCGCCAATCAGCCGCCGTGTATTTCAGGGACCTCAGCCACCAACAACTGCACCACCACCGTCGTCATTCCGGCCCAGAACACCACCGTTTCGACACCTAAAACGGTCACGTTCTACATTGACGACCCGGACAAGGCCATCACGCCGCTGACAATGCATACCATCACGGCCACCTCCAGTAATACGACGCTGGTGCCAAACGCCAATATCGTGCCGGGCGGTTCGGGCGCAACCCGCACCGTGACGATCACGCCAGTCGGACAGGTTGACGTGGATACCAACGTCACCATCACGCTGCGGGTTTCTGATGGCGATCTGTGGTCGGAAAAGAGTTTCGTCCTGACGGTAAAACCGGGGGCGAATACACCGCCGACCATCACCACGATTCCCGACCAGACGACGACCAGCGGCGTACCCAAGCTGAACATTCCATTCACGGTCGGCGACGTACAGACAGCACCCGATCAACTGGTCGTCGCGGCGGTCTCAAACAACCAGACACTGCTTCCCAACGCCAATATCGTGCTGGGCGGCAGCGGCGCGGATCGCACCATCAGCTTAACGCCTGCGGCGGGCAA
>JARKOK010000306.1 GCA_029975765.1 Aggregatilineales bacterium
TGAAGTCGTGTTGAATGCAGGCGAGTTCGCCATTATTCCGAAAGGTGTTGAACACCGGCCAGTGGCCGATGACGAGGTTCACGTTCTGCTGTTCGAGCCGGACACAACGCTGAACACGGGCAATATTCAGAGTGAACGAACGGTGCGCGATCTGAAGCAGATTTAACACTGACCCAAAATCTTATAGGGGGCATGGCAGCGCCGTGTCCCCACACCGCGTATTAAAGGAAACATTAATGAAAGCAACAATTACCGTGCTGCCGGGCGATGGCATCGGGCCAGAGGTGACAGCGCAGGCCGTGCGCGCGCTGGAAAAAGTGGCAGGTAAGTACGGACATGACTTCACTTTCCATGAGGCCCTGATGGGCGGTATCGCGATTGACAAAACCGGACAGCCGCTGCCGGATGAAACGCTGCGAATCGCGGAGCAGTCCGACGCGATTCTGCTGGGCGCGGTGGGTGGGCCGCAGTGGTCAGACCCGACCGCCGCCGTGCGCCCGGAACAGGGACTGCTGAGCATCCGCAAGCATTTCCAGTTGTTCGCCAATCTGCGACCGGTGAAGGCGTACCCGGCGCTGGCGCAGCATACGCCGCTGCGAGCCGAACTGCTGGACGGCGTGGATATGCTGTTTGTGCGGGAACTGACCGGCGGCCTGTACTTCGGCCCCCGGCAGGAACAGGGTGATGGCGACAGTGCCTACGATACCGAAGTCTACAGCGTGGCGGAAGTTGAGCGTGTGGCGCATGTCGCGTTTCGCGCAGCGCAGGGACGCCGGAAACAGGTGACCTCGGTAGATAAAGCGAATGTGCTGGCTTCCATGCGGTTGTGGCGCCGGACGGTGGTGAAGGTGCATGAGGATTACAGCGATGTGGCGCTGGATCACGTGCTGGTGGATGCCTGTACCATGTATCTGGTCACGCGACCGGCCAGCTTTGATGTGATTCTCGCCAGCAATATGTTTGGTGATATTCTGAGTGACGAGGCGTCGGTACTGGCGGGATCGCTGGGGATGCTGCCCTCAGCCTCGCTGGGGGCGAGTACCTACGGTCTGTACGAGCCGATTCATGGCTCTGCGCCGGACATTGCCGGGCAGGGCAAAGCCAACCCGACCGGCACGATTCTCAGCGCGGCGATGCTGCTGCGGTACAGTCTGGGGCTGGAAGCCGAGGCCAGAGCGATTGAGACGGCTGTCGAGACCACGCTGGCAGCCGGCGCACGCACCGCCGATATTGCCCCTAAGGGCGGCGCGTGGATCAGCACGACCGAATTTGCGGATATGGTGTTGAGCAATATCATCTAGGCCGTAGGGGGTACGGCCCACCGTACCCCCTACCTGGAGTTTGGCAAATGTTGCAAAGTGAAAGACCTTTGGTCAAGCTTGAGTTGCGAAAAACAAGTGAACCAGAGGTCTTTACATGACTACTATCCCACAAAATGACGAACTCCTCAAGCAGTTATTTGGACTCTTAGAAGCACATCGCAGAATATTCAAACAAGAGCGGGTATACCAACGGGTGGTGGCGATGGTGGTGGCCGAAGTGTTTGTGTTTGCACGGCATACCGTGACGCAACTGCTGATGGCCTTAGGGATGACCGGCCAAGACTGGAGTGCGATGTATCGGGTATTCAGTCGGGGCTTATTCGACTACGACGCGGCCAGCCAGGTGTTGTTTGGCGAGACGCTGCGGCATGTTGAGGGAAATGAAGTCTATGTGCTGGTCGGGGATGGCACACAGACCCCCCGCAGCAGTCACAAGCTGGAAGGGGTGGGCTGGTTACGCCACCTGCGAACGCCGCCGTTCAAGGTCGGCATCCATTTAGCACAACGTTGGTTCAATGGCAGTTGGCTGTTACCGAGTGAGGCGGGCTACAGTCGGGCGCTGCCGCTGCGGTGGTTGCCGGCCTTCACCGCGAAGTCCAGACCCCAAGTTCACGCCGCCTGCAAAGAGTGGGAAGCGGCGGTGCAGTTTCTGGCTTGGGTTCGAGACCAGTTCACCAGCGCAGGCCGGAGCGAACAGACGGTGCTGCTGGTGGGGGATGGTCATTACGACACTGTCAGCCTGTGGCAGCGGTTGCCGCCCCAGGTGATCCTCCTGGCTCGCAGCGCCCGCAACCGCGTGCTGTGGCATCTGCCCGACCCAGCGGCGCATGGCAATCGCAAATATGGCGAACGGGCGTTGACCCCCCAGCAGGTCTGGCAGGAACGGCGCGGTTGGCGTCGGGTCACCATCCAGGTGCGCGGGAAAGCACGCCAGCTGCAAGTCAAGGTGCTGGGGCCGGTGCTGCGTAAACCGGCCGCAGCGGTGCCGCTCTTCCTCATCGTGGTGCGCGGCAAAGGCAACGCCAACACCCGCCGGGAACCGCTGCCATTTCTGGTCAATGCCGTTCCCGATGAAGCAGGACAGTGGACGCTCCCGCTCCCGCTCGACACCCTGCTCTTCTGGGCCTGGCAGCGCTGGGAGGTCGAGGTGGCTCACCGCGAACTCAAGTCCACCTTCGGGCTGGGCCACAAGCAGTGTTTCAACCCGACCGCTGCCGTCCGCTCCGTTCAATGGAGTGCCTGGGTCTATGCGCTGCTGCTGCTGGCGGGCTACCGCACCTGGCAGCTGACGGGCGCACCGCCTGTCCCGACCCGTTGGTGGCGCGGTTCGCCGCGCTGGTCGCTCACCACCCTCTGGCGTGCCTACCGCGCTGCTTTCTGGGGTCAGCATGTTTTCCACCCCCTTTGCTCCCCGTCCCCGGCTGATTGGGGTGAAAAAGAACGCCTGCTCCTGGCTTTACGCAACGCCGTCTTCGCTGCCGCTCGTGCCTAACGGCGTTTTTCAGCCCTTTTCCACTGCCTCCCACAAAAAAAGCCGCTGTCACTTGACAACGACTTTCTTCAGACTGCCAAACTCCAGGGGGCACGGCGTACCGTGCCCTCATTTATTCGTTGATTTCTTTCAAGAATCTGCTTTAGCATTCACGTCAATTCGGGATAAGGATGTAATTCGCCACGCCTCAACTCCACAGTCGGTCATGGGAACGTTCCTGATCCCATA
>JARKOK010000309.1 GCA_029975765.1 Aggregatilineales bacterium
GTAATCCAGCCGCAGCAGCCGGTTGATTTTGTCCTGCGTATCCCGGATGGCCGGCTCGCTCAGGGTGGTGATCTGGCCGTCCACCAGCGAATATAAATTGAGTTCGCCCGTGCCCCGATTCTTGCGCGACCGCTTACGGATGACCCGGTAGACGATGCCTTCCTGCTCGAAATCGAGCTGTACCAGCATATCCGTCTGCCCCTGGTGGATCATATCGTCGTCACGTTTGGCGCGGGCGCGCCCCCACAGCGCCCAGGTGATCGCGTCCAGCAGCGAGGATTTGCCCGCGCCGTTGGGGCCGGTCAGACAGGCGAGGTGGATGCCGTCAAACCGGATCGGATCCGGCGCGCGGTAGGCCAGAAAGTTACGCACTTCCAGTCGAACGGGGATCATAACCAGGAACTCACACTTATGATGGTTAGCGGCGCAGGTTAAGACCCACGCCAACATCAGCATAGAACATCTGTTAGTCTAGCGGGTTGCGGGGCGTGTGTCCAGTTGGAGGTTACGGGTCGAATCCCGAACGCCCACTTGTTTGCGCTTTTGGGGAAAGTACGTTAGACTTATGGTCGTGAGAGCGTTCACAATTAGTTGTTCGTTTTTTCCACCTCAAAAATGTTTACGCAGGCAGCACCGTGAGCCAAACCACACTCTCTAACGGCAGCGATGCCCCCCTCTTGCTGGAAATGCGCGCCATTACCAAACGCTTCCCCGGCGTGCTGGCGCTGCACGAAGTTAACTTCGATGTGCGGCGCGGTGAAGTTCACGCGCTGGTAGGGGAAAATGGCGCGGGCAAATCCACCCTGATGAAAATTCTCTCCGGCGTCTACGTGCGTGACGGCGGTGACGTGATCTTTAAAGGCCACCCCGTTCACTTCACGAACCCGCGCCAGGCGCAGGTGGCCGGCATTACCACCATTTACCAGGAATTGAACCAGGTCGCGCAGATGTCCGTGACCGAGAATATTTTTCTCGGCAGCGAGATCGAACGCGGCGTGCTGGTTAACTGGCGCGAGATGCACGCAAAGGCGCGCGAACTGCTGGCGAAACTGCACCTTGAGATTGACCCGCGCCAGCCGCTCAGCCAGTTGGGTGTGGGGCAGCAGCAGATGGTGGAAGTGGCGAAGGCGCTGCATCACCGCGCCGACCTGATCATCATGGACGAACCGACCTCCGCCCTGAGCGTGCGGGAGATCGAAGACCTGTTCGGCATCATCCGCGAGTTGAAGGCGCAGGGCGTTTCGATCATTTACATCAGCCATCACCTTGACGAGACGTTTGAGATCAGCGACCGCATCACCGTTCTGCGTGACGGGCAGCACATCACCACCCAGCCGACGAATTCGCTCAACGTGGACAGCCTGATCCGTTATATGGTCGGGCGCGATGTATCGGAGCAGTTCCCGAAGGAAGTCACGCCGCGCGGCGCGGAAGTGCTGCGGGTGGAAAATCTGAACCAGGGCAGCCGGCTGCGGAACATCAGCTTCAGCCTTTATGCCGGCGAAGTGCTGGGCATTGCCGGGCTGGTGGGCGCGGGACGCACCGAACTGATGCGGGCGATCTTCGGCGCGGATTTAATTGACAGCGGCAGGTTCTATATAGACGGCCAGCCGGTGACGATTCACAACCCGCGCGATGCCATCCGGTACGGCATCGGCCTGCTGACCGAAGACCGCAAGCAGCAGGGGCTGATCTTAAAAATGTCCACCCGCGAGAACATTACCATGTCGGTGCTGCAACGACTGACACGTGGCCTGCTGACCAACCGCCGCAAAGAAACCGAGCTGGCCCAGAAATTCATAGACAATCTGGCAATTAAAACACCCAGCCAGAACCAACTGGCGATCAACCTGTCCGGCGGCACGCAGCAGAAAGTGGTACTCAGCAAGTGGATGGCGACCGAGCCGCGTGTGCTCATCTTTGATGAACCGACACGCGGGATTGATGTGGGCGCGAAGGTTGAAATCTACAAGCTGATGAACCAACTGGCACGGCAGGGGGTGGCGATCCTGATGGTGAGTTCCGAACTGCCGGAAATCATGGGCATGAGCGACCGGATCATGGTTATCCGTGAAGGCGAAGTGACCGGGATTATCAACCGCGACGATTACCCGGATGTGCAGGCACTACAGGAAAAAATCATGGAATACGCTACCGGCAGCAACAAAATTGTGCCGGAACACGCATGACACCTTACGGGATGATTCCTGCCGTCCCGCAGGGATATAGATAGATAGTGAGTCATTTTATGAGCGCACCCTCCTCTACTACTACTCCCACCGTTCCATCTCAGCCGGCGGCCAGCGCCGGCCTCATCCTGCGCCGCATCCTGGTAGCGATGGGGCCGCTGATCGTCCTGCTGCTGATGGTGGCGTTTCTGTGGATAACCGCCCCGGCCTTCCGCAGCCCCACCAGCCTGATGCTGATCGGGCTGGAAGCGGCAGCCATCGGTATTCTGGCTGCCGGGCAGACGTTCGTTATCCTTACCGGCGGGATTGATCTCTCGGTAGAGGCGATGGTGTCCTTCAGCGGCGTGGTTGCGGCGATTCTGATCGCCGGCACCAGCGAGGCCGGCGGGCAGATTGCATACGGCATCCCTGCCGCCGCTGCGATTGCAATTGCGCTGGCCGCCGGCGCGGGTGTGGGGCTGTTCCAGGGTTTAATCATCACCGCGTTTAACATGAACCCGTTCATTGTTACGCTCGGTTTTCGCAGCATCCTGCTCGGCGTGTCGCTGGTGTGGACGCGCGGCGCGGGCATCAACATCCAGAAAGACAGCCTGCTCAGTTTCCTCACTTCTTCGTTTGAAGTCGGCTCGCTCCGCGTTCCGATGCCGCTGGTGATTGCCATCATCATTTACGCGATTGTGTGGGTCATCCTGCGGCATACCAAGTTTGGCCGTTACACCTACGCCATTGGCGGCAACGAAACGGCGGCGAAACTGTCCGGCATCAACGTGAACCTGACCAAGATATTCATCTACGGTATCAGCGGCCTGCTGGCTTCGATCAGCGGCGTGCTGGTGATGGGACGGCTGCAATCCGGCGCGTACCAGAACGGCACGAACATGACGCTGATTTCGGTGGCGGCGGTGGTCATCGGCGGTACGGCGCTGTCGGGCGGTACGGGCGGCATCTGGGGCACACTGGTCGGTGTGTTTATCATCCGGGTGGTGGACGCCGGGCTGGTGTATCTCAACGTGCCATCGAACGCCAAAGAGATCGTGATCGGCGCGATCATCGTGCTGGCGGTGATGCTGGATGTCATCCGGCGCGGTGAAGTCAAATGGCTGCGTTTCGGGAGGCGAGGGGCAGGATAGCTGCCGGTCGTTAGTCACCAGTCATTCGTAAGTTTTAATGACTACAGACTAACGACTATAGACTTTAAAAAGTGATCCATCGGGGCGCGACCCCGTTTGAGAGTTGAGGCGACCGGTGCGAGGGTGGATCCTCTCGACCGGCCATTAGAGAACTATAAGGAGAGTTTTTGTATGCATCGGAATAAGGTTCTCGCGCTTGTTACCGTGCTGGCGCTGCTGATGGTGGTTCTGGCCCCGGCAGCCGCTCAGGAAGGCGAAAAATATACTGTTGGCTTCGTGCCGCCGGCGCTCACCAGCCCGTTTCATGTGGCGATGGTGGACGGCGCGAAGGCGCGCGCTGAAGAATTGGGGTGGGAGCTGATCGTCCAGGCCCCCGCCAGCGAAGGTGATTTCCAGGCATTTGTGACCACTGTGCAGCAGCTTCTGGAACTGGGTGTGGACGCGATCAGCATCAACCCGATTGGCACGGACTCGGCCATCACCGCCGTGCAGGCCGCCAATGAGAAGGGCATCCCGATTCTGGCGCACAACTTCATCACCCCGTTTGATGACCCGGATGCGAAAGTCGAAACCTATATTGGTTACGACCAGTGGGGCGGCGCGGAAAAACTGGCGATGCACACCTGCGACCTGATCGCCGGAAAATACGGCATGGAACCCGCCGAAACCAACGGCAAGGTTTACATCCTGCTCGGTATTGACAGCATCTTCTCGCACCGCCGTACCGGTGGGTTCAAGGCTGGCCTCGAAAAAGCCTGCCCGAACGTGGAAGTCGTTGGCGAGCAGACCGGCGAATGGCTGCGGACGAAGGGCCAGGAAGTGGCCGGTATCGCCCTCCAGCAGACGCCGGACATTGACGTGTTCTACGGCAACAGCGACGAAATGGCGATTGGCGCCGGGCTGGCCGCTGAAGGGCTGGGGCTGAAGATCAATGAAGACTTCTTCGCGGTTGGCATTGATGGCAACCCGCCGACGCTTGACCTGCTGGCGCAGGGCCAGTTCAGCGCGACGCTGGGCGTGGACCCGTACCGCATGGGCGTGACCGTGATTGACCAGATGGCGAAGATTCTGGCGGGCGAAGAAGTGCCGCTTATCACCCTCACCCCGTCGGTTGTGGTAACGCCGGAGAACCTGGAAGCGTACCTGGCCGGTGAACTGTGGACGGAACCCATTGCGGGCTTCCCCGAAGTGGACAACGATCTGCCCACCGTCCCCGACGAAGAGATGATGGAAATGACCCCGGAAGCCACGCCGGGCAGCTAAGTTCAGCATCATAAATGGTACGGGCGCGCCGCGCGTGTCCGTACCGGCAGCGCCCTCGGTCTCGAGAGATCGAGGGCGTTTTTTTGTGGCTAACCAACACGCGAACGGGACACCGGGCCTCAGGCCAGCAGCGCCCGGATGCCGATCTTCGCCAGCGCCACATCTTCCTCTTCCGACAGGCCGCTGACGCCAACGCCGCCGATCACCTGCCCCTCGTAGACCACCGGCACGCCGCCGCCCCAGGTGACGTAGCGCAGTTCGCCAAAGTTGGTCATCGGGAAGCCTTCCTCGCGGGACTTTCGCCCGACGGCAGCGGACTCCTTACGCTCGCGGCTGGCGGTGAAGGCTTTGTTGATGGCGATGGTAATCGAGGCCAGCGGGCAGCCGTCGGTACGCAGGAAAGCCAGCAGTTCGCCGTGTTCGTCCACAACGGCCACCGCGCCGCCCTTCCCCTGCTGTTCGAGTTCGGCACGAATGGCGTTGACGATGGTCGCGGCGTCGCTGTGGGATAAGTGGGTGGCCTGGTACATATCTTCCCCTGTTGAACAAGTGGATGCAATCGTTTCAGTATACCCTGCGCGCCGCGCTGCCGCATGACACATTCGGCACGAAACAAGTCATGGTCACACACCGGCGCTCCCCCTACAATCATTCCAAATTTCCTCTGATTCTGCGCTAATGATTGAGCGCCGACACCACGCGCAGTAAAAACGGTTTGCAGCAGGTATCCACATGATACGAGAGTTCCATCTGCTCAGTGTCGCTGGTGTACTGTGCCGTCACGACTACCTGCGGCGGCTGGTGGTGTTCGGCACAGCGCAGATCGCCTAACTGCCGTGTCACCTGTGTTCTGATCTGCGCTTCAGTGTGTTCCAGCAGTTCCGCCAGTTCCAACTGTTCGTCTATCTGTTCGAGTGCCATCGGTTCGCCGTCAACTTCAAACCGTATACTGACTTCCGTCATGATTATCCCCCTTAAGCTGAGTTGTCGCGCAGCCCCACTTGCGCCCTATATCGCCCCATGATACAGTAAAGGTTGTAAATTTGTAACGTCCGGGTTAGAAAAGGTTTGTGCACACTCCGACGGAGTACGACTGAGGGGACAGGCTCATGGCTGAAAAAATTCTCGTCATTGACGACGAAGAAACGACCGTCCAATTGATTGCTATCCTGCTGGAACGCCGGGGCTACGAAGTCATCAAAGCCTTTCGTGCCGAGGACGGCCTGCGCAAAGCCTACCGTTACCAGCCTGATCTGGTGCTGCTGGACATCATGATGCCCGATATGGACGGGTGGGAAGTTTGCCGCCGCCTGCGTGAAATGTCTGACGTGCCGATCATCTTCTTAACGGCGCGCGGCGAAACACGCGATATGGTGCGCGGTCTGGAACTGGGCGCCGATGACTACGTTGCGAAACCGTATGAAAATGATGAACTGGTCGCCCGCATTCGGGCACACCTGCGCCGCGCGCCCAGGCCGAACATCAGCGAAGAACTGGTGTTTAATGGTGGTGATTTCCGCGTGAATTTTATGAACCGCGAGGTATGGGTGCGGAACGAAATTCGCCACCTTACGCCGAAGGAATTTAACCTGCTGGGCGTGCTGGTTCGGAATGCCGGGCGCGTTGTGACCCGTAACGAACTGGTGACGGAAGCCTGGGGCGAAGAATACGCCAACGCGATTGACAGCCTGAAGCTGTATATCCACTATCTGCGCCAGAAGCTCGAAAAAGACCCCGACCATCCCGAATACATCATGACGCTGCGCGGGGTCGGCTACCGTTTCATGAACCGCTGACCTGCCATAGGGACAGGTCGCCGCCCTGTCCCTACGTTTCCGACTTCAAACCTTCACGGAGTTCCGCATAGGCCGCTGTGTCCAGCGCCGCCAGCAGTTCCAGTCGCAGGGTTTGGTTAACACGCGCCAGCGCCGCGCGGCATAATGCCAGCGCGCCGGCGATGTCCCCCTGCTGCGCCCGTGCCAGTCCCCGGCAGAAGGGGTAAGCCGCGTCGGACGGCATTCGCTGTTCCAGCAGCCGGTAATCCGCTTCGGCCTGCTCCGGCTGGCCGGCAGCCAGCCGCGCCCCGGCGCGTTTTGCCAACAGCGCCGTTTTCAGCGCGGCAGCGAAGGCGCTGCCCCCGGTATCCATCCGTTCGTCAAGGTGTTCCAGCGCCGCCGTGTAAACATCTATCGCGGCCACGTCGTCGCCCTCATCCCGCGCCAGATCGCCCGCCCGTTCCAGCCAGCGCCAGCTTGCCGGCAGCGCCTTCAACAGATCATACGCGGCGCGGCGGTCGCCCGTCAGCAGCAGCAGATCGAGCAGGCGCGCCGTGATGCGGTCATCATCCGGCTGCTGCCGGTGCGCCTGCTGCATGGCCGCCAGCGCCGCCGGCAGATCCGTAAGGCGCTGGCAGATGATCGAACGCTGTACATAATCGTCCGCCGTCGGCGCGGCCAGCGCGTCCAGATCACTCAACGCGGCGCGCAGGTGTTCATCACCCGCCAGCCGCAACCGCACCGCCGCCCGCAGCCGCCGCGCTTCGTCGTCGTCCGGGACAGCCGTTAACTGCTGGTGGAGTATCTCCAGCGCGTCCGTCAGTTCACCGGTGCGAACGAAGGCTTCGGCTACCTGTAACAGGCTGTAAGGCATAGGTCATTCTCAGGTCGTTAGCTGTGTGTTGTGAGTCTTCGGCTTTTGGTTAGGGACTAAGAAACCGTTTGAAAAGCCCTCACCCCAAACCCCTCTCCCTCATGGAGAGGGGCTTAAGCGGTCTTTTCTCCCCTTCTCCATGACGCGTGAGCGGAAGGGGCCGGGGGATGAGGGCAAAAAGACTTCTCAAATGGCTTCTAAAGACCGACACCTGCCGGTTTCTATTCATCCCCCGGCAGCCCGAACACATACGCCCGCTTACGCGCGTCCATCGCCACGCCCAGCGGCGTGGTCGCCCGCGTGCGCCACGTCGTATGAATATCCTTTACGAAGCTTGCCAGCAGCTCGTAGGCCAGCATTTTGAAGTCGGTTTCTTCCAGCGTGGACGCCTGACGCGGCCAGCCGTAACCCCACGCGAACCACGAGCCGTTAGGTAGAATCAGGAAGTCGTAAAAGGAAGGGGAGTCGGGTTCGCTGCCGATAAAGACAGCGATGCGCCCGCACAATTCCTTAAACGCCGCGCCCGGTATCTGCGCTTCATCGCGCGCGTTCGGCCAGGCGGTGCCAACCAGCGGCACAAAAATCACGCTCCAGTCCTCGATGGAAATTTGCAGCGCGCGGCGGCTGCCGCCGGCGGGATGGTCAATCAAACGGGGTTCGCCCAGTTCGGTTAAACCCCGCGCGCGGCAGTCCAGAATGGCGGATTGCAGCGCCCCGAATAACGCTTCGGTAAATGCAACGGTTTGCTGCTGCAAGTAACTGCGCTGGCTGCGGCGCTGAAGCAGAATCGTTTCGAGCGTTTTATACGCTTCATCCGTTTTGTTAGTAGACCGTGCCTGAAAATCGGTCATAGTGCCCTGCCGTTTGTTCTCATTTTGTTGTGCATCTTACGCCGGAACGCGGCAATTTTCAAATCGTACCACCTTGCAGCAGCGGCAGCCGCAGCGTAAAACAGCTACCCTCACCGGGCTGGCTGGTCACGCTCAGGTCGCCGCCGTGCAGCTGCGCGATCTCCCGCGAGATGCTTAAGCCCAACCCCATCCCACTGCCATCCGGGTGCGCGCGGTAGAACGGTTCGAAGATGTGCGGCAAATGTTCCGGCGCGATCCCTATACCCGAATCCTGCACTTCGATCAGGGCAGTGGTGTCGTCAGCGGCGCGGGCCCGCACCTCAATCTTCCCACCCGCCGGCGTGTACCGGATCGCGTTGGTAATCAGGTTGGTGATGATCTGGTTCAGGCGGTCAGGGTCAGCTTTCACGATAAGGTTCGGTGGGGGTAGGCTGCAAGCCAGCTCAAGCTGTTTCTGGTCGGCTTCGACCTGCTGCACTTCGACCAACTCGGCCACGAACGCCTGCAAGTGCAGACGCTGAAGCTCAAGCGGGATGACACCGCGTTCAAACCGCGACAGGTCAAGCAGGTCTTCGACCAGTTTTTGAATCCGGTTCGTGACCTGATCCAGTATCTCAAGATGCTGCGGCAGACGTTCCGGTTGCTGCCGCAGCAGCCAGAGCCGGGTTTTCAGATTGGCAATCGGTGTGCGAAGTTCGTGCGAGGCGCTGGTGACGAAGTTGGCTTTCTGCGCTTCCAGGGCTTTTTCCTGGCTGATGTCGCGCAGGATGGAAACCACCCCTTCGATCTGGCCGTGTTTGCCCGTCACCTGGCTGACCGTGAGGCTGGCTTCAAAGGTAGAGCCGTCCTTTCGCTGCACAAGGGTTTCCGTTTTCCACAGCCCACTGGAGGCAATCGCATTCAGCATGTCGCTCCACGTCGCCGGGAACTGGTCGGGCGGCAGATTGCCGATAAACACGCTTCTGGTATCCCACTCGTCCGGCGTAAAACCGATGAGCCGGTGCAGCGCGCTGTTGGTATAACGGTAAGCGATGGAGTCCGGCGCGTCACCAAAGATCATACCGACCACCCCTTCGCCGATGCCATCAAGAATGGCCCACAACTGGGCGCGTTCGCGCTCCAGTTCGGCGGTACGGTCGGCCACCCGCTGTTCCAGTTCCGCCGCCTGCCGGCGCAGCGTATCGTACAGGCGGGCATTACGGAGGGCGATACCGGCCTGATCGGCAAAGATACGCAGCGTTTCAGCATGGCGGGCATTAAATACCTTCGGAGTGGCGCTGTCCAGATTAATGAAACCTATCGTCTGACCTTCGACCCGGATAGGCGCGCCCAGATAACCTCGTATCCAGCGGGTTTCCGCCATGTCCAGCCACTTGCTGTCGGTATGCACGTCGTCAATAATCAGCGGCAGACCGCTCGCTACCATGCTGGTGAACTTCTCACTTTCGGCCACCGGGAATCGAATCGCCAGCGCCGCCAGCTGTCCGCGTTCGACATAACCGCGACTGTCCACGATATGCGCGATGCCGTCGTCCACCAGCATGATCGTGGCCGCGTCATGCGGCACCAGGCGGGCGATGTGTTCCAGGATGCGGTGCAGCACCTCCGGTAAATCCAACGCGCTGGTCAGCGCCGCCCCGGTATCGCGCAGGGCTTCAGCCAACAGGCGCTGCTCATGTTCCGCCGCTTCGGTGCGGCGGCGGTCGCTGGCGTCCTGCGCCAGCCGCTGTTCGTTGGCTTCCAGTTCGGCGCGGGTGCGGTCGAAATAGATGAGCATCATCCCGACCGCGACGATAATTTCCAGAACAGCGGACAGAATATAGCCCCAGGGTGACAGCCATTCGATGGAACGAATGAAGGGATAATCGGCGCGGTGCAGCCCCCAGATGATGAACACCCAGCCGACAATGGATTTGCCTCTCCCGGAGAATTCGTCTGAGCGTAAGATGGCGAGGCCAGCCAGAAGGTGAATGACGGTCAGCAGACCGTACAGCGGCAGAGTGAGCGGCAGCAGCGGCCACTGCGCGCCGCTGCCCACCACCGTCCAGACCACGACGATGCCGGCGATACCAAACCAGAAGCGGGGGAAGGGCCGGTTCAGAAACGCATACGTGCCCTGGAGCAGCGCCAGGCCGGTGACCAGTATTGCCAGGTACTGCACCAGATCGAGCGCGGTGGTCGCCCCCAGCAGCAGCCCGACCAGCAGCGCCAAATACCGCACTGACGACGCGGCCAGCGCAAACATCCACCACCGCAAATACCGCTTACCGCTCTGGCGGTAAAGGTGAAAGTAAACCCAGAATAATACCAACGACCCACAGAGCGCCGCTACTGTGGCCGGAGTCAAAGGTGACACAAGTTTCCCTTAAACTGCATAAAAGGCGCTGAGAGTTCTGACTGTGCCAGATTGTAACAGCCTGAACTTTCATTCGCCTTAAACTGGCGCAGTTTTTTACTAACCGTGCCGGCGCATAAAACGCTGCATCCGTTCCAGCGCGATTTCAATATTCTGCTGGCTGGTAGCATAACTGGCGCGAATATGCCCGCTGCCGCTGCGGCCAAAGGCGCTGCCGGGGATAACCGCGACCCGTTCTTCATACAACAGCCGTTCGCAGAAGTCTTCATCGGCCATGCCAGCGGCGGCAATGCTGGGGAAGGCGTAAAACGCGCCGCGCGGCTCGAAACACGTCAGCCCCAGTTCGTTAAAACCGCTGACGATCATCTGGCGGCGGGTATCGTATTCCGCCCGCATGGCTTCCACATCGGCTTCACCGTGTTCCAGCGCCTCCAGCGCGGCTACCTGCCCCATCGTCGGCGCGGACATGATCAGATACTGGTGCAGCTTGCGGACTGCTTCCATAATCGGCGGCTGCGCGGTGATATACCCGATACGCCAGCCGGTCATGGCGAACGATTTGCTCAGGCCGCTCAGAAGAATGGTGCGTTCGTACATGCCCGGCAGCGACGCAAAACTGGTGTGTTTAACGCCGTATACCAGCCGCTCGTAAATTTCGTCGGACAGCACCATCAGGTCATACTTCTCGGCAACGGCGGCGATTTCCAGCAGCCGGTCGCAGGACAGCACCGCGCCGGTCGGGTTGTTCGGATAATTGATGAGAATGGCT
>JARKOK010000321.1 GCA_029975765.1 Aggregatilineales bacterium
GCGGTGATTGCTTTTACCGGCGTCTTCTGCGCGACCCTCATCGAACAATCCGGCTTTCACCCGCTGATCGTGTTTGTGCTGGTGCTGACGATGGGCGCCATCTTTGGCTCTACAATGGGCGCGGTGATTCATTACTTCAAAATCCCCCCGTTCATCGTCACCTTATCCGGCATGTTTCTGGCACGCGGCATGGCATTTGTCATCAACACGGCTTCCGTGCCAATCACCCATCCGTTTTATAAGGAACTGGACACCCTGTTCATCCGGTTTCCCGATAAAGGCCGGCTGACCTTCGTCGCGATCCTGTTCCTGCTGGTGCTGCTGGGTGGCATTCTGCTGGCGCATTTCACGCGCTTTGGCCGCGATGTGTACGCCATCGGCGGCAACGATACAGCGGCGCTGCTCATGGGTGTTCCCATCGGGCGTACTGTCATCGGCGTGTATACCCTGAGCAGCGTTCTGGCAACGCTGGCCGGCATCATCTATTCGCTGTACACCGATTCCGGTTATCCGCTGGCGGCTACCGGCGTGGAACTGGACGCCATCGCCGCCGTTGTCATTGGCGGCACGCTGCTGACCGGCGGCGTCGGTTATGTGGCCGGGACGTTCATCGGCATTCTGATCCAGGGGGTGATTCAGACTTACATCACCTTTGATGGCACGCTGAACAGCTGGTGGACAAAAATCGCCATCGGTTTCCTGCTGTTCACCTTTATCGCGCTGCAAAAACTGCTGACCAGCCGGGGGGCCTTCCTGACTTTCCGGCGCCGGACTCAGGCGGTTCAACCCGGTCAGGCGTAACGGGATTGGCGCTGTTGTTGGTGAATTAATCTCGCCCTTTGCCAGCCCTCACCCCGGCGCTTTGCGCCACCCCTCTCCCCCAGGGTGAGGGGTTAATCACACACTGCCGTTCCTTCGCCATCACGCGGAGCGGAAGGGGCTGGGAATGGGGGCAAAAGGGCATTTTATGAGTTCACCAACTATGTCATTATCCCGGATTCACCCCGAATAGTGTTATCATGCACTTAAATACACCGCTTATTTCAGGTACTTAACAGCATGATGAAATTTATCGGCCAACGCCTGCAAGTTAAACTTTTCCTGGTGATTATCCTGACGCTGCTCATCCCCACCGCGCTGATCGTGGTTTACAGTGTCAACATCACCACCGGGGAACTGCTGCGGACAGCCGAATCGCGCAACTTACAGTTGGTACGGTCGCAGGCCGCCGCCGCCCGCGAACTGCTGGCCGAAGGCGAACGGGATGTCCTGTTCCTCAGTCAGGCCTCGGCCACCCGCCGTTTCGTCGGTGTGCTGGATGGCATCGGCGATGAAACGACGGCGAAAGGCTTTCTGTCGTCGCGCCTGCGTCTGTTCCTGCACGATAACCCCGTGTACCTCAGCGCGCACATTCTGGACAATACCGGCCAGGAACTGCTGGTCGTAGACCGGCGTTCCGGCGTTCCGGCCAGCGTGGACGCGGCATACCTGGAGAATCACGGCGCGCACCTGTATTTCATTGAACCGCTGCGCCTGGGAGGGCAGGTTTATATCTCCGACATCGAACTGGATGCGGCCAACGGCACAGCGGCACAACCGTATGTGCCGGCGCTGCGTTTCTCGCTGCCGTTGTTTGCCGAAGGCGGCGGGATTGTCGGCGTGATTGTCCTGAAAGCTCACGCGCTGCCTTATTTGCAGGTGAATGCGGTCTCGGATGCCAGAGCCACGAGTTATGTCATAGATCGGGCGGGCAACTATCTGTTCCATCCCGATGAGGACAAATTGTATGGCAGCCTGCTGGGTACGGACAGCAGTTTTATCAACGATCAGCCCAACAACGCGGCCACCATCCGCCAGCAGCGGGAAGGGTCGCTGTTTGATTCACCCGACCGCCCGGCTACGCTTCAGGCCTATACCACAACCACGATTCCCGGACGGGACGACACCTACTGGACGTTCATCTACGAAGAAAGTCTTGATAACGTCCTGGGTGAAATTTATCAGGCGCGGCTGGTCACGATTACGGTGGCGGCGGTCGCCCTGCTCGTCGCTCTGGTGGTAGCCTGGGCGATCACCCATAACATCGTCCAGCCGGTGCAGCAGTTGGCCCAGGTATCCAAAGCCATCAGCCAGCAGCAGTGGGATGTCACGATTCCCCAGGTCAGGGGGCAGGACGAAATTGGCCGGCTGGCACAGGCTTTCGATAAGATGTCCAGAGAACTCAAGGCGCTGTACAGCAGTATGGAAATGCGCGTCATCGCCCGTACCAGCGAACTGGAAACCGTCGCCAAAGTGAGCGCGGCGGTCGCCGCCGTGCTGGACACCGACCAGCTTCTTGCGACAGTGTCCGAACTCACCCGCACCAATTTTAATCTGAGCTGCATCTGTATCTACCTGCTGGACGAAAGCGGAAACAACCTCATTATGGTGAACGACGCCAGCGGTGATTTAAGCTGCCGGAGTGTCCCGCTGGATGCCGAGGATTCATTAGTCGCCTGGGCCGGGCGCTGCGGCGAAGGCATCATCGCCAATGACATTCATAAAACGCTGGCGGCCACCGGCGACATTATCCGTTCGGAGATGGCGCTGCCGCTGCGCTTTGGCGGCAAGCTGCTGGGCGTGCTGAAACTGCAATCGGACAAACGCGGGCGCTTCACCGAATCTGACCTGCGGGTGATGTCCATTCTCAGTGCTCAACTGGCGGTAGCCGTTCGAAACGCCGACTTATACCATCGCCAGATCGAAACGGCGCGCCAACTGGCGCTGGCCCAGGAACGCGCCGAACAGGCCAGCCGGGCGAAATCCCTGTTTCTGTCCAACATGAGCCATGAACTCCGCACGCCGCTGAATGTGATCATCGGCTACGCCACCTCGATGCTGGAAAAACCATCCATGTACAGCCATGTGCCGCTGCCCGATGTCTACGCGAAGGACATCGGCCTGATTCGGGACAATGGGTATCACCTGATCGGATTAATCAATGACATTCTTGATCTGAGCAAGATTGAGGCCGGCAAACAGGAGCTTCAGTTCGCGGCGATCAATCTCACGGACATTTTTAAAGGGGTGCTGACCACCTCAGTCGGTTTGATCAAGGACAAGCCGGTTCAGTTAAAAGCCGATTACCCACCGAACCTGCCGCCGGTCTGGGCTGACGCGCAGCGCGTGCGCCAGATCGTGCTGAATCTCATGTCCAATGCGATCAAGTTTACCGATCAGGGCAGCGTTACCCTGCGCGCGGTTGTCGAGGCAGCCTTCGTAAAAGTCTCCGTCATTGACACGGGGATTGGTATCGCCAGACACATGCAGGCGTATATTTTTGACCGGTTTAATCAGGTGAGTGAAACCAGCGGCACACTGCATGGTGGCACGGGTCTGGGGCTGGACATCAGCAAGCAGCTTTGCCAGATGCAGGGCGGTGACTTAACCTTTGAAAGTGTGTATGGGGAAGGCAGCACCTTTACCTTCACGCTGCCGTTAGCCAACGAATGGCAGCAGACCGTGACGCCGAACACCAGTACAGCTTTCAGCACCAGCCGCGTTTTTGCCGGCAGGCCGGTCGTGACCGCCGCCGGCACCGTCCTGCTGGCTGCCGACAATCTGCGGTTGGTCAGCCAGTTGCAGCAGCGGCTGGAACAGGACGGTTACATCGTGCTGTCCACCAGTTCCGCCGGCGAGGTGCTCGAACTGGCGCAGATCGGCCTGCCCAACGCGATCTTTCTTCAGCTTCAACTGCCCGCAGCGGAACTTCAGGCGCTCATCCACGCGGTGAAAGCGGATCCCGACACCGGCCATATTCCCATCATTCTGGGTGTGGCCGAAACGGTTTCACACGCCTTTGAGTCTGTTGACTTCTATCTTCAGACTCCGCTCGATGAACAATATTTTTGCGATATGGTAAAACTGGCGTGCGCCCAGGCCCCCGTAAAGGATAGTCAGACGCTATGACCCGTGTCCTGTTGGTCGAAGATAACCTTGAAAACGCCGATTACACCATTCGAGTGCTGGAATCGGCCAGCTATGAAGTCTGCCATACGGTGCGCGGGCTGGACGGGATGCGGCTGGTGCGGCGCGAGCGCCTCGACCTGATACTGCTCGATCTGGACTTGCCGGACATCAATGGGCTGACGATGGCGCGGATGCTGAAAACCCAGCTTGGTCAGGCCGCGCCGCCCATTATCGCGGTCACCGCCCAGACCGGCGTTCAGGAAATGAACCGGGCGGCAGATTTTGGTTGTGATGCTTTCGTCAGCAAACCGTTTCTGCCCGACGAACTGCTCCAGGTGATTCTGGTGGTGCTCAATATGGAGTGAAACCAGCGAGTGTTCAGCGAGAAGTGGATGATGAAATTTTACACCTGTCTCGGCACGCTGTTGATGGCGCTCATGCTCGGCGTCGCCCTCACCCACGCTCAGGCCGTTACCGAGTCGCCCAATCCTTTCGAACCAACCGAACTGGCCGAAATTGCGGCAGTGCTGGGTGAGGCCGTCGCAAACCAACACCACCCGGAAGATACCGCTTTCGCGATTGTGGTCAACGATGTCGCTCCGTTCTGGACGGCGGCGCAGATTGCCAGCCACCGCGCCGCGCGGGAACTGGGCGTGCCGCTCATCTTTGATGCGGCGGTCAAGCCGGGCAATAAGGATGAACAGCGGCAGCTCATCCAGGGTTATCTCGACGCCGGTTATCAGGGGATTTCCTTTTCCGCCATAGACCCTTCATCGCTGACCACCATCATCAAACAGGGCGTGGAGGCCGGCGTCCAATTCATCGCCATTGACTCCGATGCGCCAGATACCGGGCGGCTGCTGTATCTGGGAACGGACAACTACCGGGCTGGCGTCGCGGCGGGTGAAGTGCTGCTTGAGACACTGGGCGAAGCCGGCGGGCAGGTCGTGGCGCTGGTTGGGACGTTAACCGCGCCCAACGCGATTGAGCGTATTCGCGGGATTGAGGATACGATCCAGGGCACCAATGTCACCCTCGAAGCCATCCTCATTGATGATCTTGACCCCCTGAAGGCGGAGAGCAACGCCGAACAGGCGCTGCTGCAATACCCGAATCTGGCAGCGTTTGTCACCATCTATTCCTACGATGGACCCGCCGCCGGTAATGCGCTCAAAATTACCGGCATGGTTGGCAAGGTGAAAGTCGTAGCGTTTGATCTGGAACCAGACACCATCCGGCTGCTGAATGAAGGCGCTGTGTCCGCCGCCATCGGCCAGCGTCCTTACTTCTGGGGGTATCTCAGCGTGTACACGCTGTACGCGGCGGTCACGCTGGGCAGCGAGGAAACCCTGCGCCTGCTGGAACCCTATTTCACTGATCCGACCAACCGGATCATTGATACCGGCGTGGACATCGTGACCGCCGACACACTGGATACCTATCTCGATCACTTAAACTCGATTGGCATCTGGTCGCAGTAACCATCTTCATGCTCCGGCGGCGGGTGGCGCGGCGGCCTGGCTGAACCGGGTGACCAGCGCCTCTACCTGCCGGATCAGTTCGACCACCTCATAGCCATCGAAGCGGTAAACGGCGATTTTTCCCAGCACCGGCGGGGACATCACCGCCGTTTCCTGATGGCCGGAAACCAGCAGCAGCGGCAGCGCGGCGGTAGCCGGTTCGGTTCGCAAAAAGTGTGCCAGCGTCAGGCCGTCCATATCCGGCAGCACGATGTCCAGCAGCGCGGCGTCTGCCGGTTGTTCGTTCAGCAGCGCCAGTCCCTCGCGCCCGCTGTACGCTTTCCATACTTTGATCGGCGGATTCAGGCTGGCGAACAGGCGGGTGAGCAGTTCCATCTGGTCGCGGTTGTCCTCGATAATCACCACCTCCCGGATGGGAACGCCGATGCGCTCTAGCGCCGCCGACATCGCTTCCGGCGTAACAGGTTTCATCAGGAAATCCGTGAACAGCCCGTGTTGAGCATACTGGCCGATGCTGCCCAGGCTGCATGTCACAATGGGCACTCGCGCGCCCACCAGTCGAGCGACTTCGGGAATACGCGGGATGAACTTCTCACTGGTTATCACGACGGCGCGGGTATCGGGCAGCGTGAGATTGCCAATCGCCTCAACGCTGTTAACGGTGATGAGGCGGTGATGGTTAATATGCTGCTCAAATAACCGGCTGACATCCACGTTGTCCGTCAGGATGACGATAGTCGCAGGTGTTGCTGCCTCAACCGGTGCGCTGGCCTCGCCGGTGGGCGGCCTGCCGGACGCGACCACTTCCGTCTCAAAGAGGCTTAAGACCTGCTCAATGATCGGTTGCAGCCGCAGCGCGCTCCGCTGGATCGCCTCAATATCACCCCGGAACGCGGCGGGCAGCGCGTGGCGCGGTGCCAGCAAAGCGTCACAAAAGCCGGTAATCAGCCGGATCGGGGTGCGGCAGTCGTGAGCCAGATTCGCCGGTATCCGGGCTTCCAGCCGCTGCCAGCGTTCGGCCTGCGCCTGATACACCTCGACCTGCTCGCGCAGGTTGTCCATGTCTGTCTCCCGCCGGTGGGACTCCTGTCTCATGCGCCGGATGATGGTCAACTGGCGCGCGGCCAGCCCGGATACCAGGATGCTGTACCCGATGACGGCCAGCAGGATGAGCGTCATATTCGTCTCGCTGCTCACAAAGCCACCCTCCCAACCGCGTTCAACGCTGTAGGATAATCCCAACGTAATCCGGTATAATCGGGGTTGAAGAACCCATCGAACCCGGCAGTTACAGTTTGTGTCAATTTTTGGAAAAATACCGCTATGTCCGGCCTGACGTTTGAAAGCTTCACCAATGATGTTCGCAGTTGCCTGGCGCATCTGTACGATTATGCGTTTTTACAGGAACATCCCCTGCCCCGGCTGCTGGTGCCGGAAACCAAAGGTGATGCCAGCCGTATCCAGTCGTTTCGTGAACGGATTATCAGCACCATCGAAACGCTCAATGTCCCGCAGGACACCCTGCCAACCAAACAATCCCGACTGTACGGGATTTTATCGCTCCGGTACGTCCAGCAGCAACCTCTCCACCAGACGCTCATCAAACTCAACCTGAGCGAGCGCCAGTATTACCGCGATCACAGCCAGGGGGTGCAGGTGCTCAGCCGCCTGCTCTGGGAACAGTTAAACCGGACGGAGACGCCGATTGATATTTCGATACAGTCCGAACTGGAACGGCTGAACAGCCAGGAACTGGGCGAGCCGTTTGTGGTGGAACTGGACACCCTGCTGCCTCGAACCCTCGAAGCGGTGGAGAGCCTGCGTGAGAAACACCGCGTCCAGATCACGCTGGATATTTCTCCGGCGATCAGCGTCGTCAAGCTTGATCCGGCAGTCCTGCGTCAGGCGTTAATCTGGCTGTTATCGCAGGCCATCATTCAGGCCAGACCGGGCACCTGCCTGACGTTAGCCATCAGCGTCTACCAGAATCAGTACCGGATTGTCGTCAGGCACCCGCGTTATGAACCGGACTCGTCGTACCACACCCTGCTCAGGCAGGAAACGCTGCAAACCTTTGTCCAGGCGTTAGACGGCCAGCTGCGGGAATGGACTTCGGCTGACGAAACCGGCATCCTGCTGGACATCCCGCTGCGGGAAAATTCGCTGCTGCTGATTGAAGATAATCCTGACGTGATCGCGCTGTTCCGGCGTTATCTTGTCGCGCAGCCTTACCAGCTTTTCACCGCGCAGCAGGGTGATCAGGCCATTCAGACGGCGCGTGATTTACGCCCCGATCTGATCATTCTGGATGTCCTGCTGCCAAAACGGGATGGCTGGGAAGTGCTGCTCGCGTTGAAAAGCCAGCCGGAAACCCGGCATATTCCCGTGCTGGTGTGTTCCGTCCTGGATGCCGCCGAACTGGCGAGTTCGCTGGGCGCGGACGGTTTTCTGAAAAAACCGCCGTCCGAGGAAGAGTTCTTTCGGGCGCTGTCCGCTTACAGTCCCGTTGCGCTGGATCGCTGATCGCGGCGGTCATCACGGCCCTTTGCCGCGTGCTGTTTATCATGAGCCTGACCCCGCACAGGGCGTTTCAGCCTCTTTTTAACGAAGGACATTCCACATGGACTACACCTATACCGACATCGCCAAAATGATTGACCACTCGCTGCTTAACCCGACGCTGACCGTCGCCGAACTGGAGGAGGGCTGCCGCATCGCCCGCGACTATGACGTTGCCAGCGCCTGCATCCTCCCGTATTACCTGCGGCGCTGCGCCGACATTCTGGCGGGAAGCCAGGTAAAAGCCAGCACGACCATCGGCTTTCCGCATGGCGGCCATACCACCGCGATCAAAGTGGCCGAGGCCGAACGCGCCCTGGATGATGGCGGCGAAGAGCTGGATATGGTCGTCAATATCAGCCAGGTACGCAGCGGCAACTGGGACTACGTGCGCGCCGACATCCGGGCGGTGATTGAAGTGACTCACGCGCGGGGTCAGAAGGTGAAAGTGATTTTTGAAAATGCCTATCTGACCGACGAGCAAAAGATACGGCTGTGCGAAATCTGCGGCGAACTCAACGCCGACTGGGTAAAGACTTCGACCGGCTACGCGCCAACCGGCGCGACCGACGCGGATTTAATCCTGATGCGAAAACATACCCCGCCGCACATTCAGGTAAAAGCCGCCGGCGGCGTGCGGACGCTTGATCGCCTGCTGGAAGTGCGCGCGCTGGGTGTCACGCGCAGCGGCGCGACCCGCACCGTCGAAATGCTGGAGGAGTGCAAGCGGCGGTTGGGGCTGTAGCCGGTGTTTGTCCTGGGCCGCGTCTGATGGCCGCGCTGACTTTAGCGTCACTGCCGGAAATCGTCACGGCGCTGCGCGGGCGGCGGTTCGTCAGCGCCGAGTTGATGTATCTGCCGCGCCCTGCCGCTGCGCGGGAGCGGCGCGTGTTTGATTTCACGCTGGCCTCGCGGCTGGAGGAACTCAGCCGGTACGAGCGTGCGGCGGTGGTGTTCGTCTGCGACAGTCCCGCGACCGCTGACAGTCTGGCGCACCTGCCCGGCACGTTCCCCCATCTGCTGCTGCTGGCGGTCGAGGCCAATCCCGCGCCGCTGCCCGCCGGCACACCGGACGCTTATGCCGCCACGCCGTTGGTTTGCGGCTGGAACACGCCCGACCGCTGGCGGCGTTATAATCTGACGGATCGCTGGGCGCGGCTGCGGGCTGCGCTTGATCTGGCGCGGCAGTTGGACACACCCGGCTGGCTCATCCTGCCCGCGCACGATGCGGTGTGGGGGCGCGGCCTGCTGGCGCGGCTGGTTCGCCTGGGCGAGCAGCACGCCCGGAACGGCCAGCCCGCCGCCGTCAGCCCGTACACCCCGTACCAGCATTTTCCCGTTCCCGGTGTGGATATCCCGCGCGACGTAATAGACGCGCTCAATGCGGCTTTCGCCCGCGATTCGTGGCGGCGCTGGCGCTTCCGGTCAGAAGGCTATCAGGCGTTCTGGGGCAAGATGGGACTGCTGCCGTTTGGCCTGTGCGACACTCTTTTGCAGCGTTCCGAAACGATGGTCTGGGAGGACGACCTCGAATTTGACCGCGTGATCCGCGAAGCCGGTTACGCCGCGCGCGCGCTGTGGGTGGGCAGCCCGGCGCTCTATCACCAGTCGCCGCCAGTGTTTGACCATGACGGTCTGCGCGCCGTGATTGATCGCACGCTGCATTATTCGCTGTGTATCCCCGGCGCGTTCCCTGCCGCAAAAAGCGATCTCAATCGCCCGCTGGATACGCCGGCGCGGCTGCGTGCCGCCGTCAGCCCGCGCTTCGCTCGCGCCGTCGCGCTGTCGGAACGCCTGATCGCCGACTGCAACGCGACCATTGCCGCACGGGTTGACCGCTGCGGCGCGTCGTGGGTGGACTGGGGCGCGTATCGCTATGTGGCGCAGGTGGGCGATCCGCTGGTTCAGGTCTGGAAGTCCGATCAGATTTTGTTATAATATACTTCACATAACGACAAACAGGTGAGACACGAACGGTATGATTCCAGCCAGTGATATTCGCAAGGGCATGATTCTGGACTTAAACGGGACGCTGTACCGCGTCACCAATACCCAGTATAACAATCCGGGGCGCGGCGCGGCCTCGATGCGCGCGCAGTTGATGGACATCCGCACCGAGCAGACGCAGTTTAAGGTCTTTTCGGCGGAAGAAAGTGTGAACAACGTCTTCATCCAGACCGAGCCGGTGAAGTTCCTCTACCGCGACGGTAACACACTGGTGTTTATGAATACCGACACCTACGATCAGTACGAAGTCAGCGCCGGGCTGTTTGGCGATGATGGGCTGTACCTGCGCGAAGACATGGATTTGCAGTTGATGGTGAACGAAGGCGGCATGGTGCTGGACTACGAACTGCCCAAGACCGTCGTTTACACCGTCGCCGAGGCCGAAGTCGCCGTCGTGGGCAATACGGCGGGGTCGGTCAACAAGCGGGTTAAGACCGAAACCGGCCTGTCCGTCACCGTGCCCGCTTTTGTAAACATGGGCGACCAGATCAAGGTGGACACACGCGACGGCTCTTACGTCAGCCGCGCCTGATCTCCCAATCGTAACTCCGTAGGGGCACGGCGCGCTGTGCCCCTTTTGTATTAACCCCCTATCCCGTTTATCTCAAATCTCCACCTGCCGGCTGTACAGGCTCGCATACCTGCCGCCCAGCGCGATCAGTTCATCGTGTGTCCCCAGTTCTCCTATCCCGCCGTCGGTCAAAACCACAATTCGCCGGGCCTTGCGGATCGTTGACAGCCGGTGAGCGATGACAATCATCGTGCGGTTGTTCGCCAGTTGTTCCAGCGACTCCTGTATCGCCTGCTCGCTTTCGTTGTCCAGCGCGCTCGTCGCTTCATCCAGGATGATTATCGGCGGATTCTTCAGGAACATGCGGGCGATGCTTAACCGCTGTTTCTGGCCGCCGGACAATTGGACGCCGCGCTGACCAATATCCGTGTTATACCCATCCGGCAGCGCCATGATAAAATCGTGGGCATTCGCCTTCCGGGCGGCGGCGATGATTGCTTCCCGGCTGGCATCCGGCTTTCCGTAGCGGATATTATCGGCCACCGTCCCGGCGAACAGGTACACCTCCTGCTGGACGACGCCGATATGTCGTCTGAGAGAGCTTAAACGAATATCACGGATATTGTGACCATCGAGGCATATTTCCCCTTCGACTGCTTCGTAAAATCGCGGAATCAGCGAACATAACGTCGTTTTACCAACGCCGGACGACCCGACCAGCGCCACGTATTCACCAGCCGGGATGTCCAGCGAGACGTTTCGGATGATGTCGTGATGGTCATCCTTGTACCTGAAGCTGACATGCTTAAACGCCACCTGACCGCGCACCTGTTCCAGCTCTATCGCGTGGGGCGAATCCCGGATTTCCGGCTCGACCTCCAGCATTTCCATATAGCGGCTAAACCCGGTGATGCCTTCCTGATACAGCCGGGAAAAATTCACAGCGCGCTGAATCGGGTCCACCAGAATGCCGACACACAGCAGGTACGTCACCAGATCGGCCAGTTCCAGGCTGGCATTCACTATCGCCACGCCGCCAAAGATGATGACGGCGATGGTGATGAGTTGGGTGAAGGCCGTCATCCCGTTCGAAAAGTAGGCTTCGCTTCGATAACCATCCCGCCGGCTGTCCACAAACCGCCGGTTTTCGTGGGCGAACTTCTCCTTTTCCAGAGTTTCATTGGTAAACGACTTCACCACCCGGATACCGGACAGCGTATCTTCCACCTGAGCATTGATGTCGCCAATGCGTTCATAACTCCGGCGCAGCGCACTATTCATACGCCGGTTAAAGATGAAGGCGTACACCGCCATCACCGGCAAAAACAAGAAGATGATGAGCGTCAGCCCGACATTGATATTCAGCAGGATGATCAGCACCCCGCTGAACTTCAGTATCGCGATGGCGAGATCTTCCGGCCCGTGATGGTAAAGTTCCGACAGCGAGAATAAATCGTTGGTGATGCGGCTCATCAACTGGCCGGTTCGTTGTTCATCGTAAAACCGGAACGAGAGTTTCTGGTAATGGTCAAACAGCTCCGCCCGCATGTCGCTTTCCATCATCGCGCCCATCAGGTGTCCCCGGTAGTCCACGAACATATTGCAGGCGGTGTTCACGACAACCAGCGCCAGCATCACCCCGCCCATCATGTAAATCTGGTTCAGCGATTGCGGGGTGATGCCGGCCAGTACATCTTTAGTGATCGTGCTGGCGCACAACGGGAGCGCCAGCGTGGTCGCTGATACAATAAACGCACACGCCATATCCGCCAGGAATAATCCCCGATACGGTCGGTAATAGGAAAGGAATTTCTGGCTTCGAGCGAGCGTCCGTCTGGATGCTGCCATAAGTTTGCTGTACCTCTGTTGCAAGGATGCGGTTGTGTAACGCAGCAGACATATCCGCTGAAGGCTCAGAGGTGACAGAAAAGACGCGGTGATGATCGAAAATGGTTGTTCAGGGAATCACCAGACAGCGCGCTACCACCTTCCGTCAGGAGGTCGGCAGGTACTTCTGGGCAGGTGGCGTCTTGAGGAGAAAACCCGGTAAACGGCGGGAATAATCCAGGGCTTTTGACCAGACTCCGGCCTGCGGGCAGACACCCGCGCCGGCTGTCAGGCGATCTGGATAAACCTAAACACCAATGGAAGAGGTACCTGTTCCGACGGTCAGGTTGATGATACGGCTGCGTGACATGATGAAAGCCTCCTTTACGCTCATTTTTACCCATCGGCCATCGTAGTGTAAACGGAATTTTCTGTCAAGCACAACCGGTCATTCCGGCTGCGGTTCGCCCCTGTTGCTTTGCCCATTTCTATGTTATAGTGAAAACTTCTGACCGCGATTGAGACTGATGCGTGTGCTCTCCACCCGCCGCCGCGACACCCCTTTGTCACGATCAATCGAACTGATTCTAAGCGAATGTACGGCGGCACATTCCTGATCTCACTTTGAGGTGTTATGCAGTTTAATGATTTGAACCTGATGGATTCCCTGCTGCGCGCCGTGCGCGCGGAAGGTTATACCGAACCGACTCCCATCCAGGTGCAGGCCATCCCGCATGTGCTGGCCGGCAAGGACCTGGTGGGCTGCGCGCAGACCGGCACGGGTAAAACCGCCGCCTTCGCGCTGCCCATTCTTCAGCGCCTGTCACAGACTCCCAGCCGCCAGCGCGGCGCGATCCGTGTGCTGGTGCTGTCCCCCACGCGGGAACTGGCCTCGCAGATCGGGGAGAGTTTTTCGACCTACGGGCGGCACACCGGCCTGAAGAATATCGTCATTTTTGGCGGTGTGGGCCAGCAGCCCCAGGTGGACAAACTGCGGCGCGGCACGGACATTCTGGTGGGAACACCGGGGCGTCTGCTCGACCTGATGCAGCAGGGTTATGTTCGCCTGAATACGATTGAAATCTTCGTGCTGGACGAAGCCGACCGGATGCTGGATATGGGTTTTATCCATGACGTGCGCCGGGTTATCGCTGCCCTGCCCACGCAGCGGCAAACGCTGCTGTTTTCCGCCACCATGCCGCCGGATATTCAGGATTTGGCTGACCGGATTCTGGTGAAGCCGGTGCGGGTGGAAGTCACGCCGCAGGCCACGACCGTCGAAAAGATTTCACAGGCCGTGTTTTTTGTCGAAAAACAGGACAAACGCGCCCTGCTGGAACACGTGCTGGCCGACAAGGCGATCCGGCGCGTGCTGGTTTTCACCCGCACAAAACACGGCGCGAACAAACTGGCGCAGCAGCTTGACCGCGCCAGCATTCAGGCCGAGGCCATTCACGGCAACAAATCGCAGGGCGCGCGCGAGCGGGCGCTGGCGAACTTCAAATCCGGCAAAACGCGCGTGCTGGTCGCAACAGATATTGCCGCGCGGGGGATTGATGTGGATGATGTGACTCACGTCATCAACTACGATCTGCCCAACGAGCCGGAGAGTTACGTCCACCGCATCGGGCGCACGGCGCGGGCGGGTGCGTCCGGCGTGGCGTATTCGTTCTGTGACGCCGACGAACGCGCCTACCTGCGCGACATCGAGAAACTGATCCGGCTGCGCGTGCCGGTGGTGGCCGAGCATCCGTACCGGTCGCCGCTGGGGATGCCGACCGCCGCGCCGGCGAATCGCCCATCACCCCGCCCCGCAGCGGCCAACGGCCAGCATCCCGCGCGGACGGCTCCGGCGGGCGAACCGCGCGGCGACGGCAGCAAACCGCGCCGCCGCCGTCACCGCCGCCGTTCATCATCAGCGGGCCAGCCGCAGCCCGGCATGGGGCAGTAACGACACACCGCTAAACAGACTGTAGGGGCATGGCGCTGCCATGTCCCTGCGTCCTGCCGGTTATTCCTCTCACGCATCTACTACGAAAGTTTCCGGCGTACTCCACGCCCCCCACTGGTTCAGCGCGTTCTGGGCGCGAATACGCCACGTGTACACCCCATCATCCAGCGGCGCCGCCGGGCTGAATGCCGGCGTGGGAATATTGGCATCGGTCAGCGGGCTGTACAGCGTGCCGCCGTTGATCTCGATAGCGTACCGCACCGCCCATGTGACCGGATTCCACGTCAGCACCGGCTGGCGCGTGGTGTAAACATTCCTGACCGGAACCGCCGACAGCGCATCCGGCGAGGGCGGCGACACGATTACCTCAAACGCTGTGCCGGGAATTCGTTTAAGCTGGTTCAGGTCATCATCGTTCCAGCAGGTCGGGTTGGTTTCGCCGGAGATATACCAGTTTGAGCCGTTATCCGCCACGATCATGCCGTACTTTTTCAGCGCCAGCGCGATGGTTAGCGCCTGCCCGGTCAGCCCGGACACATCGTAGCTGGCCTTCAGACGGAAGCGCAGCCCCATCGGCGGATAGTTCGGATCGGTGATGCTGGACGCATAATGGGTGGCCGGGTAGATATACGCGCGCTGCGTCTTACTGACGGTGAAGCGCAGCGCGTGGGTGATTTTGCCGGAGTTGGCTTCTTCGCAGCGCGCCAGGCCGGGCAGAATCGGCAGCCCGGCGGCGTCGGCAGATGTCCAGCCGTCGGGGCGCAGCGCGTTGGAGTTGAGATCGAAGATCGCGCCCGAACCGGCGTGCCAGGCGTTGTCCGGCCCGCCGAGAAAGGTCGAATCCCAGGTTTCGTACAGGCGGCAGCTGTCCGTGTTCAGCACCAGCACATGCCGGTCGCTGCCCGCTTCTACCGGCGCGTCCGGCGGAAAAGGATACGGGCCGGGGTCGCTTTCATCGTCATAATCAAACGTGATCGGCACCAGCGGTTGGCTGTCATCCACTGTGATCCAGGGGATGCCGTAAGACGGGTTTTCGCCAAAATCAGGATGCACATAATCGCCGCCGTTAGCGTTGATCGTCGCAATGTAGGCCGCCGACCGGGGATGCACCGGCGCTTTGGAAATATCCGTATTCCAGGCATTGTTGTAGGGAAAGATGGCACAACCGCCGATTTCCGGCTGCGCCGCGGCGGGCGCGTTGAGAGCGATAACCAGCGCCAGCAGCAGCAAAACCCGTCCGAACATACGTGCCCCCTTCTTCATGGGATGATCAGATTCCGCTTGCAGGGAATGGCCTGTGTGCCAGCCGGCGGAAATCCGGTTTTCTGCTTTTGATCCTATATATCTCCATCCTCATTATGAAGATTTTCCGCGCGCCTGTCGCTAACGATTTTGTCCTACTACCGCCTCCAGCGCCGCCGCCGCCCGTTCCGCCCCACCCAGCGCCGCGAACGCCGCCGCCAGCTCGCGGGCATTCTGCTGCACGCGCGTGTCGTCACGCAGCGCCCGCGCGCCTTCCAGCAGCGCGCCGCGCTGGACATCAAGCGCCGTCAGATTCAGCCCGACTTTCGCCTGCGCGATGCGGCGGGCGTTGCCTCGCTGGTCAGCCGCGTGTGGTACGGCTATCTGCGGAATGCCATGCACAACGGCGGCGTGGGTGGTGCCCATGCCGCCGTGATGAATCATCAGCCGGGTGCGTGGCAGCACATGCTCGAACGGCACCCAGTTCAGCAGCCGCGTGCCGGGCGGCAGCGCCGCTTTCAGTTCGGCTTTTTTCTCCGGCGTGATTGGATTGCGGCCAATCACGACGACCGGCACATATCCCGCACGCGCCGCCGCCTGCGCTGCCCAACTAAAGAAGCCCAGATCGCCGGTGAACACACTGCCCAGCGTGACCAGTGCCAGCGGCGCTTCTGCCGGAATGTCCGCCAGCCACGCCGGCGGTGTGTCCGTTGGCGGAGTCGGCGCGCCACCCACGAACAGCGTTTGCGGCAGCAGATTGTCCGCGTCCGCCTGATACCAGTCAGCATTGAAATAGCTGACATGCAGGTGTGGGCTGAGCACCGACGGCGTAGCGCCCTGAGAGAAGTTCACTCCGGCCAGGCCGAACTGCTGGCACAGACGCTCAATCCGTGCCTGGCTGTCCGCCGCCAGCGTCTTCTGCACCGGGAACAGGTAATCCTCGTTCAGTTCCTTCAGCGCCGGCCAGCCGCACACCACCAGCGGCACAGCCAGTGCCTCCGCCGCCAGCGCCGCCGCGCTCAGAAACGGGTCGGCGGCGATCACATCCGGCGTGCCTGTATCCCGTACCAGTTCCAGCAGCGCCGTCACGCCCTCGGCCACCCATGCCTCGCTCAACCACGTATCCAGCGCGCGCCGGTAGCGCAGCATGACGGCCTCCTGCGGCGGGATGCTGCTTAAGTCCGGCGCGGGCGGCGGCGGCCACAGCCAACCGGTGCGCCGTACCGGCGCGAACGGCACGCCGGCCTGTGCCAGCGCGCCGCCAATGGGACTTTCGCTGATCCATGTGACGGTATGCCCCTGCCGTTGCAGCGCCTGTGCCGTCTTTAAAAACCCGCCCCAATCCAGATGGCCGAACAGGGGCGCGGAGATAAACCAGAAATGAGCCATACGTCCGGGTTCCTTGTATGGTGACACCACATGATGGAGAAGTCTTAAGGTTTCAAATGACGAACATCAGGTAATGTAATGTGGAACACAGTTGCAGTAGACTTGACCACAGGCAAAAGTCGGGCGCGAGTGCTGACGTTCCGGGTTGTCAGGTTTCGTGCCGTCCGTAAATGACGGGGACAAGGGAGTATCATGGCCTGGTTTGATCCATCACCTGCGGAAATCTCATTGATCGAACAGATCGAAACCGCTTATTACGACACCTGCATCCAGGAACGGGAGCGCCGCCAACGGCTCGAAGCGTTGTGGACGCGCCTGGAAACGATGCACGGCGACCGCGTGCTGCACCTGATGTCGCCGGAAGGTCACGTCATTCGCAGCCCACATCTGGACGACTGACTCCGGCTTCGATTTCAGCGCCGGGTCAGGGTTCTACGGGGTTCAGCCAGCCCGGCTGTGCCCGCGTCGGCGGTGCGTGCAGCAGCGTCCACAGCCGCCGCGCTTCCTCCCACAGCGCCGCCGCGCGTTCTGGCTGGCCGGCGTTAGCCTGCTGTTCGCTCAACAAAGCCAGTGCCTCTGCCTGAAGGCGGCGCAGATCTGCCTTGCGTGCCAGCGTGACGGCTTCGTCCAGCAGTTTACCCGCCGCTTCCCACTGGCCGCGCTTCAGCAGCAGCCCTCCCTGGCCGATCAAAGCCCGCGCCACCACTTCCACATCGTCGGCGGCGCGCCCCGCCGCCAGGACAGCGGCCAGCAGCCCCTCAGCCTCATCGTCCTGGTTGAGCGCCAGCAGCGTCATGCTGAGATTAGCGGTAAACACCTGCTCCCAGTGCGGCTGGTTCAGCGGACGTACCATCTCCAGCGCCTGCCGGTGATATTCCAGCGCGCGCGGATAGTTGCTCAGCGCATCCTGTGCCAGTCCCAGATTATCGGTCTGGATCGCCGCCGGTAAATCCAGCCGCAGCGTTTTACTGATTTGCAGCGCGTATTGCAGCGCGGCAATCGCCTGCTGCGGTCGCCCCGTCACCAGCAGAAACCAGCCATAATTGCCGCGCCGGGTTGCTTCGGCGGCCTCGTTGCCGGTACGCCGCGCGATGGCGATGGCCTCGTTAAAAAATGCCTCGGCGGATTCGATGTCCCCCTGATCCACATAGGCGGTCGCCGCGTTTGACAGCACCAGCCCGCGCGTTTCCCAGTCCTCCCGCAGGTCATTCAGTGCCATCAGCGCCTGCTCATAATCTTTCATGGCACGCTGTCCCTGCCCCAGAAATTTCCGCGCGCCGGCGATGTCGCAGTACAGCCGCGCCACCTGCGCTGGATATTTTTCCGCTTCATAAATCGCCAGCGCCGCCGACCAGGCGCGAATGGCGTTTCCCAACTGGTTCTGCCGGACGTACAGCAGCCCCAGATCGCGGTGGGTTTGCGCCAGCGGCAAACCCAGGCTCATCTGCTCGGCACGCTGAATTGCCTGCTGGTAGGTGGCCGTCGCCGCTGCGTACCGCTCCAGTTCGCCCTGCGCCGCGCCCAGATTACGCCGCACTTCGATTTCGTCCGCCCCGGCAGGTGTCTCGGTATAATAAGCCGCCGCCGCTTCAAGCTGCTCAATCGCCTCGGCATAGTTTCCGTCCGCCAGCAGCGCCGCGCCCAGCATTCCCTGGGCCTGCGCCTGCGCCAGCGCATCGCCCATCTGCCGCGCCAGTTCGACCGCCTGCCGGGCGTGCTGCGCCGCCTGCGCCACCCGCCGCAGCCCCAGGCTGGCTTTACCGGCCTGCCGCAGCGCCGCGATGTGTTCCAGGGTGGCCGCATCGCCAAACAGCGCCAGCGCGTATTCAAAATGGGCGCTGGCCTCCTCATAGCGGCCTTCCGCTAACGCCTGTTCACCCACAATAACCGACCAATGCCGCTCGTACCGCCGGTAACTGAGCTGCCGCGCCAGCCGCAGCGCCCGTTCGATCAACTGGCGGCCTTCCATTTCCTGTCCAGTCATGATCAGCGCCTGCCCCAGCCGCCCGACGAAACACGCGCTCGGTTCGATGTCTCCACTCGCGTTCAGTTTGGGCAGCGCCTCGCGCAGCAGGTGAACGGCGTAGCTGGCATTCTCCTCACGCAGATAAATATCACCCAGATGGCCGAGCGCCCGCCCTTCCGCGCCCACCGCGCGCACCCCTCGTGCCGTCTCCAGTGCCTGCTCATGATAGTGGCGCGCGCTTTCGATTTCCCCCTGCGCCAGCGCCAGCACACCCAGCATATCCAGCACATAGGCCAGATGCGTGCGCTGGCTGGCGTCGTAGGCCACCTGCCGCGCCCGGTTGAGTACGGCCTCGGCGTCCGCCCAGCGCCGCTGATAAATGTAAATCTCCGCCTGGCTGACAGTAATCACGGCAATCGAGGTTGTATCACTCGCCGCCAGCGTCAGCGCGCGGTTCAGCGCCTCCAGCGCCTGAGGATACTGTTCGGCGCGTTTGGCGCGCTGCGCTGCTTCCAGCGCCTCATGCAGCGCCGCCGTCGGCGGGATGTTCGCCGCCGGGGTTTTGCCGGTTTTGGGGCGGCGCAGAAATTGATCCAGTAGATTCATGCGTCTCAGATTCTCCGAGGATGACGCCGGGGCCACATCCTGTAACGGGCTTAACTGCACTAGTTGTAGCCCGTTTCCGTTAAATGAGCAAAGGTAAAAGCACAGTCCTCGCCAGGGAGTGCCGCGCTTGCCTGTGGTGTCCGGCTGATAAAACCTGATCTGGTGCGGTTCTCCGGCGGGTCGACTCCCTGCTGGTTTCCGGCAGCCTGATACACCTGTATTCGTATATATTCTAGTGAAAGAATGATGATAGAGTAAAGAAGGGAATGACGCCACAACTTCAAAAGGATCAATCTATCATGGGGTTTCGTTTGGCTGGACGCCGCATCGGTGTGTTGGGGATGATGATAGTTCTGCTGGCAGTCTTAATCCAGACCGTCTGGGCGGCGCTGGTGCTGGACAGTGCCAGCTTTACCTGTTCATCCGTCACGTTTTCTTTCAGCAATGACTCTAATCCCTGGGCCTGGGATTTCGCGGAGGTCAGGGTGACCAACGTGGACACCGCGACGGAAATCTACAGCGGCGGCGTCACCCCTTATGGTGACGACAGCCCTTATACGGTGAATTTCCCCACGCAGCCCGGCGGCTCAAACCTGAGGCTGGATCTTCAGGTGGACACCCGTATTGTCTCGGCTGCCGCAGCCTGTACCAACGCCGGCCATCAGGTCCCGCTGCTTCCGTCTGGCAGCGCCCCTCAGTGCCATGATAATCGTATTAACAGGTACAATTGTGGGCCGGTGGCGATCTATCCGGTGGCAACGGATGCCGGATATGATCTGGTCGTCTACCAGATTACACCGACCGGGCAGGGGGTTTTTCTGTTTTCGGTGTCTGCCGGCGATCTCGCCGCCCTGCCATCGCACCCGGCTGCGCCGGTGCTGGTGGCTGCCGGCCCCAATGGTTTTGCCGCGCTCTACTGGCTGCCCAGTAATGAATACCAGATCGTTGCCGGGCCGGATGACGAAGGCAAAATGTTCAAGTTCATCTTCACTGAATTTCCGGGGGAAGAACCGCGTCTGATAACCTACATGGCGGGGCAGGAATAAACGAAAGGGGCTGACCTCACCGGACAGCCCCAATGTTTAAATCTAAGTTTGACAGAAATCTCTATGACACCCGGCAGCGCGGCGTGTCGCGCCGCCGGACGGAGGGTGATCTAGGGATAGAAACCGCGAGTCATCAGCGCGCGGCCAACGCGGTCAATGGCGGACATCTGCGCGGCCATCCGCATATTGACGCCGTGTTTTTCGGCCATGTTCGCCGTTGTGTCATAGCTGCGCAGCAGAATGCGCTGTAGCTGGCGGTACACTTCTTCTTCATCCCAGAAGAAGGCCTGCAGGTCTTGCACCCACTCGAAGTACGACACGATCACGCCGCCGGCATTCGCCAGAATATCCGGCACCAGATACACGCCGCGCTCGTCCAGAATGTCGTCGGCTTCGGGGGTGGTCGGCCCGTTCGCACCTTCGACGATCATTTTGGCTTTGACATCGGGCGCATTGTGCCGCGTGATCTGACCTTCCATCGCCGCCGGCACCAGCACATCACAGGGCAGTACCAGCAGTTCGGCGTTGGTCACATTATCCGCGCCGGGGAAATCCTTTAACGTGCCGTTCTGGGCGTAATATTTCCGCACTGCCGGAATATCCAGCCCGTTGGCGTTGTAGATACCGCCGTTCACATCGCTTACGCCGGTGACGGTGTAACCCAGGTCATGAGCATAAGCCGCCGCGTGCGACCCGACATTGCCGAAACCCTGAATAACGATATGAATATTCGCTTTATCCGTCAGGCCGTGCCGCTTCAGCGCCTCTACCATACAGATAATCACGCCGCGCCCGGTCGCTTCGTTGCGCCCCAGGCTGCCGCCCACATTCACCGGCTTGCCGGTGACAACGGCTGGCACCGAGTAGCCGACCGTCATGCTGTACGTGTCCATGATCCACGCCATCATCTGCGCGTTAGTGCCCATATCGGGCGCGGGAATGTCGGCATGGGGACTCATCAGGGGGATTAACTCGGAGGCGTAGCGGCGGGTTAGGCGTTCCAGTTCACCCTGGCTCATCGTCCGGGGATCAACCAGGACGCCGCCTTTCGCGCCGCCGTAGGGCAGTTGTACCAGCGCGCATTTCCAGGTCATCCACATCGCCAGCGCGCGAACTTCGTCCAGCGTGACATCCAGACTGTAACGGATGCCGCCCTTCGACGGCCCCAGCACCGTGCTGTGATGCACGCGATAGCCGGTGAACATCTCCACCCGGCCATCATCGCGGCGCACCGGGAAGTTCACCGAAAATTCCCGGCGCGGCCAGCGCATATACTCTATTACATTGTCATCAATTTCGAGGTGCTGCACCGCCCGATCATACTGGGCGAGTGCGGTCTGGTAAGCATTGGGGATAGTATCGAGAACGTGATTGGTATTATTCAGAGCGACCACCATTTGCTAGAGGCTCCTTCGCCAGAGTCATCTGGCGCTCGTGAACTTGGATAAAAAAACCATGCTCTATATGGAAAGTATAACCGAAAGCGTGTCGAAAAGAAATTAACTTTTCGCTAGATTGTGCAAAAAGCTGATAAAAAGCAGGGATAAATTAGGATGGATTGCACAAGGATTTCAGGGTTCACCGGCGGCCAGCGCCGCATACACCTGCTCCGCCGCCAGGTGATGAACCGCCGCATTCGGGTGAAAATCGAGCGGATTCGCGTAGCGTTGTTCCGGCGCGAGGGGCGTTAGAACCTCGGTCATGGAAATAACGGTCGCCCCCTGCCGCTCAAAAAAGTCGGCCACCGGACGGGTGAAGACCGCCGATTCCTCCACTGCCAGTAAGTCCGGCCACACCAGCACCACCAGCCGCGCGTGTGCCGTCCGGCTGTATTCCACTAACTGCATCAGCGTTGTTTCATAGGCTGACCACACAGCGGGCGTGGTATAACTGGCCTCAACGAACTGGCGGTACTGGTCGCGGAAGCCGGGCAAATAGCTGCGCGGCGCATACACATGCCAGTAAATATAGTTCGGCACCTGATAGCTGGCGATCAGCCAGCCGGACGGCGCGCCCGGATACGGCATGATCGGATGGCGGAGGCCGAGCCGGTGAGCGGTAACCCGGCTGTCATCCACATAATGCGACACAACCAGGACATCTGGCGTTACCGGATAAGCCTTCAGCGCCGCCAGCACATCCTCCGTCGCCCAACCGGGCTGCGCCACCACATTCACGGCATATCCCGCGCCCAGCTTATCGCCCAGAATGTGCGGAAAGGTATCCTCCAGCCGCGCCACGCCGTAACCAGCGGCCAGCGAATCGCCCGCGACGATCACCCGCCGCACACCATCCGGCAGCGATTCATCCAGTGGAGCATCCCGGTATCCCAGCGCGTTCACCGGCTCCCAGTGCTGCCGCAGCCAGTTGGTCGCCATCAGCGTGAAGCCGAAGCCATCCGACTGCGCCAGAACAAGCCGCGCCCCCAGGTCAGCGGCGGTAAACATCAGCACCAGCGCCGATACAGACAGCAGCCCACCGGTCAGGCGCCGCCGTCGCAGCCGGTCAAGTATGTCGCGGAATTCGGCGCGGGTCAGGCCAAAACCGAGGAACAACGCCAGCAGCCAGAGGGCAAGGCCGGCATAAAAGATTTCGGCGCTGGCAGTCGAATGCTGGTAGCGCCCGACCTCCGACAGCAGATTCAGGCCGGCGAGTGCCGCTAACAGGTAAACCAGCGCCGCCAGCCACAGCAGCGCCGGGTGTGTCCGCAGGCGGCGGAACGGCGCGGCCACCTGCTCCTTGAGGCGCGGTGCTGCCGCCAGCAGCGTGAAACCCCAGACCAGGCTGAGCGCGGGCAGCAGCGCCGCCGGATTCAAGACCGGCACCGGCTCATGCGCCGCCAGCGACAGCGCCGCCAGCGTCATCAGGCCAGGCAGCAGCGCCGCCAGCAGCACTCGCGGCCATTTTTCTGGCGGAACGGTCATAAACGACTACCAGCGCCTTTCGCAGCACAGAGACAAAAAAGCAGGGACACGGTAGCCATGTCCCTGCTCTATTATAAACTTACTCAGGCCATGTGTTAATCGGCTGCTGCCTGCGTCATTTTGAGGTACGGGCGCAGGAACTGGCCGGTGTGGCTGGCTTCGATGCGCGCCACATCTTCCGGCGTGCCGGTGGCGATCACATACCCGCCCGCGTCGCCGCCTTCCGGCCCCAGGTCAATCAGCCAGTCCGCCACTTTGATGATGTCCAGATTGTGTTCGATGACCAGCACCGTGTTGCCGTTGTCCACCAACTGCTGGAGGACGGCGATCAGCCGTTTCACATCGGCGGCGTGCAGGCCGGTGGAAGGTTCGTCCAGAATATACATGGTCTGCCCGGTGGCGCGTTTGCTCAGTTCACGGCTGAGTTTGATACGCTGCGCTTCACCGCCGCTCAACGTCGTCGCCGGCTGGCCGATGCGGATATAGCCTAAGCCCACTGCTTCCAGCGTTTCCAGTTTACTGGCGATGACCGGCACGTTGGCGAAGAACTCCAGCCCTTCGCTCACCGTCATGTCCAGCACATCGGCGATGCTCTTGCCCTTGTACTTCACCTGTAACGTTTCGCGGTTGTAACGTGAGCCGTGACACACATCACACGTCACGTACACATCCGGCAAAAACTGCATTTCAATCTGAAGCTGCCCCTGCCCCTGGCAGTTCTCGCAGCGCCCGCCCTTCACGTTGAAGCTGAAGCGCCCGGCGGTGTACCCGCGAATCTTGCTCTCTGGCAGTTCCGCGAACAGAGACCGGATCGGGTCGAACATCTTGGTATACGTGCCGGGGTTGCTGCGCGGCGTGCGCCCGATGGGACTCTGGTCAATGTTGATGATCTTGTCAAGCTGGTCAATGCCGTCAATCGTATCGTGATCGCCGGGGCGGGTCTTGCTGCCATAAATGACCTGCGCCAGCCGGTTATACAGGATGTCCACCATCAACGAACTTTTGCCGCTGCCGCTGACGCCGGTGATGCACACCAGCTTGCCCAGCGGGATGTCCACGTCAATATTTTTCAGATTGTTCTCACGGGCGCCGCGCACCGTCAGCTGTTTGCCGTTGCCCTCGCGGCGGCGTTCCGGCACATCAATCCGCAGCCGCCCGGCCAGGTACGCGCCGGTCAGGCTGCCCTCGACCTGCATCACCTGTTCCGGCGTGCCTTCCGCCACAATGCGCCCGCCGTACTCCCCCGCGCCGGGGCCGAGGTCAATAATCCAGTCGGCGGAGCGCATGGTTTCTTCGTCGTGTTCGACCACCAGCATCGTGTTGCCCAGGTCACGCATCCCGATCAGCGTATGAATCAGCTTGGCGTTGTCGCGCTGGTGCAGGCCGATGGACGGCTCATCCAGCACGTACAACACGCCGGTAAGCTGGCTGCCGATCTGTGTCGCCAGCCGGATGCGCTGCGCCTCGCCGCCGCTGAGTGACCCCGCCGACCGCGACAGCGTGAGGTAGTTCAGCCCGACGTTGTTCAGGAAGCCCACCCGCGCTTCGATCTCTTTCAGAATCTGCCGCGCGATCTCGCGCTCGCGTTCGCTCAGCAGCGGCGCTTTGCCGTTGCCGCGTAACGATGTGATCCAGTCCAGCAGATCGGACACCGGCGTGAGGGTCACATCGTAGATGTTCTGGCCGGCCACCGTCACGGCTAACGCTTCGGGGCGCAGGCGCTTGCCGCCGCAGGTATTGCACGGCACTTTCGACATGAACGACTCGATCTTCTCCCGAATGTACTCGGAGTCGGTTTCGCGGTAGCGGCGGGCGAGGTTATTAATCACCCCCTCGTAGGAGGTCATGTACTCGCGCCGGTCGCCGCGCTGGTTGGTGTAGTGGATGCGGATTTTATGGCCGTTCGTGCCGTACAGCACCACCTGACGCTGTTCCGCCGTCAGGTCGCGCCACTTCGTATCCATCGAAAACCCGTAGTGCCGGGCGATGGCCTCGATCATGTTGCGCCCCCAACTGTCGGGGTCCATGAAGTTCCAGCCGTTGCTGTCTACCGCGCCCTGCCCCAGGCTCAGGTCCGGGTTCGGGATGAGCAGCGACGGGTCGAGTTCCAGCCGGAAACCCAGACCCTGACAGTCCGGGCACGCGCCCTTCGGTGTGTTAAAGCTGAAGGTGCGCGGCTCAATTTCCGGGATGCTGCCATGCCCGTGTATGCAGGCCAGGTTCTCGCTGAACAGGATGTCCACTGGCGGCGTCTGGCTGAGGTCATTGACGATCACCACGCCGTCGCCGATTTCGAGCGCCGTTTCAATCGCTTCCGTCAGCCGGCTTTCGGCGCTCTGCGCTTCCTCGGCGCTGTCGTAGCGCCGGATAATCAGCCGGTCTACCACCACTTCAATATTATGAATGCTGTAGCGGTCGAGGCTGATGTCCTCGCCCACATCCAGCACCTCGCCGTCCACGCGGGCGCGGGTGAAACCCGCTTTACGAATATCCTCAAATACTTTCTCGTGGTGGCCTTTACGCCCCTTGATCACCGGCGCGAGAATTTGAATCCGCGTGTTCTCCGGCATGGCCTGCACCGCGTCCACAATCTGCTGCGCGCTCTGGGCGACCACCTCTTCGCCGCATACGGGGCAGTGGGGGATGCCAATGCGCGCGTACAGCAGCCGCAGGTAATCATAAATTTCCGTCACCGTACCCACCGTCGAGCGGGGGTTGTGGCTGACGCCTTTCTGGTCAATCGAAACCGCCGGACTGAGACCTTCGATCTGGTCTACGTCCGGTTTCTCCATCTGGCCGAGGAACTGCCGGGCATAGGCACTGAGGCTCTCTACGTACCGGCGCTGGCCTTCCGCGAAGATCGTATCAAATGCCAGCGACGACTTGCCCGAACCCGACAGGCCGGTAATGACGACCATCTTGTTGCGCGGGATTTCAACGTCTATGTTTTTCAGATTATGCTCACGCGCGCCGCGAACGATAATTTTATCCTGGGTCATAGTCCCTTACCTGACTCACAGCGGCCACTGAGAGGAAACTTGTACAGACGTTCTATTATAGATCATAGAGCGATTGTTCTCAACGGGGAAGATGGTGAGAAGGTGTATAGAATTGATTGAGA
>JARKOK010000353.1 GCA_029975765.1 Aggregatilineales bacterium
GACGTGTTCCGCCCGCAGGGCGCGGTTGCCCAGGATGGCCGTCACGGTGTCAATGTCCACCGCGCGGGGGTCGGCGTAGTTGCGAATGGCGGGCAGCACCAGATAACCCCGGTTCAGTTCAAACCCGGCGGCCAGGCTGCCAGTGAGTTTACCTTCCAGTGTGGGCTGCAAACCGGCGGGCGCGACAATCGTCGCCAACTGGCCGGCTTCGGTCGAAAGCACCTGCGCCGCATCCACCGCGACCAGCACGGTTGGCTGGTCAAGCGGACGCGCCTGGAACAGCGCCAGTTTGTCCGGCACGTCGCGTACCGTCGCGGTCAGCGTTTCGCCCGCCGCGTGCGATGGCAGGAAGCGCCATTGATTCGTGTCGGCGTCCCAGCCGTACAGGTCGAGTACATCCCGGTTCGGCAGCGTTGGCGACAGATTGAGGCTGAGCGTAACGGTTTCCGGCGCGCTGCCGGTCGTCTGCACGCTGTAGACGGCGCTTTGCAGGCTGAGGGTGGGCGGGGCAACCGCGACGATATCGGCATTATCCGCTGTTTCACCCCCTGCCGACTCCAGCGCCACGCCGAAACCGCTGCCGGGCGCCGCCGGGTCAACCAGTACGGTGAGGACACCATCGGTCGAACGGACGGCGTTGCTGTCGGCAGTCAGCACGGTATACTGCACACCAAACAGCCGGTCGTACAGATTCACCGGCGGCAGGAACAATCCGACCGCCACCAGCGCCACCACCAGCAGCAGCGTCAAAATCGCCGGCAGCCAGCAGCCGCAGCCGCCGCGTGGTTCGGGCGGCGCTTCGTCTTCATAACGAAGCGCCTTAAACGGCTGCGTGTCTTCTTGGACAAAAACTTCTTCGGACATACCCATTACCTGTCATTCATAGGCCATCCTCAAATAAATGGCTGAGGATGGAAATGTCAAATTACGAAACACGGGAAAGGTTAATGACAGGGACAAAGCGCCGCTTCGCCCCTGTCGCTCCGTGTCTACGACTAACGGCCTCCCAGCGCGGCACAGGCCGGGCACGAACCATCAGGGCGGATCATGGCGTAACCGGCCATTGGATCGCTGCCGTAGCTCGTGAAGTCAACGTTCCAGATGATTAACAGCCGCACCTTGCCGCTGTTACGTGACAGCGAAACCGCCTCGGCCAGCCATGACGCCTGTTGGGCGACGGTCACATTGGCCGCCCAGGCGAACTGTTCCGGCAGGCTGCCGAAACCCTGCGGCGAAAGATAACCCAACTCGGTGAAACACAGCGGACGCGCGCCGCCAAAGGCATTGTAGTACGTGTCCACCATGCCCCAGAAGTAGCGGGTATAGTGGCCGCTGTTGCCGCGCGGGTCGCCCGTGCGCTGGCCGGGTGAAACGATGCCTTCATTGTAGTGAACGCCCACGCAGTCCATATAGTTGGCCGCGCCCGCCGCTGCCATGCCCGCCAGAAAAGCCTTGTCGTCGCAGCCGTTGGGGGTGCAGCCGCCGAAGAAGCCGGTGGGAGCGGGCGCGCCGCTGATGACCAGCGTGTTCGGGTTGGCCGCCTTGATGGCGTTGTAGGATTGGCGCAGCAGTTCGGTGTAGCGGGCGGGGTCAATGCTGCCGGCAGCCCTTTCCCGGTCAAGATTCTGTTCGTTCCAGATTTCAATCGCGTCCGCTCCGGCAGCCGCCAGCGAGGCTACATTCTGCGCGTAGCGGGCGATATAGTCAGGATCGTTGACCGAACTGGGTGAGCCGACCACCCCCAGCAAAATGCGGAAGCCCTTGGCGTGCGCGTCACTGATCGCGCCGGAGCCGCCGCCATCGCTGATACGAATTTGTTTCTTAACCCAGGTCATGCCCGCGCGCTGCATCGCCGCGACCGTCGCCGGACCGAAGCCGGACACATGGCCGCCCAGGTTAAAACCTCTGACGGCGGCGGTATGGGTGATAGCCGGCGCTGCTGGCGCTGCCGGTGCGTCCGGCGCGACCACCGCGCCGCCTTCCATTACCGGCAGGCTGGCAACCTCAGCGGCAGTCAGCGACAGAAACGACACGGATACCCAGCCCGTACCGCCGCTGAAAGCCACCCGCACCCAGTCCTGTCCGGCGCTGCGTCCGTTGGCATTCACTTCGGCCTGATACTTAAGGCTGGCGATTTTCTCATAGGTTGTGCCGGGGCCGCTGCGAACATTCACGGTAGCCGTAGTTTGCGCGCTGATGCCGGGTCCGCCGGGCGCGGCGGCGGGATTACTGGCCGGCGCACTGGCGGATGCCGCCGGCGCGCTGCCCGCCAGGCTGGAGGGGGTGTCCACGCTGATAATCGGCAGAGCCGCAACCTGCTCGGTGGACAAACTGAGGTAGTGAGCCGCCATCCAGGCGACTTCGCTGCCGGCGGCCAGCCCGCGCACCCATTCGGCGCGGTGGTCGCGTCCATCCAGCCGCACGCTCACGCCCGCTTCAAGCGTGCCGACCAGCCGCCAGTGGGTGCCGGGGCCAGAACGGAGATTCAGTTTCTCGGTCGTTGTGGCACTTAGACCGACTTGCTGGGGGACTTCGGCGAGGACAGGCGAAACACTGATGAACACCAGTAACAGTACAAGGTATATAAGGTTGCTTGACCGTTGCATTGTTCTCCCATCAAAAACCGGCTTCGGTAAACTGGGTGACATAAAAACGGCGCACTACAAAACTCAACAAGGCCGTTTTGCCCGTGCGCCCCCACTCTCAATCCCATTTTTGTTCTACACGGCGCGACATT
>JARKOK010000354.1 GCA_029975765.1 Aggregatilineales bacterium
TATGGAGCGGTGGGCGGAGCTAAACACTCCTGCTTCAGGACGTCACCGTCAGCATATAGGCGATCACATCCGCGATCTGCTCGTCGGTCAGTTTGGCTTTAAACGTGCGCGGCATGATGCCGGGTTTGGTCAGCGGGATGATGGTTTCATCCGGGTTGAGGATCACGTTGTACAGATACGTCACCGCGTCCATACCGGGACGTTTATACGCCGCGCGGTTGGCAATCGTCTTCAGCGAGGGGCCAACAAAGACCTCTTCCGAGTCTACCAGGTGACAGGTGCCGCAGTTGGCTTCCCCATGAAAGAGTTTCTCACCGCGCGCCACGTCACCCACCGGTACTTCAAGTTGCAGCGGCGTGGCTGTTGGCGCGTTGGGCGGCGGGGTGGGCGAACCAAATACGTACCACAGCGCCACAAATTCGCCGCTGTCCGTCGCCTGAATACACAGCGCCGTCGCCGTCAGTCCGGCGGCGTAGGCGGCATCCATCATCGGCGTAGCTGCCGGCAGGCTGCTGGCGCACGCGCCCACAAACAGCAGCACGGCCAGCACAACCAGGACTAACGATAAAAGGGGCATCCAACGCGGTAATGGTCTGTTCATGCTCTATCCCGATAAACCAACCTGTGAGATTATAATCTACCGGAAGTAGGTATCCCAGACCAGTATCATTTGTCGCTCGTCGGTACGATTTTCTGCATATGAGAGCGTAAGGTAGGACGAGATGGGACATTACATTCTGCGAATCAGCCTGCTGGCCGGCTGGCTGCTGGTGGGCGGGGTGCTGGCGGTCACGCTGTGGGCGGCAGTCGCCAGCGCGCCGATCATTCAGCAGGTCGAAGCTGAACTGGGGCGGGGCCTGACCTGCGAGGAAGCCTACGCCCATCGGGAGATTAACGCCTATTTTTATCCGCAGCGTGCCGCGCAGGGGGATACCCTGTATACCTTTTCGCTGTTCGCGCCATTTGTCCTGCTGATCTTCGTCGCCCTGCTGGCAGGCATAGTCCGGTATGATCGCCTGCCGCGCTGGCGCTGGATGCTGGTTGCCCTGGGTGGGGTGCTGCTGGCGGTGCTGGTGCTGCACCTGCCGGTGATCAACACCATCGTCTGCGCCATTGAGTAAACCTGTTCTGGAGATGAGAAATATGGAAACCACTCGAATCCCCGTCCTCGATCTGTCGCCCGAAATTGACTCGCTGTGGGACGAACTGAACGCGGCCTTTCAGAGCGTGCTGCGCTCCGGCCAGTTCATCATGGGGCCAAGCGTTCCGGCCTTTGAGGCGCAGATTGCCGCCTACCTGGGGGTCAAACACGCCGTCGGCATGAACTCCGGCACGGACGCGCTGGTGATCGGCCTGCGGGCGCTGGGTGTGCAGCCGGGCGACGAGGTGATTACCACGCCGTTCAGTTTCTTTGCTACCGCCGAGGCGGTCAGCATTATCGGCGCGACACCCGTGTTCGTGGATATAGACCCGGCCACGTTTAACCTTGACGCGGCGCAGGTCGCGGCGGCTGTCACCCCGCGCACGAAGGTCATTCTGCCGGTGCATCTGTACGGCCACGCCGCCGATCTGGAGCCGCTGCTGGCGCTGGCGGAGCAGCACGGCCTGAAGCTGCTCGAAGATGTGGCGCAGGCCTTC
>JARKOK010000360.1 GCA_029975765.1 Aggregatilineales bacterium
ACTCAAAGAGGTGCCGTGATGCGTTATGCAATTGTCATCGAAGGAGAAACCGGAAACTATTCAGCCTATGTCCCTGATCTGCCTGGTTGTGTCGCCGCCGCAGATACGCTTGAAGAACTTGTACAGGATATGCAGCAGGCAATTCAAATCCACCTTGATGGGCTGCAAGAAGATGGATTACCTGTCCCTGAGCCAACGACACAGGTTGAATACATTGATATTTAGGGGACTGCTGTGAAAATCACCGCGATTGAAACGCTGCAATGGGCAGCCTACCCGCGTCTGATGGTGGTGCGGGTGTACACCGATACGGGAATTGTCGGGCTGGGAGAGACGGTGGACAAAATCCCCGGCGCGAAGGGCGCGCTGCATGGCACGATTGCGCCGCTGGTGCTGGGACAGGACCCGCTCGACATCGAAGGGCTGTGGCGTTTCGTGATGGATAACATCATGTATCACGGCTATGCCGGGGCGGAAACCCGCGCGCTGTCGGCGTTTGAGGTGGCGCTGTGGGACATCATGGGTAAGGTGTATAACGCGCCGCTGTACCATCTGCTCGGCGGCAGAACCCGAACGCGCATCCCTACCTACAACACCTGTATTGGCACGCCTGAAGTGCCGGATTACGACGCCTGGCACACCGACGCTGGCGCGCTGGCGCGCAGCCTGCTTGATGATGGTATCCACGCGTTGAAAATCTGGCCGTTTGACCCGTTCAGCGAAAGCTCGTTCGGACAGTACATCAGCGCCGCGGACATCGAAAAAGGTTTGACTCCCGTGCGCCAGATTCGGGAGGCGGTCGGTGATGCTGTGGAAATCGGCATCGAGTGTCATTTTCGCTGGAATCGTGCCAGCATCGAGCGCATCGCGCGGGCGCTGGAACCGTACAATATCCTGTTTCTGGAGGATGTGCTGCCGGCGGTCTATGCTGACGAAATCAAGCTGGTGGCCGGGCGCACGTCAATTCCGATCATTGGTTCAGAACTGCTGATGACTCGCTGGCAGCTTCGGGAGTGGATGGAAAAACACGTCGCGCCGATTCTAATGACCGATCCAGTGTGGAACGGCGGTATCGCCGAAACGCGCAAGATCGCGGCGATGGCCGAAGCCTACGGCCTGCCGCTGGTGCTGCATAACGTGGCCGGGCCAATCTGTCATGCGGCCTGTATGCATCTCGGCGCGCACATTCCGAACCGGTATATTGTTGAGTCGGTGCGGGCATTCTATAAAACGTATTTCCCGGTATTGAGTGCTTTCTCGCCCGTCGTCAAGGACGGCCATCTGAACGTGCCGGATGGCCCTGGTCTGGGTGTAAAGCTGAATCCGGCGGCGCTGGAACGTCCCGACCTGGTGCGCCAGATTTCGGAAGGCGAAGGGCTGGCGAAAGGCCGCCGCGCGATGGGCGATCACTGGGCGGTAGAAGAGATACGATAACGTCATGATGATGATCCTGGGAAAATCACGATGAGCCATTACATCGCTCTGACCTGCGAAGCTCTGGCGCGCAGCCTGTACGCCGCCGCTGCTGCCAGCCCGCACACCATTACGATGCGGCTGTTCAAGCAGGGACTACACAACCGCCCGAAGAATCTGCATACCGTGCTTCAGGAAGCTGTTGACGAGATACAGCCGGGTGAATGTGATGCGATTCTGCTGGGCTACGGGTTGTGCGGCGCTTCAACTGTCGGGCTGGCGGCGCGGCATACCCCGCTGATCATCCCGCGCGCGCATGACTGCATCACCCTGTATCTTGGCTCGCGTGAGCGGTATCAGGCCGAGTTCGACGAACACCCCGGCACGTACTGGTACAGCATGGATTATATGGAGCGGCTGCCGGCAGGAAATACGGTGGCGCTGGGAGCGGCCAACATTGAGGCCGAAGCTGCCGAGTATGAAAAGTATGTCGAGAAGTTCGGGCAGGAAACTGCCGATATGCTGATCGAGGAACTGCGGAAGTGGTCGCAGCATTACACCCGCGCGGCCTTCATTGACATGGGGCTGGGCGCTGGTGACCAGTACGAGCAGATGGCGCGCAATAAGGCGGAAAAGGAAGGCTGGCTGTTCGAGCGCAAGCAGGGTGATGCCCGCCTGCTGAAACTGCTGCTTAATGGAGAATGGGATGAAGCGGAATTTCTGGTCGTGCCGCCCGGTCACCTGATTCAGCAGCATTACTCGGATGGGCTGATAAGGGCTGTGCCGCAGACGGATTAACCTCTACCCCCCGCAACACGCTGATTTAACCAGCCTCTCAGTCATGGCTCACTGTCGAACAGCCAGCGAGTATGACAATCGGCATCCTTTTTGCCTGACATGTTCCCTGATCTGAAGATGACCAGCAGTTTCAAATATCAAGAGAGATTACAATCGTT
>JARKOK010000362.1 GCA_029975765.1 Aggregatilineales bacterium
GGGCGGCGTCTGCGGCGGCCTGGGGTCGCTGTTTCCGGTGAGCGCCTGGTGGTTTCGGGCGGCCTTCCTGCTGCTGGCGGTGCTGACCACCGGCGCCTTTGCCGCGCTGTATGTCCTGCTGTGGTGGCTGCTGCCGGCGGAATCGCTCGTCACCGGGCGGCGCGGCGGCGCGGGCTGGCTGCTGCTGACGCTGCTGCTGGCGGCGGGAACGCTGGCTGCCTGGGTAGTCAGTCTGAATGATGGACTGCGCGGCCCGTCCGGGCAGGCGTTATTCTGGCCGGGGATGCTGCTGGCCTTAAGCGTGGTGTTTTTTCTACGCCAGGTGAGGGGGTAGGCCATGCGGCGGCGGACGAATTTTCTCTTTGGGCTGGCGCTGCTGGCCGTCGCGCTGGTGCTGGTGCTGCGGGCGCTTGACTTAATCCCGCCTGGCATTTACGATCTTATCGCCCGCGCCTGGCCGGCGCTGCTGGTGCTGGGCGGGCTGGCGATTTTCCTGCGCGAGCGCGTGCGCTTTGGCAGTCTGCTCGCGCTGGTCGTCAGCGCGGCGCTGGTCGGCGGTGTGGCGGCTTACGCTTTCTCCATCCGCGCCGTTCAGGAACGGGACGGGTATCAGATGGCGATTGCTCAGGCCATCGGCGGGAACATCACCCTGCTGCGGGTGCAGGTGGATACCGGCAGCACCGAAGTGGAGCTGGTACGCGCCTTAACCGAGCGGCAGGTCACCGGGCAGTTCGTGGGCAGCACCGAAAGTCAGGTGTCGGTAGACTATACTGAAGCCGGTGACAGCACCGCCACGCTGATTGTGCGCGAAACCCAGCCGAACCCATATCCCCTGCTGGAAGCCATCGGGCGCGGTCGCCTGCGGCTGGAACTGCCGCCGGGGGTGGCGCTGGATGTAGACTTTCAGGGCGCGAATGGACAGGCCAGCCTTAATCTGAGCGGCCTGGCAATCGAACGGCTGAACATGGATTTACGTCTGGGTGATGCGCTGGTCACACTGCCGGCCTACGACCCGCAGGCCTCGCCGGAGGATGCGGTGCTGGGGGTGCTGGCCGCCCGTGATGGTGATGTTACCCTGTTTGTACCGGATACGGTGGCCGCGCGGCTGGAACTCGCCGGCGGCAGCGGCCTCGCGCCGCAGTACGACGCAGGCCTGTACAATCTGCTGGCGAACGGCGTGCTGGAAGCGCGCAACTATGACACCTTCAGCATCAAACTGCGGTATGTCATTGAAGCGCCGCGCGGTCAGGTCAGCCTGCAAGTCGTGGAGGCCGGAACATAAAACAACGTCGAGGTAAGAAAATGACAAAAATCCCCTTCGGTGGCCGCGTCCTGGTTCTGGGCGCCGGGTCGGTATCCCGCTGCTTTTTGCCGCTGCTGCTGCGGCACTTCGAGATGGACTTCAGCAAACTGACCGTCATGGATTTCGAGGACATGCGCCCGTTTATCGGTGATACGCTGGCTGCCGGGGCGCAGTTTGTGCAGCACCGCATTTCGCCGGACGATATGGCCGAAACCCTGGCGAAATATGTGGACAGCGGCGACCTGCTGGTTGATCTGGCCTGGAACATTGACACCGGCGAGATTGTCCAGTGGTGCCACGATCACAATGTGCTGTACCTGAACACCTCGGTCGAGCAGTGGGACCCTTACGCGGACATCGAAAACAAACCGCCCACCGAACGCACGCTCTATGGTCGGCATATGGCGCTGCGAAAGATGGTCAAACGCTGGCGCGAACCGGGCGCGACGGCAGTCGTGGAACACGGCGCAAACCCCGGTCTCGTCAGCCATTGGGCGAAGATCGCGCTGGAGGACATCACGCGGGCGATTCTGGACGACGAATACCTTGCCAGCCGCCGCCGCGCCGCGCTGGAACATGCGCTGGATAACGCCAATTACGCCCGGCTGGCGATGCTGACCGGCGTGAAGGTGATCCACATCTCCGAACGGGACAGCCAGATCACCAACCAGCCGAAGCGGGTGGGTGAGTTTGTCAACACCTGGTCAATCGCCGGCTTCCACGAAGAAGGCATCGCCCCGGCGGAAATGGGCTGGGGCACGCATGAGCGCCGCCTGCCGCCGCTGGCGCAGACCTACAGCTACGGGCCGGGCAATCAGATCTGCCTCAGCCAGATGGGCATCAACACCTTCGTGCGCTCGTGGGTGCCGGGCGGGGAAATCATGGGCATGGTCGTGCGG
>JARKOK010000587.1 GCA_029975765.1 Aggregatilineales bacterium
TAAATCTCATACAGGATGCCGCGCGGCGCGAGTTCACGCTGGTAGCCCCGCGCCTGATGCACCCGCAGCAGAAACGCGCCCAGATGTTTCACCACCCCCGGAAAGACCGCCGCAAAACCGCGCAGGTAATATTCGTACAGGGTGCGGTAGCCGTGTAAGTCCGGTATAACGATGTAGGCGCGCTGCTGTTCCGGGTCGAAATAAGTATCCTGCGCCGGAAAGTTGACAAAACAACTGCGAATGGTCTCCGGCACGCGCTCGTAATTCTTCCGTTCCAGATCAATTTCTTCCGAGGGGCCGAATTTGACCACCAGCGACTCGGAGAAGATAAAGTTGTCGGTCAGCGGGCTGCGAACTTTTAGCTCCACCCGCGCCACCCCCGCGCCGGACAGCCCCAGCGTGAGGCGCTGGGGTTCGCCTTCGATGTCAATCTGGAAGCAGCGCCGCAGCGCCTGTTTAAGATTTTCCTTTTCCGAAGGCGTGGTCTGGTCAACCTGAAAATCGAGCATCTGCCGGTGAACATAGGCCGCCCCCCGGTAGATCAGGGGTTCGTTCACAAACGCCCGCAGCGCCATCAGTGTCAGGGACAGACTCATCAGATAATCGGGCGGCTGGATGAACAGCGCGCGCATCTTCCCGGCGGGGTCGTCGTTCATGTGGTCGGTATGGAAAGCCTCCCACCACAGATCAAGGCTGTGCCGCAGCACCGGCTGGATGTCAGTATAATAATTCATCATCACCGCCAGATTTGCCACCACCACACAGGTACTTTGGATGGCGCGGCAGAACGGCTTATAGTGCTGCTGGATGTCCTGCACGCTGAAATCCTGCCGCATCCGTTCGGGAATCCACAGGGTATTCTGGGTTAAGTCCCACAGGCTGTTTTTGCGACCGCTCTCCAGCAGACGGTGTTCCAGCAGATGTTCCAGCGGCGGGGAAAGCTGTTTATCCCACAATTCGAAGCGCAGGCGCAGCGCCAGCGCCAGGTCTTTATCCGGGAAACCGGGCTGAATGAAGCCGTCAATCGTGCGGCGCAGGTCATCCAGGGTGATGATTTTGGAGTCCAGCACACCTTCCTGCCACGCCTGCGTCAGCACTTTCAGTGCCCACAGGGTGTCGTACTGCGTTGGCTCGGTTTGAATTACAAACAGGCCGTCGGAGGTACGCTGTTTCACCAGTTTGCTCAGGCGTTCCGGCACGGTCGGATCATAGGGGCGCAGGCGCAGCAGCCCTTCCAACCGGTACATTTCATTCTCGTCCACCTGGTCCGGCACAGCCGGCGCCAACAGCCAGCGCGCGGCTTCTTTTAACACCTCATCTTCCGCCGGAAACCCATAGGCCAGCAGCGCCAGAATGTAATGCAGCGTGGCGCGCATGGCCTCACCGGAAACCGCGCCCTGAATATCCGGGTCGGTTAAAACCAGAGCGGAGTATTCTTCCGGCGCGCGCAGCAGGTTCATCGCCAGGTTGACGAGCGTTTTGTCAAAATCCGGCAGGTTAATCAGCATCGTCACCCCCACTCACTTGCCGCGACTAGCCCAGCGCGTCCACCACCCGTTTGAGATATTCAAGCGCCTGCCCCGCATCATTCAACGCATCAAAAGCAATACGAATGGCCGGACCTTTGCGGCTTTCCCGCAGCGAGAGTTCACCCTGTTTGGTACGCCCCTTACCAATGCGCATCAGCGACCGCGCCTGCGCCAACTGCACGCGAATGGCGAAGTTGGTGTCGTCGCGTTCGCGGGCGAAACCCGCATAGGCTTCTTCCACCGCTTTCATCAGCGAGAAGATGGGGTCGCGGTCAGTGGCGATATTACGCGGCGCGCGCAGCAGTTCCATATCCACCAGCAGTTCGCCCACGTCGTGCGCGGCATCACCGTTCCGGCGGAATTTTTCCAGATCAATCAGTTTGAAGTCCAGTTCGCTGTCCCGCCCGACCGTATCCCGTTGTTTCAGGCGGCGCACCATCAGGTTGCGGGTATGCAGATCGCCGTGCATGGGCGCTATCGGAAACACTTCCAGATCAAGCTGCCGCCGTACCAGATGCCCCACCATGTCCAGCAGCGTGCGCTGGAGGCTGAGGGCGTAGCGCAGTTTGTCCGTCCCTTCCAGCAGACGGTTTTCCAGAATATAACTGAACACCTGCCGGACATGCTCCTGGATCGGCATCAGGTAAAGC
>JARKOK010000425.1 GCA_029975765.1 Aggregatilineales bacterium
GGCGCGCTGGATATTGAAGGGATGGGGCCGCAGACGGTCAAGACACTGATGGACAAAGGTTTTATCCGTGATGAGGCCGACATCTTCTATTTGCAGCGCGAACCCCTGCTGGAACTGGAAGGCTTCGCTGACAAGAAGGTGGATAATCTGCTGGCCTCCATCGAAGCCGCCAGACACCGCCCGCTGGCGCAGTTCCTGACATCACTCGGCATTGATGGCGTCGGCGGCGTGGTCGCCACCCTGCTGGCGAACCACTTCGGCTCAATTGACGCGCTGATGAACGCCAGCGTGGATGACATAGACGCGGTGGAAGGCATCGGGCCGGTGCTGGCGCAGAGCGTGGTGGATTATTTTGCCGACCCGTACCGGCGGCGCGTGCTGGACAAGATGCGCGCCGCCGGTGTGAACATGCAGGCAGAGCAGAAACAGGCCGCCAGCAGCAAACTGGCCGGCATGACATTTGTGCTGACCGGTACGCTGCCCACGATGAGCCGCGAGCAGGCAACGGAATTGATCGAAGCGCACGGCGGCAAAGTGACCAGCAGCGTCAGCAAAAAGACCAGCTACGTACTGATGGGCGACTCGCCGGGCAGCAAGGCCGACAAAGCGCGCCAGCTTGGTGTGCCAATCATTGATGAAACGACATTTCGGATGATGATCGAAGACGGCAGTAAAGCGCCTTCTCCCGACCAGCCGCCGTTACTTTAGAAAAACATAACACAGAGACACGGAGACTCAGAGGCCCAGAGGAATCCTTCTATCTCTCTGTGTCTCTGAACCTCTGTGTTAATTTCCTCAAAGGAATTCTCATGTCTGAAGGCATTATCGTCATCAAAAAAGGCCGCGAGAAGCCCATCATCCAGCAGCATCCCTGGATTTTCTCCGGCGCGATCGACTCGGTACGCGGCGACCCCACGCCCGGTGACATCGTGACCGTTACTAATCATGAAGGCGCGTTCCTGGCGCGCGGCTACTGGAATCCCAGATCGCAGATTCAGGTGCGGATTCTGACGTGGCAGGACGAGCCGATCACTGACGATTGGTGGCGCAGCCGCCTGCACCGTGCGATCAAGGGACGTGATCGTTATGTTCATTTGTACTCGCAGGAAACAGCCTGCCGGATGGTGAATGCCGAGAACGACTGGCTGCCGGGGTTGATCGTAGATCGTTATGGCGACTGGCTGGTACTTCAGGCGCTGACATTGGGTATTGACCAGCGTAAAACCCTGCTTGCCGGTTTGTTAATGGAGATAATCGCGCCGAACGGCGTTTACGAACGCAGCGACGTAGACGTGCGCGGCAAAGAAGGATTGAAGGCTGCCGTTGGTGAGCTGGCAGGACAGCCTCCCCCGGAACGAATCACAATCACGGAGAATGATTTTTCATTTCAGGTAGATGTACGACACGGGCATAAGACCGGATATTATCTCGACCAACGCGCCAACCGCGCCATCCTGAAAGATGTCTGCCTGGAACGCGCTGCCAGTGATACCCAGAACGAACAGGTGCGGGCGCTCAATCTGTTCAGCTATACCGGCGGCTTCGGGCTGTACGCGCTCGGCGGCGGGGCGGAATATGTGGTGAACGTGGACGCCTCGCGCGAGGCGTTAGAATTAGCAGAAACGAACTTTGTGCTGAATCGTTTCGCATCCGATCATGCCGAATTCATCCAGGCGGACGTATTCGATTACCTGCACGATCAGGTGGCCGAGGGCGCGTTGTATGACGTGATCGTGTGCGACCCGCCCAAGTTCGCCCACAATGCCGGGCAGGTCGAACGCGCCGCGCGAGGCTATAAAGACCTCAACCTTAACTGCTTCAAGCTGGTGAAACCCGGCGGCTACCTGATGACGTTTTCCTGCTCCGGCGCGATTGACGCCGACCTGTTCCAGAAAATCGTGTTTGGCGCGCTGGCCGACAGTGGCCGCCAGGCACAGATCGTCAAACATCTGACGCAGGCGGAAGATCACCCCGTCGCGCTCACCTTCCCCGAAGGCGCGTACCTGAAGGGTTTGCTGCTGCGGGTATATTAAAAGACTCAACGCAAAGAACGCAAAGGAGCAAAGACGCAGAGGATTATTTGAAATGATTCTTTACGCCCTTGTCTCCTGTCGCCTTTGCGTTACGCTTTTCTCTTAAACCCCTGCGCCTTCATCCATCAACTGGCGCTCGACCAGCTTCTTGATCTTGCTGTGTGTCTCAATCCAGCTAATGGGGCTGAGGCCGAGTTTCTCACGGATCGCGTCTTCGGTCTGTCCGGCGCGGGTGTCGCGCACGGCGCACGTCCAGCGCAGCATCTCGAACGAAATCTTATACGGAATACCTGCCGCTTCACCAATATCCGTCAGGAT
>JARKOK010000440.1 GCA_029975765.1 Aggregatilineales bacterium
GGTCGGGATGCTGGCGACGCTGGGCATCACCCTGGCGACCGACGCCTACGGGCCGGTGGCAGACAACGCCGGCGGTATCGCGGAGATGGCACATCTCGATAAAACCGTCCGCCAGCGGACTGACGCGCTGGACAGCCTGGGCACCACGACGGCGGCCACCGGTAAAGGCTTTGCCATTGGCAGCGCGGCCATGACGGCGCTGTCCCTGAACGCAGCTTTCATCACGGCGCTGCAAGGCTCGACCGGTGACGGCCTGAATATCCTGATGATTGATGTGCTGGACGCGCGGTTCATCACCGGCCTGTTTCTGGGCGCGGTGCTGCCGTATCTGTTCAGCGCCCTGGCGATGCTGGCCGTCGGGCGCGCGGCGCAGGAGATTGTGAAAGAAGTCCGCCGCCAGTTCAGCGAGATCAAAGGCATCATGGACGGCAGCGCCGAACCGGATTATGAACGCTGTGTTGGCATCAGCACGGACAGCGCCATCCGGCAGATGATTCTGCCGGGCGTGATCGCTGTGTTCACGCCGGTGCTGGTGGCGGTGCTGATTATCATCGGGCGCGGAAACATCATCGGGCAGTTCGTCGGCACGAACACGCTGATCGGCATGTTGATCGGCGCGCTGGTATCGGCCTTTATGCTGGCAGTGATGATGTCGAACGCGGGCGGCGCCTGGGACAACGCCAAGAAACATATCGAGGCGGGCAATCATGGTGGTAAAGGGTCGGACGCGCATAAAGCGGCGGTGGTAGGGGATACAGTCGGCGATCCATTCAAGGACACGGCTGGCCCGTCACTGAACATTTTGCTCAAGCTGCTGGCGATTGTGGCGCTGGTGCTGGCGCCGCTGCTGGCGAGCAGCCCACTGGTATAACCGTAGTGGGTGGGGGTTGAACAGTTCGCCCCCACCCTCTGAATTTCTTCGTAATTCTTCGGACTATAGCTGACTCAAACAGTAATTGTTATTATAATTAAAAAAGGGTGTCATTGAGTAAGTGGTTTTATGATGTACAAAAATAGGTTTCGTGTCGTACTCATTATGAGCGCCCTGGTGTCCTGGGCGCTTATTTTTTCAGGCGGGGAAGCTGGTTCGCGGGTGCTGGCCCAAACGGGCGAGAGCCTACAGGAGCAGACGTTAAGCGGCTGGCTGACGCTGCTGTATGGTGATTCGCCGCCTGGCCCGAATGCCTTCAGTGTGCAGAAAGTCTATCTGGTAGACGCTCAGGGCAGCTTTGTAACCGAACTGCGGCTTGATCTGAATATCGCGCAAGCTCTGAATGGGCAGTATGTTGAGATAAACGGCTCGAAACTTCCCGGTATGGGTGAAGCCGCGCCGTTTGAGGTGCAGGCCGTTCGCCCGCTGGATGGCGCGGCGGCGGCGCAGTCGTTGCAAGCGGTGACCGGCGGCCAGCCCTGGCTGATCGCGCTGTGCCGTTTCCCGGATGTGGCGTCCGTGCCGCATCCTCCCGCGTGGTACAACACCTTTTTTAACGGCGCGTACCCCAGTCTGGATAGTTACTGGCAGCAGGTATCCTATAATTCGATCAGTCTGGCCGGAACGACAGTCGTGTCGCAGTGGTATACGCTGCCCTATCCACGCTCCTACTATATTCCGAATACGAGCAGTCCCTACCGGGCCAGGCTCGACCGGCTGGCGCGGGACTGCATGACGATCATTGATCGCTACGTATACTTTCCCCAGTTCGCTGGCGTGAATCTGATGTTTAACGCGCTGCTGGACTGCTGCGCCTGGGGCGGCGGTTTTGGCATTAAGCTGGATGGGGTGGAGAAAATCTACCGCACGACATGGATTCCGCCCTGGGGGCAGGTGCATGATGTGATGGCGCATGAGATGGGGCACGGCTTCGGGTTTCCGCATTCGGGCGGCCCCGCCAACCCGGAGTTCCCTACCGACGAGCCTGCCGTGTATAACTCGCGGTGGGATGTGGACAGCAGCGCCGGAGGAACCTGTGTGGTTTATGACAGCAATCCGGCTACGAATTACGGCTGCCTGTCAGTGGGGCCAAATAGCTATCATGTTGATCTCGCCGGGTGGATTCCGGCTAACCGCCGGGTGTTCGTGCTGCCGGGTGAAACCAAAACCGTGACGCTGGAACAACTGCGCCTGCCGCAGACGAGTAACATGCTGATGGTGAAAGTGCCCATTGGGGGTTCCAACCGCCGCCTGTATACCATCGAAGCGCGGCGGCAGGTGGGTTACGATCAGAATGTACCCGGCAACGCCGTCATCATTCATCAGGTAGATATGGATTGGCCGAATCATTCGCGCGTGGTGGATGCGGTGGACGGCAACGATGACATCAACGATGCTGGCGCGATGTGGCTGCCGGGTGAAACTTACACCGACGCCACCAACAATATCGTGATTCAGGTGACCGGCGCGGCGGCCACCGGTTACACTGTGCAGGTGACCAACGGCTCGACGCCCCAGCCGTATCCTAATCCGCCAAGTGATCTGGAAGTTCTGACTCAGACCGCAACCAGCGTGACGATTGGCTGGCAGGATCATGCGTTCAATGAAGATGGTTTCAGGATTTACACCTGGCAGTGTGACGCGACCGGCTGCGATTTCCGCTACTACACATCCGTACCCGCGAATCAGACAACCTACAGCGAAACGTTTCCCGGCTGCGGCTGGGGTAAATTTTACATGGTATCCGCCTATAACGGGTTCAGCGAAAGCGAGAAAATCGGCTGGGTATATGGCACTCCCCGCGCCTGTTCGCCGACTAACAGCGTGCCGGGACGTGTCCTTTATACGAACCCCAATGTAACTCTGACCTGGAGTGCCGTAACCTGGGCAGTACAGTATCAGGTGCAGGTCAGCGCGGGGCCAACCTTTGCCGGTACGGTCGCGTTCGAGGCATGGCTGCCGGGGGGTGTGCTGCAAACGCAGACCCACGTCCTGCTGGATGGGACGTATTACTGGCGCGTGCGGGCACAGACCGCGCGCGGCGGGTGGGGTGCGTGGAGCGCGCCGGATACGTTTGTGGTCGAACGACCGTAGGGGCACGACATCTCGTGCCCCTCGGCGTCAATCGCTCGTTTCCCGCGTGAAACGGTAGGCGATCAGAATCGGAATGAACGTCGCAGCGATGACAAACAGTGCGGCGACATTGGTCACAGGCCGGTCACGCGGGCGCTGGAGCTGGCTGAATATCCAGATGGGCAGCGTTTGCTGCTGTCCCGCCGTGAAGGTCGTCACGATCACTTCATCGAATGACAGCGCGAACGCCAGCATCCCGCCGGCCAGCAGCGCCGTAGCGATGTTGGGCAGCACCACATAACGAAATGTCTGGAAGGTTGAGGCGCCTAAATCCATCGAGGCTTCGATCTGGGAGTGCGCGGTACGCCGCAGCCGCGCGATGACGTTGTTGTACACGGTGACGATGCAGAAGGTGGTGTGGCCGATGACAATGGTCCAGAACGAGAAGTCAAGACTGGCCAGGCTGATGGCTGACCGCAGCGAAATGCCGGTGACGATGCCCGGCAGCGCAATCGGCAGCACGACCAGCAGCGTCAGCGCATCCCGTCCGAAGAACTTCCCGCGATAAATCGCGCCGGCCAGCAGCGTACCCAGCAGCAGGGCTAAAAGCGTGGCGACCGCCGCAACACTGAGCGACAGGCCAAGCGCGTTCCAGAAATCGGCACGGTTGAACAGCGTGCCGACCCACTGAGTTGTCAGCCCCGGCGGGGGGAACCGGAACGATGCTTCTTCGGTGGTGAAGGCATACAGCACGATAATCAGCAGTGGGAAGTGCAGGAACAGCAGCACCAGCCCGACGGCAATTTTCAGACCGGGTGAGGCGCGACCGCCTGAATTAGAGGGCTTCAAAAGCGCCTAACCTCCTGGCAGCCAGCAGATAAGCCACCATAATTACGATGGGTATGACCGTCATGGCGGCGGCCAGTGGAATGTTGCCCGCCGTCCCCTGCTGGGCATAGACCGCCTGCCCGATGAAAAAGCTGGAATTCCCGATCACGCTGGGGATGATGTAGTCGCCCAGCGTCAGGGAGAACGTGAAAATCGAACCGGCCACCACGCCGGGGAACGCCAGCGGGAGGATTACGCGGCGGAAGGTATAACCGGGACGCGCGCCCAGATCAGCCGAGGCTTCCAGCACGGATTTGGGTACACGTTCCAGCGCCGCGCTGATCGGCAGAATCATGTAGGGCAGCCAGATGTAAACAAACACCAGAAACATGCCGAGGAATGAAAACGACAGCGACGGCCCGCCGATGCCGGGAAGCGCCAGCACGGCCTCCAGCACCCCGGTCAGCCCCAGCAGGTTAGCGAACCAGGTGATGATACCTTCCTGCGCGAGGATGATTTTCCACGTATAGACACGCACCAGGTAGCTTGACCACAGGGGCAGCAGCACCCCCAGATACAGCAGCCCTTTGACGCGGTAGTTGGCGTAGCGCGCCATGTAATAAGCCAGTGGAAACGCCAGCAGCGCGGCGGTCACGGTAACAGCGGCAGCCATAAGCGCCGTCCGGGTGAAGATGTCCAGATTGGAAGGCGAGGCGAGTTCCTGGTAAGTCCGCAGCGAGAACTGCCGCACAATCAGGCCGGTAAAACCGTCCAGCCGGAAGAAACTGTTGACCAGCAGCGACGACAGCGACCCGATGTAAAACACCACCAGCCACAGCAGCGGCAGCAGCAGGGTAAGGCTCAGGCTCAGGTTCGGGTGGCGGTAGAAAAAGGTCGAAAGTCGCCGCAGCGGCGAGGGCGGCGGGCTGGATGCCGGGGGTGTCAGCGAAAGCGAAGGGGCGGCCATGTCAGTCCGTCTCCTTCAGATGCTGGCTGCTGGCTTTCTGCCACAGCAGTTTCACCCGGCTGCCGCGCACAGCATGAATATCCGCCGACGAGGATTCCAGATTCTGCTGCACAACGATCACATCACAACCGGCGTCGGTGGTCACCAGATAACGCGTGTGCATCCCCAGATAAATCGCGTCACGCACGGTGCCGGTGACGCCATAAGCGTCGTCCGTCGTGGGTGTATCTGGCGGGCAGATACGGATTTTTTCCGGACGGATCGAGATGATGTCTGCCGAGCCGGTGATTTTGCGCGCGGGTTCGCCGCTGATGAGATTGGTGGTGCCGACGAAGCTGGCAACGAAACTGGTGGCCGGGCGTTCGTACAGATCAGCCGGCGTGCCCACCTGTTCGATCTGGCCGTGATTAAAGACCGCCAGCCGGTCGCTCATCGTCAGGGCTTCTTCCTGGTCATGCGTGACGAAAATGAAGGTGATACCCACCCGTTCCTGAATCGCCTTCAGTTCGATCTGCATCTGCTGGCGCAGTTTCAGGTCAAGCGCGCCCAGCGGCTCGTCCAGCAGCAGCACGCGCGGATGGTTGATGAGCGCGCGCGCGAGGGCGACCCGTTGGCGCTGCCCGCCAGAAAGCTGAGACGGTTTTCGCTGTTCGATGCCGGGAAGCTGCACCATTTCCAGCATGTCACGCACGCGCTGTTCCCGTTCGGCCTTCGGCACTTTTTTCACCATCAGTCCGTAAGCGACGTTCTGGGCGATGGTCATGTGGGGGAACAGCGCGTAATCCTGAAATACGGTGTTTACGTCGCGTTCATAGGGCGGCATGTTCGCCATTTCCTGCCCGTAAAGCTGGATGCTGCCGGACGTGGGCTGCTCGAAACCGGCGATCAGCCGTAAACAGGTGGTCTTGCCCGACCCCGAAGGGCCGAGCAAGGAAAAGAATTCACCGTCGTAAATCTCCAGGTTGATATTGTCAACCGCTTTCACATCGCCAAAGAACCGGCACAGGTTGAACAGCCGGACGGCGACGTTGGATTTCTCTGCGCTGGTCATGCGTTTTTCACCATCACATGTTTGGTGATTGTGTAATCCGCCACTGCTTCAGCAGACAGGTCTTTGCCAAAGCCGGACTGCTTGAAGCCGCCGTGCGGCGCTTCTGACGCTAATGGGATGTGATCGTTAATCCAGACCGTGCCAAATTCCAACTGCGCGGCTACCCGCATGGCGCGGCCAATATCCCGCGTCCACACCGATGCCGCCAGCCCGTACTGCACGTCGTTGCCCAGGCGCACCGCGTCGGCCTCGCTGTCGAAAGTGTTGATCGTCAGCACCGGGCCGAACACCTCATTCTGGATGATCTCCGCGCGCTGGTCGGCGTTCACAATCACGGTCGGCTCAAAGTAGTAACCCCCGGCATAACCAGCCGGGATGCCGCCGCCGGTCAGGATTTGCGCGCCTGCCGCTTTAGCCCGCTCGACAAATCCCTGCACCCGTTCACGCTGCCCGCGTGAAATCAGCGGCCCCATCTGTGCGCCGTCATCATAGGGCAGGCCGATTTTGACATGCCGCATCGCTTCGACAATCGCTTCTGTCGCGTCGTTATAACGGCTCTTTTCGACATACACCCGCGTCGAGGCGGTGCAGTCCTGGCCGGTGTTAAACGTGCCGGTGAGCGTGGCAACCGCCGCGATATTTTCGATGTCCGCATCGTCAAACACGATGAACGGCGCTTTGCCACCCAGTTCCAGATGCACCCGCTTGAGTGTGTCCGCCGCCGTTTTCATGATCTTTTTGCCGGTGCCGGTCGAGCCGGTGAGGCTGATCATGCGCACGTCAGGCTGTTCGACAAGCGCCTGCCCCGTATCATTGCCGCCGGTTACAACGTTTACCACGCCGTCGGGGATACCGGCTTCAGCGATCAGTTCCGCCAGCAGCAGGGTGGTGAGCGGGGTGGTGGGCGCGGGTTTGAGCACGATAGTGCAGCCCGCTGCCAGCGCCGGGCCAATTTTCCAGATCGCCATCATCAGCGGGTAATTCCAGGGGGTGATCTGCCCGACTACCCCGACCGGCTCTTTCCGATAAATCGAGGTGAAACCTTTCAGGTATTCGCCGGCATTATGACCATGTGTATCGCGGGCGGCGGCAGCAAAGAAACGCAGGTTGTCCACGCAGAACGGCAAATCCGCGCCCAGGCTGACCGCCTGGTATGGTTTGCCGGTATTATCCGATTCCAGCCGCGCGAATTCTTCGGCGCGCTGTTCCAGCAGATCGGCCAGCCGCCAGATTGCCAGCGACCGTTCGGCGGGTGTTAAACGCGACCAGCGACCGTCATAAAAGGCGCGGTGCGCGGCCTGGACGGCGGCAGCCACATCGGCGTGGCTGGCGTCCACCACTTCAGCAATGATCTGTCCGGTAGCCGGGTTTTCAATCGCCATGCGGCTGCCACCCTGGCTGTCCGCCCATTGACCATCAATCCACAGTTTGTAGTCCATCTGATTCCTCGCAGAAGGGGGTAGGGGCGCAGGGCTGTGCGCCCCTACGAAATTCGATTTAACGCCCGCCGATGACGGCGATGTAACTCGTTACCCACTCGTAATACGGCACGCAGACTTCCCCACGATCATCGCCGCAGTTCGCTACCGGCGTCTTCCAGAAGTGAATCTTGTCGAAATCGTCAAAGCCGTTGGTGGCGCAGCCTGCATCACCCAGCAGTTCGTTGCCCTCGCAGGCCGCCGGGACGGCTGGCACCGAGCCAAACCACGCTGCCAGGTCGCCCTGCACCTGCGGGCTGAGCGAGTGTTCCAGCCACAGATAGGCACAGTTGGGGTGCGGCGCGTTGACGTGCATCATGGTTGTATCCGCCCAGCCGGTTGCGCCTTCTTCCGGCACAACGCTGGCAATGGGCTGGCCGGCGGCTTTTAACAGATTAACCTGGAACGGCCAGGAGCCGGAGGCCACGATCCCCTCATTGGTGAAGTCATCAATCTGGACAAAGGCATCGTGCCAGTAACGGGCCACCAGCTCACGCTGCTGGCGCAGCAGATCAAGCGCGGCGTTGAACTGGTCACGGTCGAGCGCGTAGGGATCGGTGATGCCCAGTTCCGGCTGATGATGCATCAGGTACTGGGCGGCGTCAGCAATGTGAATCGGGCCGTCATAAGCCTGCACGCGGCCTTTGTTGGATTTGCCGTCGGCCAGAGTCTGTTCTTCAAACACCACGCTCCAACTGGTCGGGGCTTCCGGGAAAACGTCGGTGTTATACATCAGCACGTTTGGCCCCCACTGGTACGGCGTGCCATAGTGTTCAGCTACACCATCACCGTTCGTATCTACCGTATGCCAGGGGGCGTTTTGCAGGCGTTCGTCAACCGTGTTCCAGCTTGGGATCAGATCGAGGTTAATCGGCTGGACGCGGCCACCGTAAATCAGGCGCAGGCTGGCATCACCGGAAGCCGTCACGAGGTCAAATGTGCCTTCATTCATCAGCGCCACCATCTCATCCGAGGTCGCGGCAGTTTTGACATTGACCTTGCAGCCGGTTTCCTGCTCAAAGCTGGTCACCCAGTCAAAGGCCGGGTCGGTGTCACCACGTTCGATGTAGCCCGGCCAGGCCACGATGTCTACCGCGCCTTCACCTGGGCCGATGGACTGCCTGGGAGCGTCCTGCGCGAGGGTGACAGATATACCAAGCAGCGCCACCAACAGTAAACCAATAACTTTACTCATTCCTACCTTCTCCCTACATAACAGTGAAATGGGTTAAACTGGCCTCGGTTGAGGCTGGTAGGAGTATAACAACAATTTAAGGTTTTAACCAAACAATATAAACGGCTGCCCGCGTTAAAAAGTTCCGATTTCTAAAACTAAAATTTTGGCACGGAGAAAATAGCGCGCCGGTGACCAATGCAAACAGCCGGTCGTCCATCTGGCGGCCAGCGGTTATCCGGTGAGTTTTATGACTGTAGGGGATAGGGGAGGTGAGCCGCCCCCTGAAGGCGGCTCACGAACGCGGTAAAATCTGGCGGAATTTATAACCGTAGACGATGACCCCCCGGCTGCCTTCGGTTGTCAGCTTACGAGTGACCATCTCCACCCGGTCGCCAATCGCTACCGGGCCGTCGAGATCCGTAAGCTGGGCCGTGACCATCGGGCCTTCATCCAGTTTAACCAGCGCCAGTACATACGGCGCCTGATCTTCAAAACCTTCCGGTGCCTGCTGTAAGGTCGTAAAACTGTACACCTCACCCTTGCCGGCGAAGGTGAACTGTTCGCGCTGAATTTCAACCTGCTTCGGTGCTTCGCTCATAGACCAGCGCCTACCGCCCGGTCATCAAGGCGACTTTGGTTTTGACGGCCATCGCTTCGCGGGTGTCGCGGACATCGGTCTCGGCAGGCTGCGGACGTGCCTGAAGGCTGACTGTGCCATTTTCGTACCGTACACCCTGAAGGCGATACCGCTGTGGGTTCAAGCGCCAGTGCCGTGAGATTTGCATTTTATGAGTACTCCTCATCTTGCGTTAAGATTGTGCATTTTTGCACGAGACTGTTCGCTATGCTACTGGAAGTGAGCTATCAAAACCTATCAGAGGCGACCTGATAGCTATCATTGGCTCTCAAATACCGCGATTTGCGGCATTCCTCTCAACGTTTCCTTATGCTTCTCTTACTGCTGGTTAAACTTGCAGAATATGGGTGATCGCCGTGCCGCCCAGCCCGCCGAGATTCTGGATGAGGGCGACCCGCGCGTTTGACACCTGGTTATCGCCAGCCTGATCGCGCAGTTGCAGGCAGGCTTCCACTGCCTGGTACACGCCAGTGGCGCCGACCGGGTTGCCTCGCGCTTTCAGCCCGCCAAACGTGCTGACGGGCAGCGATCCGGTTAATCCCAGCCTGCCATCCTGCGCCAGTTTCCAGCCCTGGCCGCGTTCGGCAAAACCGGCTGCTTCCAGTGACAGCGCCGCGATGACGGTATATTCATCATGCAGTTCAAACAGACTCACGTCACCCGGCTGGATGCCGGCCTGTGCGTAAGCCTTATAAGCCGACCGGTTCGCGGCATTCAGGTAGAGCAGATCGGCGCGGTCATGCAGTGCCAGCGTATCCGTCGCGGCGGCGCTGCCGGTGATGCGTACCGGCTGGGGTACGAGGTCGGCGGCACGCTCAACGCTGGTCAGGATGATTGCCGCCGCGCCGTCGCCGTCGGGCGCGCTGTCAAACAGATTGATCGGATCGGCAATCATTGGCGCGCGGGCGAAACCGCCGGGTTTGAGTATATTGCGGAACATCGCGTTTGGATTGCGCGACCCGTTTGCATGGGCGTTCATGCTGAAGCCTTCAAACGCGCTCAGTTCCAGCCCGTAGGCGTGCATGTAACGCCGCATCAGCAGCGCGGCCAGCGCCGTCTGAGTCGCGCCGTGCATGGCTTCAAAGTCGGCGTCCAGGCTGACGTTGCGCGCGCGGGTGCGCGCATCGCCGACCGTATCGGTCGCCTTCTCGACTCCCAGCACCAGAGCTGTTTCGACCGCGCCGGAAGCGACCGCCAGATAGCCGGTGCGTAACGCAGCGCCGCCGGAAGCGTCCGCCGCTTCGACGCTGAAGGCCTCGATGCCGTTCAGCCCGGCGTAATCGGCGACCAGCGCGCCCAGGTGTGTCTGTTCGCTGAAGGCCGCGCCGAAGGCGTTGCCAACGTACAGCGCCTCGACCGCTTTCAGGCCGGAGTCCTGTAATGCCGCGTTCACCGCTTCGGCGGCCAGCTGGCGCAGGCTGCTGTCCCAGTGTTCGCCGACCGGTGTTTGTCCAATACCAATGATGGCTACATCTCGCATGGTTGGGTTTGTCCTTTTGTGGTGAGGGATGGGGTAGGGGCGAACCGCCGGTTCGCCCCTACAAATGTTCGTTAATCCTTCAATTTGCCACGATAGCGGGCGTAGGTGGCATAATCCACCGGTGTGCGGCGGTTGATGTAATCGCGCGTGGTCGGCGCCAGTTTCTGAATCTCCGTGATGCGCTCCGTCACGCGGATGTCAAACGCATCCGATCCCGCGCCGCTGCCGTAGCTGACCATCAGAATACGGTCGCCGGGCTGCGCGATGTCCAGGATAGCGGTCAGGCCAAGCATGGACGAACCCGAATACACATTGCCCACTTCGTTACACAGCAGGCCGGTTTTGATCTGCTCCGGCTTAAAGCCGAGCATTTCCGCCGCGCGTGACGGGAACTTAACATTTGGCTGGTGGAATACGGCGAAGGTGTAATCCGCCGCCGTCGTACTCATCTGTTCCAGCAGCATTTGCGCCGCCGACAGGGTATGGTGGAAGTAGGCCGGTTCGCCGGTGAAGCGGTCGCCGTGACTGGGGTATTCCTGTCCCGGACGCCGCCAGAAGTCGGGTGTATCGGTCACAAAGCTGTAGCTGCCCTGGTAGACCGCGCAGGCTTCATCCGCCGGGCCGAGGATATAGGCCGCGCCGCCGGACGCTGCCGTGTATTCCAGCGCGTCGCCAGGGCGGCCCTGCGCCGTGTCCATGCCAATCGCCAGCGTGTAACCGACCATGCCGCTGCCGATCATACCGATTGAAGCCTGTACCGCTTCCGTCCCGGCCTTGCAGGCAAATTCCCAGTCAGCGGCGGTGATGTTCGGCGACGTGCCGATGCTCTCCGCCACAATCGTACTGGTGGGTTTGACGGCGTAAGGGTGGCTTTCGCTGCCGACCCACACGGCGCGAATCAGCAGCGGGTCAATGCGGGCGCGGGCCAGCGCGTTGCGCGCGGCTTCGATGGACATGGTAGTCACATCCTCATCCAGCCCGGCGACGGCTTTTTCCTTGACCGGGCTGCCGCCCAGTCCGTTGGTCCACACACGGGCGATTTCCGCGCCGGCCAGCCGGTAACGCGGCACGTATGCGCCGTAGCCGACGATGCCCACCTGCCGGTCCGGGTGCATCATGTAATTCTGGTTGAGGGGGTTGATTCCGTTTAATGCCATGTGGTTGTCCTCAGATTGATTGTGTTCTGTGGGGGGCGAGTTTCGAAACCCACCCCTGCGCCTGTTCCTGCTGTCATAAAATCGGGGATAAGTTACCTGCTCAATTCCTGCACGATCTCGCGCGCGCGTTCCAGCCGGATGTTGTTCTCGGTAATCATGGCCTGCACGACGCGGTTGATCAGGTCGCCGGATGCACCCGCCGCGACCGCGATCTGGCGCGCGTGTAGGCGCATGTGGCCGCGCTGGATGCCTTCCGTCGCCAGCGCGCGCATGGCCGCCAGATTTTGCGCCAGGCCGACCGCCGCGCAGACCTCCGCCAGTTCCCGCGCCGATGCCACGCCGAGCAGCTTAAGCGCCGCGCCCGCCGCCGGATGCACGCGGGTCGCGCCGCCGACCGTGCCGACCGCCATCGGCAGTTCAATATAGCCGCGCAGGTTGCCATCATCATCCTGCCACCACTGCGACAGGCTGGTATAACGCCCGCCGCGCGCGGCGAAGGCGTGTGCCCCGGCTTCGATGGCGCGCCAGTCGTTGCCGGTGGCGATCACCACCGCGTCAATCCCGTTCATGATGCCCTTGTTGTGGGTGGCGGCGCGGTAGGGGTCAACTTCGGCAAACACGCCGGCTTCGACAATGGCCTGGACGGCATCCTCGCCGCTCAGTTTATCGGTCGCCAGTTCTTTTTTGGGGATCAACCCTTCGGCGCGGACTTTACGGTGATCGGCCAGATTGCTCAGGATGCGGAGATTGACACGCCCGCCGGTGGCCTGTTCGATGAACGGCGCGATGTGTTCCAGCGCGGTGTTGATCGTATTCGCGCCCATTGCGTCGCGGGTATCCATCAGCAGGTGAACAATCAGCATCGGGCCAACCGGCGTATCCACGATGGGACGCACCTGTAAGTCCCGCGCGCCGCCGCCGTATTCGACGATGCTGCTGCTGACCTGGTTGGCTTCGGCCATCAACTGCTGGCGCTGCGCCATGACCGCGCCGGCGGCTACGTACACGTCGGCCAGATCAAGCACCTGAATCTGCCCGATCATCACCGGCTCGTCGCTGGACGTGGTGAAGCCGCCGCCGTCGCGAAACAACCGCGCCGCGTTGCTCAACCCCGCTACCACCGACGGCTCTTCAACGACCATCGGAACGAGGTAATCCTTGCCATTGATCAAAAAATTGGTGGCAACGCCCAGCGGCAGCGCATATACGCCGATGGCATTCTCGATCATGTGGTCAGCCTGCGCCGCGCTCAGGCCGCCGACGCCCAGCAGCGCCGCCTGTTCTTCCGGCGTCAGGTTCGCCCATTGGCCGACCATCGCCGCGCGTTCTGCCAGCGTCCGTTTGTAA
>JARKOK010000588.1 GCA_029975765.1 Aggregatilineales bacterium
CCGGCCACACCTTGTTTGTACACATCTGCAAGCAGGATAACTTTCATGGAGTTTTAACCCTCAAAATCGGCAACCGCCTCGCCGGGCGCTGCGCCTTGTGTCTTTCGGAAAGCAAAGTTGTATTATAAACGCCGGATAGGGCTTGTGACAAGCGTGGGCTTTACGGCGCGGCAATCGTGAAGCTGTCCACCGCGCCACGTACAGCTGGTCATTAAACCAGTTGTCCGCCACACTGTTTGTATATCCGTCTACCTGCCCTCTATTGTAATCGCCGATCACGATTCTGCGCTGTCAACCAGCATAAGCGCGGTTATAATCCTCCACCGTGAACCGGCTGTTTAACAGCGTTTCAGCAGGAATGTGATACCCGTACATGAAACGTACTCTTGCCTATCATCACCTGTTCGCCCTGCTGCTGGCCTTCACCAGCTTCTTTCTGACGGCGCTTATCAGCCGCACCGTTTACGAACGCCTGCCGCATCTGGAAGACGAACTGGCCTACCTGTTTCAGGCGCGCACGCTGGCGCGCGGCGATCTGGTCATCGAGTCCCCCACGCCGGCGCGCCCGTTCTGGCAGCCGTTTGTCATTGACCACAACGGCCAACGCTTCGGCAAGTACCCGCTGGGCTGGCCGCTGCTGCTGGCCGGGGGCGAGGCTGCCGGTCAGCCCTGGGTTGTAAATGCTTTTCTGTCGGCGCTGACGGTCGCGCTGGTCTATCGCCTGGGGCGCGAGATTTTTAACCCGGACACCGGCGTTTTTGCCGCCGGACTCACGGCCTTTTCGCCCATCGCCCTGCTGCTCAACGGCACTCTGATGGGACATACGGCGGCGCTGTTCTCCGCCATGTTGTTTATGTACTTTTACTGGCGCATGGAGCGCAGCCGCCGGTACGCGCTGCGCTGGGGGCTGCTGGCCGGTTTCGCGCTGGGGCTGCTGGTCATCAACCGTCCCCTGGCGGGGGTGGCGGTCGCCGCGCCGTTTATCGCCTACAGCGGCGTGCGGCTGATACGGGCGTTCAGACCTCACCCCCTGCCCCCCTCTCCCTTTATTGGAGAGGGGGAAAACCCCGTCCGGGCAGATCATCTCTTTGAGGGCAAGGCAGTTGGGGTGAGGGCAAAGGAAACTCATTCAGATGAAAGTGGGCGCATTCGGGTGGCGACCTCTGAAGCCCCTCTCCACAGAGTGGAGAGGGGTTGGAGTGAAGTTCTTCTCCCCCTGCTGGCGCTGGCGCTGGCGGCGGCGCTGGTCAGCCTGATCGTACCGCTGTACCAGTACGCCGCCACTGGCGACCCGACACAAAACCTGTACGAACTGGTCTGGCCTTACGACAACGTGGGTTTTGGCGAAGGGCATGGACGGAATATCCACACGCTCGAAAAAGGCATCCGTCAGACCCGCTGGGATTTGTCGCTGGCGGCGGCGGATTTATTTGGCTGGCAGTTAGGCGGGATGCCCGAAGAATCGCTGCGCCTGCGAACGAGCGCCGTGTACTGGCCGGTGTTCGGCCTGAGCTGGATACTGCTGCCGTTCGGCCTGATCCTGGGACTGCGGCGGCGCTGGACATGGTGGGCGGTGTGGCTGGCCGCCGGCGCGGGGCTGTTCATAGCGACAGCCAATCTGCCGGTGGACGCCCTGCGCAACCCGGCACTGGCCTATGCCTGGATGGGCGCGGGTATCGTATGGATGCTGCTGCCCTTTGCCTTCCTGCTGATCGGCCAGCCCGACCGCCGCGCCGCCTGGACATGGCTGCTGCTGGCCGTACCGATGAGTCTGATCGGGCTGCATATCGCCTACTGGATTGGCTCGCAGTTGTACAGCACTCGCTATTATTTTGAAGGGTTAGGCGGGCTGGCGATTCTCACCGGCGCGCCGGTAGCCTGGCTGGCGCGGCGCTGGCGGCGCTGGCCGGTCTATGCGGCGTTCGCGGCGCTGCTGCTGGTCACGCTGTATGCCTACAGCACGCCGCGCATCACACCGCTGTACCGCTTTAACTGGGTCAGCCCGGAACTGATCGAAGCCGTCGAAGCCCGGCGCGAAGATGATCGCCCGGTGCTGGTGCTGATTGGCGGTACGGATGTGCGCTGGCGGGCTTACGGCAGCCTGATGGCAGGCACCAGCCCATACCTGGACAGTGACATCGTCGCCGCGTGGGACACCCGCGCGCCGGGACTCCGCGAGCAGATTCTTGCGCGGTTCCCCGACCGGCAGGTGATCGAAATGACCGCCGAACGCAACCGCGCCTGTTTTGGCGCGGCGCTGGCGGGTGACTGTTTTGGCGCGCCTGCCGACGCGAACGGCTGATTCTTATCGTCAGTACGTAAGCATTGGCCTTACAATAAAAACGGTGTTTCCGGCTGTAGGGGTGAGTTTCAAAACTCGCGCTACCAAAATCTCATTGTGTAATGGATCGGTGAAACCATGAGCCGCATCTTCATTAACTACCGCCGCCAGGACAGCGAAGGTTACGTAGGCCGCCTGTACGATCATCTGGCGCAGCACTTCCAGCGCGATCACCTGTTCATGGATGTGGACGACATCCCACCAGGCGCGGACTTTGTGCAGGTGTTGGAGGAAGCCGTTGCCGGCTGCGATGTGCTGATCGCCGTCATCGGCCCGGCCTGGCTGACCTGCACCGACGACGCCGGCGAACGGCGGCTGCACCAGTGGAACGATTTCGTGCGCATTGAAATCGCCAGCGCGCTCAAGCATAACAAGCTGGTGATTCCGGTGCTGGTCGGGCGGGCGCGAATGCCATCCCCTCACGACCTGCCCGACGACCTGCACCCGCTCTGCCGCCGCAACGCGGTTGAACTCAGCCACCAGCGGTTCAGCTATGACGTGGAAAAACTGGCAGCCGCCATCAAAAGCGCCGTCCCGGCGAATCCCTCGTTTAAACGCCGCGCCGACTCTGACACGCTGCGCCGCAAGGCCGACGCGCTGAAAGTCGTGCGGGATGATCTCGTTAATGCCACCACTTCGCCGCTGTACAGCTTTCGCGTCGAGAACCGGCACTTCCCGGTTATTGGCGACGGCAGCCCGGATGCCAACATTGTCTTTATCGGCGAAGCCCCCGGCAAAAACGAAGCCGCCGCCGGTCGTCCGTTCATCGGCCCGTCCGGTCAGGTGCTGGATGAGATGCTCGCTGCTATCGGCCTCAAACGCGAAGATGTGTTCGTGACCAACGTTCTGCTGGACTTCCCCGGCAAACGCGACCCGCTGCCGGAAGAACTGGCCTTCTACGCGCCATTTGTTGACCGCATCATTGACATCATCCAGCCGGCGGTCATCGCCACGCTGGGCGGCTTTGCCATGACGTACATCCTCAGGAAACTCGATCTGCCGGAAAAACGTGGCAAGATCGGTCAACTGCACGGCAAGCTGATTAAAACCCGTCTGCCTTACGGCGAAATTCATGTCGTGCCGCTGTACCACCCTGCCGTTGTGCTGTACAGCGCCAGCCAGAAGGCCATCCTGCGCCAGGATTTCGAGAAACTGAAGCTGTTCCTGTGAATCCGGCAGGCACAGACTGATTTGTTATAAATCCGTTAGTGCTGTAATATAAACCGGACTGGCTGTTTCCGGTCGCCGCTGGTGGACTGGAAAGTGACAATTTGCACTGCTACTGGGGTGTCTATGACTTTAACCGAACGGCAGATATGGCTGGTGCAGACCTCGTTCGAGAAATTCATCGTCAACATTGACGTGGCCGCGCGGTTGTTTTACGCGCGACTGTTTGAGATGGACGCGAGCCTCGTCCCTATGTTTAAAGGCGACATGCAGGTGCAGGGGCGCAAGCTCATCACCATGATCCTGTTTGCTGTTAACGCGCTGCATGATCTGGACAGCCTGACACCGCAGATTAAACTGCTGGGCGAGAATCACGCCGGTTATGGCGTGCAGCCGGAACATTACCCGGTCATGGGCCGCGCGCTCCTCTGGTCATTGCAGTCAGGCTTAGAGCGCGACTACACGCCAGAAGTTGAACAGGCGTGGATCACCGTGTGGGACTACCTCTCAGCCATCGCCATTGATGGCAGCCGCCCGGCGGAGTCATCCACCCAAACCGGGTAAATGATCGCCGTCCACTGCCAGAGCGGGTACAATCACCGCGCTGCACGGTTGAGGCCATCCCATGATTCATCTGACATCCATCCAGCTTAACGCCCTGCCGGAACCGGCTGATGTATTCCCGTTTCACATCCCCGCCATCCGGTCGCTGACCGCGCTCGAACTGACCACGCCGGTCACCTTTCTGGTTGGCGAAAACGGGTCGGGTAAGTCATCGTTTCTGGAGGCGCTGGCGCTGGCCGCCGGTTCGATTGTCGCCGGCAGCAGCGATCTGGCCGGCGACGAGTCGCTCAAGGGCGTGAAGCCGCTCGCCCACCGGCTGAAACTGACGTGGCATAAACGCACGCGCAAGGGTTTCTTTCTGCGCTCGGAAGATTATTTCGGCTACGTCCGGCGGCTGGCCCATATGCGCCAGGAACTGGAACGCGACCTGCGCGACGTGGACACGGACTATCAAAGCCGGTCGCAGTACGCGCGTGACCTCGCCAGCCTGCCCTACCGCCGCGAACTGCACGACCTGGACACCCGCTATGGCGGCGACCTGGATACCCGTTCACACGGCGAAAGTTTTCTCACCTTCTTTCAGGCGCGTTTCGTGCCGGATGGCCTGTACCTGCTGGACGAACCGGAAGCGCCGCTGTCACCGCTGCGCCAGCTGAGCCTGATCGCGCTGCTGAAAACGATGGTCAGCGACCACAACGCGCAGTTCGTCATCGCCACCCATTCACCGATTCTGATGGCTTTTCCCGGCGCGACCATCCTCAGCTTTGACACCGCTCCGATTGCCCCTGTCGCCTACGACGACCTCGAACATGTCCGCCTCACCCGCGATTTTCTGAACAACCCGGCGCAGTTTTTGCAGCATTTGTAAACCCGCCCGCCACCCTGCCCCTACCTTATACGTATATGAATGTATCGGGGAATACCCCCCGCGTTCGTGTATAATGACGACTGTAAGGGATAAGAGAAGGACACTATGCGGATTATCGTACACACCGGCAAAGGCGGCGT
>JARKOK010000451.1 GCA_029975765.1 Aggregatilineales bacterium
ACCGGGCGCTGCGCCCGCGCCGTTTCGATCATATCCGGCCAGTCCGGGCATTTATACAGGTCAAACCGGATCCGGCCCGCGTCGAGCAGTTCCGCCGCCTGAGGCGAATAATTCACGGCAAGCTGCATAGTCTCCCCCGCCCTGTCATCGCGCCAAGTCTATCACAGGGTTTCATACGGGGAAATGGCCGGACTGGACTCTTGACAGCCGGTGCCAGGTTCTTTATCATCGCCAGCATGAAACGGTTACTGGTCCTCATTGACACAAATAACCAGCATCCGGTCCCCGGCGTCGGCGTCGGGCGACTGGTTTTGACTGCGTAACGTCCGATTTACAATCCGTCTGGATAGGCCGGCCCGGTATTCGAGTGTATGAATGCCGGGTTTTTTGTTGTCTGAGGCAATCATTGTGTGATGGAGGTTTCTTCGATGCTCGGCATGATCTTTGCCGCTTTCATAGTTGGACTGGTGGTGTCCATGCCGCCCGGCCCGGTGGTCATCTCGACCGGGCAGAAAGCGATAGCCGGCGGTTTCTGGCACGCGTTCACTTTCAATGTCGGCTCGCTGCTGGCCGATTCAGTCTACGCGCTGCTGGTGTACTTCGGCCTCGCGTCGGTGCTGGCGGACAGCCCCGCCTTCCGCCTCGGCCTGTGGGTGATCGGCGGCGGCTGGCTGATTTATCTGGGGCTGGACGCGATCCGCAGCCGGCTGGCGCTGCCTGCGGCGCAGGGCCGCGCCGCGCTGGAAACGGGCTGGCCGAACTTTCGCTCCGGCCTGCTGATGACGCTGTTTAATCCGCTGGTGGTGGTCGGCTGGATGGCGATTGCGGGCAACTTCTTCAGCGCGTGGAACACGCAGTGGCCGCCGCTGGAACGGGTCGGGCTGCTGGCGCTGGTGGTGATGCTGGCCGGGGCGATGGCGTGGGTGCTGCTGGTGGCGCTGGTGTTCAGCCGGGCACGGCGTTACATCAGCCCGCGTCTGCTGCGGCTGGTTTCGGTGGGCAGCGGGGTGTTTCTGGTTGTGTACGGGCTGAGCGCGTGGTGGTCGGCGCTGGGACTGATCACAACAGGGCTGCGTTAAGCAGCGCCGGCAAAAAGGAAAGGCGGCAGGGGCGGGTCTGAGACCTTCCCCTGCCAGCCAGTAAACGGACGCTACTGCAAGGGGGCGGCCTCGACGATCACGCCGCAGGCCAGGCGCGTGCCGGAATCCCCGCCGCGCAGGGTTTCGTCATCCGGCGCGCCATACCGTTCCGGGATGTTGGCAAAGTTATCCGCGCCGCTGTGAATGATAACCGCCGTGCCGTCCGCATCAAACAGGTCAGCAATCGTGAAGCGGTCTGTTTCAAAGGCCAGCCGGGCTGTACCGTCCGCGCCCACCAGCAGCGGCGGCATATCGCCGGTGTGATGGGGATGCGCTTCACCGGCCAGTGTCCAGTGGCCGCCTGCCGAGGCAAACGGTTCAGCGCCCGCCGCGTCACAGGTGCCGGTTTCGTGCAAATGAAAACCATGCCACCCTGCGCGCAGGCCGGCAAGCTGCACCTGCACAACGGTCTTGCCGCTGCCCGCATCCACCAGAATCATCTGGCCGATAGTATTACCGGAGACATCCACCAGATCGGCCTGGCCGCCGGACATGATTACCGCTTCAACCGCCGTTTCCGGCGTGGCTTCCTGTGCCAGTGCCGCCAGCCCCACGACCAGCAGCAGCGCCATAACCATCACACCCTGTACGATTTTCTTCATGTAGATAACCTTTCACTGCGCTCTGTCACGGATACTGTAAGGTCAACCCCGTTGGATATTTGTAGGAATCGGGCGACCGGGAGTTTCCTACCCGGCTGGACAGGGGACAGCCCACACGAATGGACAGGCTGAAACCTCGTAAAGCGGATATTTCCGGCGGTGGGTTTCAGCTATATGCTAAGGTTGCACGATCAATCAGGGGGATAAGACCATGAACGAGAAATCTGCTGCCGAAATGCCATGCGCGACCTGCCCGATGCGCGCCGCCGCCGAAGCCAATCCGAAATCGTGGAAGTCGCGCCTCTGGCGCTGGCACACGACCTGGTGCCCCGGCTGGAAGGGGTATCAGAAGGCGCTGGCAAAAGAAGCCGGCAAATAAAGAGGCCGTATGGATCATGTCGTCTATCTGGACGCTAAAGCGGGGGAGCTGGTTAAGCTGCTGTCCGGCGATAAGACGATGATTATCCGGGGCGCTGCCGGACGCAAACTGCCACACGGGTGCGTGTTTCCGGGGGACACGCTGTATTTCATCGAGAACAACGCCACCGGACAGGTTCGCGCCAGAGGCATCGTCACCCGTGTCATCCATTCGGAGCAGCTGACACCGCCAGAAGCGGCAGGGCTGATTGCGGACTACCAGTCAGCCCTGAAGCTGACCGCGCGGCAGATGGAACGCTGGTCAGGCAAGCGGTATCTGGTGCTGATTGAAGTCCAGGCCGTCACGGTCGTCGCGCCCTTTGCAATTGACAAAAGCGCCTACGGCAATATGGACGACTGGCTGCCGGTGGGCGACATTCAATCCGTCACGGTGGCTGCCGGGTAAACCCGCCGCTGCCGGGCGATACGGGGTGTATGGAAGATGGAAGCCGTCGTGTGCGGGGACATGGCTCACCGTGTCCCCACACGTTTTTTGACTCTGCCCTAATACAGCGACAAGATTAATCTGATGGGTCGTAGGGGCGGCCCGATGTGGCCGCCCGCCAGGGAGCGCACACAGGCGCTCCCCTAAAGCACCTGTCATTTTCATCTGGTTGAGGTACTAATGACGCAGAACGGCCTGCATCACCGGCGCGGGCGGCCATCGCTGTTCACCGGCAGCAACGTGTTCGGCAGGGGGATACCCGTAAGCCAGGCGCGCACCATCGCGTTGAACAGGTCGGGGGCTTCGACATTCCATCCGTGCCCGCCCCCCGGCGCAAGCCGCCCCTGCGCGTTGGGCATGAGGTTCGAGATCACACCCACGGCCTGCGTGATGATTTTCGATTCACGGCTGCCTGCCGTTATCAACGTGGGGACAGGCACGTAGCCGAGAGCAGGTGATACCCGAAACTCAACCGCTTCTTCCGCAATCCGGCGGTAGGTTTGCATGGACATCGCCAGCAGATTTTCGGTGAAGGCTGCCTGCATGTCCGGCGAAAGGCGCAGGGCTTTGGCCTGCTGCTTCACCAACCAGCGGTTTCTCGTCCAGATGGACATCAGCCACAACTGCGGGTTGAGCAGAGCGCGGTTGGGCATGGGCGCGGCGGTGACTCCGCTTATGACAACCCGATCCAGCACATCGGTATGGTGTTCCAGCAGAACCAGCGCGATATAGGCACCGAGCGACAGCCCGACGAGATGCGCCCGTCCGTTGGTGGCGCGCGCCCGGATGAGCGCCGCAATCTGGTCGGCAGTATCGGCCAGCGAGACCCAGGTCTCCTGGTTACTCTTACCATGACCGGGTAAATCCACGTTCAGGCAGTGGAAATCGGCGAGGGCGGCGATCTGGCGCGTCCACATCCAGCCGCTTGCCCCCACGCCGTGCAAAAAGACGATGCCGGGCGCGCCCGGTGTGCCGGTCTCCTGGACATAGAGTGACATGGTTATGCCTCGTTTTCAGGATTGAACCCGGCTCGATAATAACAGACTTTCAGCCGGGTGATCGTCAAAAATTCTTAACGGAATATCGGGAAATTCCCATATATTTTTTACGGTTTCTGTACTAGAATACAAACTGCCTTACAAGCACACATCCCGTTCACGTTTGACATACAAAGAGGAGACACCAAACGCCGATGAACGTCCTGATGGACTCGGTTCTGCGCGATGCGCGCACTGTGACACCCAGCCTGATTCTGGACTTCAATATTATCCAGCAGACTTATGACCGCTTTCTGGCGGCCATGCCCGGTTCGACGATTTTCTACGCCGTGAAGGCCAACGCCAACCCGCAGGTGCTGCAACTGGTGGTTGACCGGCGCGGCGGTCTGGAAATTGCGTCGCTGGCGGAACTGGAACGGTCGCTGGATGCCGGTGCCACCGGCGAACAGATCATTTGCAGCAATCCGATCAAGAACCCGCTGTTCCTGGAACGAATGCACCGTGAAGGCGTGTACGCGATGACCGTTGACTCCACTTATGAGGTGGAGAAAGTCGCCCAGTATGCTCCCGGCAGCCGGGTCTACGTGCGGCTGGCGGTGGACAATACGGGCAGCGTGCTGCCGCTGGCGGGCAAGTTTGGTGTGGATGGCGATGAGGCGCTGGCGCTGTTTGATCTGGCGCGCGAGCTGGGCTTGCAGCCGATTGGCCTGTCGTTCCATGTTGGGTCGCAGTGTCTGTCGGTGAACAACTGGGTCAATGCTATTCGCGCCTGCGGTGAAGTCTGGCGCGCGGCGGCGGAACGCGGCCACCGGCTGCACTTCCTGGACATCGGTGGTGGATTCCCGGCGGGACATTACCACACCCCCAGCATCCCGACGGTCGAAACCATCGGCGCGGCGGTGATGCAGGCCGTCGAGGACTACATTCCGCGCGGCGAACTGGACATCCTGGCGCTGGAACCGGGGCGCGGGCTGGTTGGTGAATCCGGCCGGCTGCTGGTATCGGTGGTGGGGAAAGCCAAACGCGTTGGCGATGAATGGCTGTACCTGGACGCGGGGGTGTTCAACGGCCTGATGGAGACCTATGAAGGTTTTCCGCCGGTGGTGCAGTTGTTAAACACCGAGGCCGACAGCCGCCCGCGTGTGAAGTACACACTGGCCGGGCCAAGCTGCGACAGCTGCGATGTGATCGCGCGCGGCGTGGAACTGCCGGAAATTCACATCGGCGACCGGCTGGTGTTTCTGGATGCCGGAGCGTATACCAACGAATACGCGGCGGCCTTCAACGGCTTCCCGATCCCGCGCTGGGTGGCGCTGAACGTCGGCGAACCCAGCCGCGAAACCGCCGCCGGCGACTAAGCCAACAACGGCGATAACCGGATAAATGACGCGCAGGGGCGAACCGATATGGTTCGCCCCTGTGTTATTGTCCCGGCTGTTTGCAGGAAGGGAAAGAGAAAGTCATTCCGCCAGGGGACAGGCGTAAAAAAGCTCCTGATAAACAGGCAGGAACAGGTAACATTACGAGGTTTATTAAGGCGCATATCACCGGCACCGTGTCCGCGCAATCCACCCTCCCAACCATCACCATTAACCATACGGCGTAAGCCGCAAGCGGTGAGGCGGCTTCAAAGACTGGCCGCGCCCGTATTCAGCGTCAGGAACGCGGTAGCAGTCTGATCGTTGCCGCACGTATTTCAGGGGTCACCATAGGGGCGACATACTGAGGGTAACGGCGATATTTGGCGTGATACGCGGCATCAATCTGGTCATGCAGGTCGGGGTGATCGCCCACCTCCACAAAAGTCACGTCTTTCGTGATGCCACCAGCCCGAATCTGTCCCTCATGGCGCACCTGCACACCGCGAAACCAGTGAGAGGCGCGCCCATTAACGGATCGAACGTAGAGATCGCTGCCGACGCGGACAACCCATATGGTCACCGGCTGTCGCAGCGTGCCATCATCCCGGCGTGATACGATTTGCAGTTCTTCTGCCGTTCCGATTCGGGTGAGTTCGTCATCTGTCCATGCGGCCATTGGCGCATCTCCTTCATGATACGGTCACAGATTGGTCATACGCTCCAGCTCTTCGGGATACCGCCCCCCCTGAACCGTGATTTCTGAAGCGGCGCTCTCGATTTCACGCAGATCGTCAGGCGACAGTTCAACATTCACTGCCCCGATGTTTTCTTCAAAGCGCGCAAGCTGCGTCGTGCCGGGAATTGGAACAATCCACGGCTTTCGGGCTAACAGCCAGGCAAGAGCGATTTGACCGGGGGTGGCTGTCTTACGTTCCGCCACCGTGTTCAGCAGATCAACCAGAGCCATATTCGCTTTCCGCAGCTCCGGCGCAAAGCGGGGAATTCTGCTGCGGAGGTCGGAACGATCAAGCGTCGTGTTTTCGTCAATCTTTCCGGTGAGGAAACCTTTGCCCAGCGGGCTGTAGGGAACAAATCCAATCCCCAGTTCTTCCAGGGTGGGCAGCACGGCCTCTTCCGGGCGTCTCCACCACAGGGAATATTCGCTTTGAACGGCTGTAACCGGCTGAACGGCGTGGGCGCGGCGGATGGTCTGAGCACTGGCTTCCGAAAGGCCAAAGTGTTTGACTTTACCCGCCTGAATCAAATCCCTCACCGCTCCGGCTACGTCCTCGATGGGTACATCGGGGTCCACTCGGTGCTGATAAAACAGATCAATGACATCCATCCTGAGCCGCTTGAGCGAACGCTCGGCAACCCACCTGATCTGCTCTGGACGGCTATCCAGCCCGGCGGTTGGACTCGGCCCCCGGTCGGGATCGTGTCTGAAGCCAAATTTGGTGGCGATGACGACCTGCCCACGAAACGGCTCAAGCGCTTCACCAACCAGTTCTTCGTTGATGAATGGGCCATAAACTTCAGCCGTATCAAAGAAGGTGATGCCGCGTTCGACGGCGGTGCGTATGAGCGCGATCATCTCCTGCCGGTCTGGAATCGGCGCGAAGGAACGGCTCATGCCCATGCAGCCGAGTCCGAGAGCCGACACTTCCAGGCCGCTGTTGCCAAGTTTACGTTTCTGCATGTTCTCAACTCCGGTTTTTGGGTAATGCTCCCGATCAGCTCTGATACTGCTGTATTGCAGATAATTCCAGCGCCCTGAGAGATATTCAGTACGGAATTTCCCTTGTTGTTACTTAGATTATAGAGGAGAGGAGAGCAGCATGATTGGAGAATCATCCAGCATGATTGTATAATTCTACGGAGATTCACCGACAATAACCCCAAGAGACACACATGGCAGTCATCCATCATCAGGCCGAACGTGAAACACAACGCTTGCAGTCCAGCCGGGAAGAACTGGTTGAGCGGATTACCCAGATTGTCCGGGAAGATGGCGAAGTTCAGCCGCTCAAGGGGCTTCATCTGGCGCGTGTGTCCGTCCCGCGCGGGAAACTTCACAGCGTAGTCGAACCGTCGTTTTGTGTGATTGCTCAAGGCAGCAAGGAAGTGCTGCTGGGCGACAATCGCTATCAGTACGACCCGTTTCATTATCTGCTCACGACGCTGGAATTACCCCGCGTAAGCCAGGTGCTGGAAGCTTCCAGAGAGCGCCCGTATCTCAGCCTTCGACTGGAACTTGACCCGCAGTCCGTGAGTTCGGTCATGGTGGAGGCAGGCCATATGCCACGACATGCTGCCGATATGCGAGCGATTGCTGTCAGTCCGTTGGACGCGAATCTGCTGGATGCGGTTGTGCGGCTGGTCAGACTTCAGGAGTCCCCTGCTGAAGCGCCCGTCCTGATGCCGATGATTACGCGCGAAATCATCTACCGGCTGCTAAGAGGGGAACAGGGTGGACGGCTTCGCCATCTGACCGTCATGGGTGGTTATACTCCGGCAATCGCTCAAGCCGTTCAGCGCATTCGCCAGAATTTCGATCAGACCCTTCGGATTGAGCAGCTTGCCCAGGAACTGGGGATGAGTGTGTCCGGTTTCCATTATCACTTCAAAGCGGTCACGGCGATGAGTCCGCTGCAATTCCAGAAGCAGCTGCGGCTGCAAGAGGCGCGCCGTCTGATGCTGGCGGAAAACCTGGACGCGACCAGCGCCGCGTATCGTGTAGGATACAACGATGCGGCGCACTTCAACCGGGAGTACAAAAGTGTCTTTGGTAACCCGCCGATCCGCGATGTGCAGCAGTTACGAGAAGCAGCACCCTGAGCAGGGACGGGCGGTATCGAAAGAAATCTGCGGCAGGACAGCGTGCCGCCCTGCGGAAAGCCAGACAACGACTATCAGGGGCGCACGGCCATGCGCCCCTATAAATCCTGCGAGTCATTTTAACGCGAGTTATGGATAAGGGAGTTGCGCCTCTTGCCCTCATCCCCCGGCCCCTTCCGCTCCGCGTCAGGGCGAAGGGGAGAATACGGATCAGGAGAGGTCTTCAAGTCCCTCTCCATGAGGGAGAGGGATTTAGGGTGAGGGCTAAAAACGTTATCCCTAACTGACGTTATTTTAGATCAATCGCTACACACTCCGGTGTGCGAACGAACCGAGCCAGGCCTAACGAACCACAACAAGGTCGGCATGGAGTGTCGCCAGCGAATCGGAACCGACCCAGAGATCAATAACGGTGGCATCCTGCACCCACTCACCGGCGTTCGTACTCCAGTATTTCAACTGTTCCGGGCCAAGCTCAAAGGTGACTGTCCGGGACTCGCCGGGATTGAGCGTGAGGCGCTCAAAGCCTTTCAGCTCGCGCATCGGACGGGAGTCACTGCCAAACCGCTGGTGGATGTACAACTGCACCACTTCGTCCCCTGCCACGCTGCCGGTGTTGGTCACACTGGCAGTCACGGTCACCGAATCGCCCACCTTCACCTGCGCCGCCGAGACTTTCAGGTCCGTGATCGAAAAGGTGGTGTAGCTGAGGCCAAAGCCGAAGGGGTAAAGCGGCGCGGGCAGGCCGTCCCAGTAGCGCGGGTTATACATCTGGCTGCCTTCGGGTGAATGCGTCAGGTTGCGCGCATAGTACAGGGGCGCGTGGCTGCCCTGGCGGGGGAAGGCAACGGGCAGTTTGCCACCCGGATTGGCATCCCCAAAGAGAATATCAGCCACCGCGTGCCCGCCTTCCGTCCCCGGCTCCCAGGCCTCGATAATCGCCGGGACATTCTCCGCCGCCCAGTTGATACTCAGGGGACGGCCATTCAAGAGAACGAGAACCACCGGCTTGCCGAGGGCCATAACCGCCCTGAGCAGTTCTTCCTGTCGCCCTGGCAGATCAAGCGAGGCACGGGAAGCCGCCTCGCCCGCCATGTTGGCATTCTCTCCCAGAACCATCACGATGACCTCGGCGCGGCGCGCCGTCGCGATGGCAGTCTGGAAGGCCGCCTCAGCCGCATCAGGGGGCTGCGTGACCGCCTTAAAATTGGGGTTCATGGTGTCAAAGAATGAGGGGATGTCGCGCTGGATTTCGGGGCCGGGCGCATACTCAACCTGCGCGTCCGGCAGCTTGGCGCGAATGCCATCGAGGACGGTAACGGCAGCCGGGGTATGCCCAAAAACCATCCATGAGCCTTCTGTCGCCTCTTTCGAGTCCGCGAGAGGCCCGATCACGGCTACATGCCTGAAGTTCTTAGCCAGCGGCAGAAGCTGACCTTCGTTCCGCAGCAGCACCATCGAACGCTGCGCGGCGCGGCGCGCTGCCTGACGGTGTTCAGGCTGAGCAAGCACCTGTGCCAGTTTTGCCTCATCCGTGTACGGCTGCTCGAAAAGTCCCAAACGCACCTTAATTGCAAGAATACGCCGCACAGCGGCATCAATCTCAGCCATTTTCAGCGTGCCATCTTCAACGAGTCCGGCGAGGTGTTCCAGATAAGTACTGCTTGCCATGTCCATATCAACACCCGCACGCAGCGCGCGGCCGGCGGCATCGCGCCCATCCCGCGCAAAACCCTGCGTAACGAGGCTGGCAACGGCGAAGGCATCGCTGACCACGAAGCCCTGGAAACCCCACTCATCGCGCAGAATATCACGCAGCAGCCAGCGATTCCCGGTTGCGGGGACATCGTTGAGGTCCATATAGGCGCTCATAAACGTCCCGACACCGGCTTTCACCGCCGCCTCGAATGGTGGGAAATAGACATTACGCAGCTGACCTTCGGGCAGATAGACCGGATCGTAGTCGCGTCCGCCATCCGATGCGCCGTAGCCTGCGAAATGTTTGGCACAGGCAATCACACGATCAGGCGCGCCGAGATACTCTCCCTGGAAACCGCGCACCTGAGCCGCCGCCATCGCTGCGCCCAGGCAGGGGTCTTCACCCGCGCCTTCGACAATGCGCCCCCAGCGGGCATCACGGGCAATATCGAGCATGGGGCCAAACGTCCAGTGCAGCCCGGCAGCGCGGGCTTCTCTGGCGGCTACGGCCTGTGCCTGTTCCACGACGACCGGGTCCCAGGATGCCGCCATCGCCAGTGGTACCGGAAAGATGGTGCGGTAGCCGTGAATCACATCAAGGGCAAAAAGCAGCGGAATTTTCGAGGGACTCTCTTCAACGGCGATTTTTTGCAGCGCGTTGAATTTCTGTGTGTCGTTGAGCCATAAGACCGAACCCGCGCCGCCCTTTCGGATGATCTCCTCAGGCTTTGGCCCCCTGACCCAATCCGCGCCACCAATCTGAGTAAGCTGCCCGATCTTTTCCGCGAGGCTCATGCGTTCGATGAGCGCCTCCACCCGCGCCGTGACCTCGGCATCTGCTATAATCGTTGTTTTAGCGTCCATAACATTCTCCTCATAAAAAAGCCGGATACCATCGCTGAAAGAAGCCGCTTCCATGCAAGATGGCCGACCTGCCGCTGATTCTTAGCCATCAGTATATTGACACTCAGTGTCATTGTCAACATTTGATGACATACATAACACTCTGTGTTATAATTTTCCTAATGCAAAATCAGCGCAAACGGGTTGAATACTGTAGGGGCAGACCTATGTGTCTGCCCTGGGCGCACACGCACGTGCGCCCCTACGACCCATCAGATTAATCTTGTCGGTGTAATGGAGAACCGAAAAAGACCTCGCCTAAGGGGAATTATCTTTGCAGGGGCGGGTTTAGAAACCCGCCCCTACGAAATCAGGCGAATTCTAATTGGTTTGTCCATAAGTACAATCAGATAAATTCCGTCGGATGTTATTCCGTAGGGGAGGGTCTGAGACCCTCCCCTACGTAGGAGCAATCTGGACCAGACACAAGGGGACAAACACGATGAGTAATTCACCAGAACGCAAAGCCAAACCATTTGCAGAAGCCGTACCGTCCCCTCAGGAGAGCATCAAGTCCAGGAAGCGGCAGGTCGTGTGTGATGCCCTGAGTGCCGCCGCCCTGGAATTGTTCCTGAAACACGGTTTTGAGGCGGTCACGGTCGAGGAGATTGCTCAGACCGCAGGGGTCTCCCGGCGAACATTCTTCCGTTATTATCAATCCAAGGAAGATGTGATGGTCGAGTACCTCGACCGGGATGGGGAACGCCTGCTCAGCGAGCTGGCCGCCCGTCCGCTCGATGAACCGCCGCTCCTGGCGATCCGCAACGCCCTTATACCGGCTATCGAGCATGGCCTGGCACAGCCAGAACTCGTTCGGGAGGTTACCCGCCTGCTGCGGGAAACCAGCGCGCTCCGGCGCGCACTGATGGAGCGCCGGAATCGCTTTGAGGAACGAATCGCAGCGTTGATGATCGAGCGGTTGGATACGACTGGCGACGACAACACGCCCATGCTTCTGGCGTTTCTCACCCGCGCCCTGAATGATACGGCCTTCAACGCCTGGTACGACCACGAAACCGACGATATTCCCCGGCTGGTTGATGATCTGATCAGCCGTCTATACACCATCGTCGCGGAACTGCCGCCAGAGTTTAACAGGCTGAGACGGTGAATCCCGAAAGCCGGGCAGCGCTGCCTCAGTTGGCCGGCGGCATACAGGGCAGCCACACACGAAACAGACTGCCTTCGCCGGGGGCGCTCTCAACCTCGATGTGTCCGCCGTGTCCTTCGATGACCTGCCAGGCAATCGGCAGCCCCAGCCCTAAACCGGGGGTGGTGCGGGCTTCATCTTCCCGGTAAAAACGTTCAAAGATGTGCTGCATCGTATCCGCCGTCATGCCGATGCCCGTATCGCGGATTTCGATCTCGACCGCTTCCGGCCCACTGAGCGTCCGCACCTGGATACTGCCGGAAGCCGGGGTGAACCGCAGCGCATTGGACAGCAGGCTGCCTAACGCGCGCCGCAGCAGGTCTTCATCCCCCAGAATGAGCGGCAGATGGTCATCGGTTTCGAGCGTCAGACGCGGCGTGTCAGGGGTCTGGGCGAACCGGGATACCAGCGATTGGAGCAGGGGATTCAGGGCGACCGGCACCAGTTGAAACCGGGCAACACTATCCAGCCGGCTCATGGTCACCATATCATCCAACAGTCGGGACAGCCGCTGCACCTGATCTCGTATGGCCTGGCTGTACGCCTTCTCTTTTTCTGCCGAGCCGGCGCGGGTGTACAGATACAGGCTGTTGTTGATGATCGAGAGCGGCGTGCGAAATTCGTGTGATGTGTCCTGTACAAACTTCCGCAGAATATTGAGCCGCTCACGTTCCACGGCCAGATCAAACGCCTGGCGCTGGGCGCGTTTGTGTTCCGTCATGTCTTCGAAGACGATCATCATCGCCGTTTCACCCTGATACGGAAACGGCACCGCCGACAGCGCCACGTCAATCGTCACACCATCCCGCCGGACAACCTTTTCTTCGACCGAAACCAGCGCCGGTTGAGCAGTGGTCGCCAGCCGCTCCAGGTGTTCCAGCGTCAGCGCGCGATAGTCAGGATGGAGAAAATGCAGCCCCGACTGGCCGACCAGTTCGCCCGGATGGTCGGCTTTCAGGATGCGGGCCGCCGCGCCGTTTGCCAGCAGAATTTTCCCCTGGTGGTGCAGCAGCACCCCGCTTGGCAGCAGTTCAACCAGACGGCGGTAACGTTCTTCACTTTCCAGCAGCGCGATTTCAACCTTCTCGCGCGCGGCGTGGCTGCGAATCGCCGCCAGATGAACGTTACGCCCCCGCTGGATGAAATGTACGCCGGCGATTTCGACGGCCATCACGGTGCCGTCCTTGCGCCGGTGATAGCGCACGGGAATAGTCGTTTTCTGTTCGCTGACAGCCCGGCGCGTTTCGCTGGGTTCAGCGGAAAAATCGGTGTGGTTCATCCGCAGGACTTCATCGCGCGAGTAGCCATAGAACGCCTCCACCGCGCCGGAGACATCCAGAATGGCGCCGCTCTCGCTGTCAATCGTGAAGGCCACCTCCCAATCACGCAGCACAACCTGGGCGTAAGCCTGTTCGCGGGCGTGCGCGTCGGCCAGCAGTTCCTCCACCAGAGTCACTAAACTTTGCTGTGCAGCCTCATCGCGGGCCAGCGCCCGTAATTGTTCGCGTTGTTCGGCTGTAAGAGTCATCCGGGCACTTCCCCAACTTATGACTTCTGCGTGGTTTCCAGTACGAGGCGCAGCGCCGCTTCGGCGCTGGCATTTTTGATGGTTTCGCGGTCGCCTTCCCAGACATGCCGCTGGACGACGACTCCCCCGTCGGGGGTCGCCACACCGATATAGGTCAGGCCGACGGGCTTTTCGGCGCTGCCGCCGCCCGGCCCGGCAATACCGGTCACGCTCACCGCTATATCGGCGCCGAACAGCTCCCGCGCGCCGACGGCCATTTCGGACGCGGTCTGCTCGCTCACCGCGCCGTAAGCGATCAGCGTTCCCTGGCGCACGTGCAGCAGCGCCTGTTTAATCCGGTTAGCATAAGCGACCACGCCGCCCAGGACGTACTCAGAACTGCCGGGGATATTCGTCAGGCGGTGCGCGATCAGGCCGCCGGTGCAGGATTCAGCCGTACAGATCGTCCAACCTTTAGCCCGCAGCGCATGGCCGATACGCGCTTCAATGGGTTCATTCATGATGTTCCCCCTGTTGCAAGAGTACCCATATCCTAACGAACAGGGGCAAATTTGTCATTTTTTTGATGGGCTTATAGCGGCCTCGGCGCTATAATGTGGGATAAGTTGGATAATGAGGGATATGCCACCAGATGGGTTACTGGGGCTGGCGGCCTTTATTGGCAGCGTTTGTCAGTGTGTGGGTGGCGGGGTGCAGCGCCACACACGACGCCGCTCCTACACTCCTCCCCACTTTGCCCCCCCTGGTCACCCTGACTATCCGCACACCCATAACCGCTACTCCACTGACCAGCGCCGCCTTTCCCACGCCTACCACCGCGCCGTATCTGACAGCTACGCCGGTGATTTACGTGCTGCAAGCCGGCGATACGCTGCTCAGTATTGGGCGGCAGTTTGGCGTGCCGGTGACCGCGCTGGAAGCCGCCAATCCGGGACTGAATCCGCGCTCACTCCAGATCGGCCAGCCCATCATCATCCCGAACCCCCGTTTTGACCCTGCCGGCTCGCCCATGCTTCCCACCACTACCCCCCTGGCGCTGTCGCTGTTCCCGCCCACCTGCTACAGCACACCAACCGACACGCTGGTCTGCCTGGGCGCGGTACACAACCATCTGCCGCAGGCGGTGACCCGGCTGACGGTGCGTGTCACGCTGCTGTCTGCCGGTGGCCGACCGCTGGCGGAAGTGGATACGGGGGTCGAGCAGGCGTTCATCCTGCCGGGACAAGCCGCCACCTATCGAGCGTTGTTTCAGGTGGGGGAATATGGCGGGGTTGCGGCCACCCTGCGCAGCGCGGATACCGCCGTGAACGCGGCAGTCGTCACACCGGAACTGGAAGCGGAGCGCGGCGAGTGGCGGAATGGACGCTATATCTTAAGCGCCACCCTACGAAACACGACCACCGGCCCGCTGCTGCTCCAGCGGGCGGTCGCCACACTGTACAACCGCGCCGGGCAGATCACCGGCTACCGGGTCGTGCCGCTGGATCATACGCTGGCTGCCGGACAGAGCCAACCGTTTACCCTCGACATACTGCCCTACGGCAGTGACCGCGACATCCGGCACACGCTGTATGTTGAAGCGCAGGCGATCAATTAAAAAGTGGAGCGCGCCGCCGCACGCCCCACCGGTAACTACCGGAACTGGTACACCCAGATATTGCGGCCTTCACATCGCGCCCCCGGCCCCTTGCCAATCAGGGTGATGCCATACGTGCCGGCGCGTTCACTCACCTCGAAATCCGCCAGCACCAGCTCGCCGTTGACAAACACGTTGGCGCGGTTGCCCATCAGCACAAACAGCAGATGCTGCGGCCTGTCCACGTCATACGTCCGTGTGCCAATCCCCAGTTCGGCATCGCGTTTGTCCGAGAAGCGGTCAATCAGCAGCAGTTCGCCGGTGTTGGTGAACGCCACATCCACGTAGGTGGTCGCGTCACCGCTGGCATTGGTGCCAATCCGCGCCGTCAGGCTGCACTGTTCGTACTGGTTCACGTTGCCAACCGAGAACGTCAGTTCTCCCGCCATCACCACATCCGTCTGGGGCGACCGGCGCGCCAGCGGCGTGAAGAAGCTGCCCTGCCCGCTGAAGAAAGCGCGGTTTTCCCGGAACAGCAGGCTGCCGCCTTTTGGCACCAGTCCCAGCCGCTGCAACTCCGCGATCACCGCGCCCGGTTCGCCGTTATAATTCGCCAGCGTCACGGCGGCGCTGCTTTTGGCAACGGGCGTTTTGCCTGCCGACGCGGCCCACACCACCAGATTGTCAAACGAGATGTCCACCGCGCCTTCGTCATACGCGCCCACCGTCAGCCCGACGGTGCCTTCCGACAGTTCGTCGTCGTGGGCTTCCGCGATCAGATCGCCGTTGACATACAGCGCCAGATAATTACCCACGCAGACCACTGTGATGGTATTGCTGTCGCGCCCCTGGTTAATCGAACGCGACTGCTCCCACTCCACCAGCGGCTCTTTACCTTCATCCACATCCGTCTGGCGGAAGATGCCGTATAACCCATCACCGGAAATCAGGAAATAATAGCCGCTGCCGGGGTTATCCAGATCGCTGCGGCACATCACGCCGTAATCGTTCACCAGCGATTTGGAATTCTGCGCGGTTTCGACCTGAAGCACTATATCCTCGTAAGTGTCACTCCCGCTCTGCCAGGTATAAAACCCTTCGGCGGAAGTCATCCGGTAAGCGCCGCGATCCAGCACGCCGCTGTAGTCGTCCTCTTCAAATTCCGGCCAGTTGTCATCATTGTCGAACGGCTCATCCATTAATACGTCGCCCAGGCTCACCGTCTCCGAGCCGGCTTCCAGCACTTCAGCGACGGAATCCGAATCCGGCGCGCTGATTTTCTGTTTCTGCGCCACCGCCGGCGAAAGCGCCCCCAGCAGCATCCCCACCGCGATCACCCATACCAGCCAGCGTTTTAGCATTTTGCTGCCCCCATTCCTCCAGTCCAATACGTTACTTCGATTGTAGTGAATTTTCAGGGAACGCAAATTCGCTGAGAGACGGAGATGCCCTAGCTGGCGTTACGGGGAGGCGAGTGTCACCTGATCCACAATACCGACGATCACCGCGCGCAGCGGCCCCGTGCCGCGTTTGCCGATCACCTGCCGGGCGCTGCCGCCTTCGTCCAGCACGATCACCACGTCACCCACGCCGGCATCAACATCGTCGGCACAGATGTCATAGGCGGTCGTCTCACTGCCATCCAGATTCAGCCGCGCCACCAGCAGCAGCTTACGCCCGTTAAACAGCGGGTGCTGGATGGTGCTGACTACGCTGCCTTTTACTCGTCCAATGTACATGATCGCTGCGCTCCTGTCGCGCCCCTGCTCAGTCCTCAGTCCTGACAAACACTTTCCACGCTACGCTGGCCGCATCGTACAGCGGGCGGTCGTCCACATCGTCAACGATCCCCACGACGGCGGCATCCACTGGCACGAACTCCACCGGCAGCGCGAAGGCCGCTTCCTTGCTGGCGATCACGTACACCAGTTCGTCCAGTCCAGCCTGATTGGTCGCATCCACCGCGACATAGGATTCGCCGTCCGGCTGCCGGTGAATGTCCAGCGGCTGCACCACCAGAAATTTCACACCATCCAGCCCTGACACTTTTTGCGTGGCAACCAGATTGCCGATCACGCGGGCAAATTTCATAGGGAAGTCCTTAGTCTTTAGTCAATTAGTCGAGAAGCTGCCAGTTACCAGTCGCCAGAAAAGCGTCATCGGTTATCAGTCAGAACCAAGAACTGACCACTGAAAACTCGGAACTCAGCACTCGCCAACTGGCTACCGCAGCGGGCGGCGCGGCTCGTCAAAGCGGGCGGTCGTTTTGCCGGCCCACCGCTGGTAGGCTACCATCGCCTCTGGCGTGCCGATACGCTGCAGCAGATCGGCAGCCGTCCGGCTGACATTGCTGTCGCGGCTGTTGAGCGCCTCGATCAGTTTCGGCACAGCGATTTCGCTCATGCCTTCAATCGCCGTCGCCACCGCCTGCCGCACCACGTCGTTGCGGTCGGTCATCGCTTCCATCAGCGCCGGTATCGCCAGCGGCTCGCGCATCCCGGACAGGGCTTCGGCGGCGCTGCGGCGCACCTTCCAGTCCTCATCTTTCAGCGCCTCGGCCAGACCCGGCACCGCCGCTTCGCCAATTTTGCTCAACGCGCCGGACGCCTGCCAGCGAATATTACCATCCGGGTCGGTGTTCATGGTGCGCAGCAGTTCCGGCACCGCCGCCGCGTCGCGGATTTCGCCCAGCGCCTTGGCCGCCGCCGCGCGCAGGCGGGCATCCTCATCATGCAGCGCGTCGAGTAATCCCGGCACAGCGGCGCGTTCCTGATGGTTCGTCTGCTTCGCCAGCAGGAAGGCCGCATCCACCCGCACGTCACGCATGGGATGCTGGACCGCGCCGACCAGCGCGGCATACGCCGCCGGATGATTCATCTGCGCCAGGCTTTTAAGCGCCTGCCGCCGTTCCTCAGCGTTGTGGCTGTCCAACGCGGCAACGGCGCTTTTGACCGCCGGCGGTGCGTCCCGTCCCACCGGCACGCTGTACGGCTGGCTTTCGCCCTGGATTTCCCACAGCCGCCGGATGAGTTTGTCCCAGGGCGGGCGGGCGCGGTCGGTAAAATCCAGATATTGCAGCATCTCAAGCTGTGGGTGCAGTTTATCGGTCGTGCGCAGCAGCACCGGCACGACCTTCACCCCCGCCCCCTGCGCGAAGGCCCATTCGTAAGTCACGTACTCCGACGACCGCGCCTCCGGCGAAATGATCAGCACCAGGGCAAACGCTTCCACAATCGCCTGGTTGATCGCCTCACGCCAGTTTTCGCCGGCGCGCAGGTGCTCCGTATCCAGCCAGACGGTGAACCCGGCTACCTGTAACTGACGCATCAGCATTTCGGCAAAATCGTTGTCGTCGTGTTTGTATGAAACAAAGACGTGCTGGTTCATGGTTGTGCTCCTGGAAAGAGACTCTTATTATACTTCCGCGCGACGATTTTGCCCTCTGGTCGCGGGTTCGACCTGGCGCAGATGCCGGTGAATCGCCTCAATCAGCCGCTGCACTTCCAGCGTGTAATTGGTGCGAATGTCCGTCCACTGGGCGCTGGTAAACCCGAACGGCACGGCGCTGGCTTCATCGCCGCGCGCCAGCACCGGAAAGACGCTGATTTTGTGCAGTCGGGCATGATCCAGTTCCGCGCGCACCCATTCGGATTTTTTCGCCTCTGGTGACAGAAGCACCACCAGACAGCCGGCATTCTCGATGGCGTTTTCAATCGCAATCTGCCAGGAAGCCGTACCCGGCGTGAGCGCCTCATCCGTCCACACCATCAGGCGTTCTTCGGCCAGATCATCCCGCAGGCGCGTCATATGCGCCCGATCCACATGGCTGTAACTCAGGAACACATGCCGGGGGATGCCACGATCCACCCGTGACGCCGCCCACTGAATGCGCCGGTTGTCATCTTTCAGCGCGTCCGTCACCAGTTCCAGCACCGCGTCGGCGTCAATTTCAACCAGCGCCCGCAGCGCCGCGCGGCGCAGTTCGGTGCTGCCATCCCGCATCGTTTCCAGCAGATTGGGAATGGTGCGCGTATCGCCCAGCCGCGCCAGCGCCAGCGCCACCGTCGTCCGCACATTTTTAGCGGGATGCCGCAGGAGGCTGCTTAAGGCTTCGCGGGCGGCCCAGTCATCCGTCGCCGACAGCGCGTTGATCGCCGTCTGGACGCCGCGCGAATCGCGCTGGTTGATCGCCGTCACCAACTGGCGCGCCATCGGCGGCGCATCCTGCGCCAGCGTGGTCAGCATAAACTGATAGTCGGCTTCGATTTCTTTAACGGCCTGTATAAGCGCATTCCAGGGGCGCGCCGCGCGGCGCGTAAAGTCCAGCGCCGTGAGCGCCTTTAACCGGGGTGGCAGTTCCGTGTTTTCCAGCAGCACCGGCACGACACGCACCCCAATACCCAGCGCAAACGTCCACTCGTAAGTCACATATTCCGAGGCAGCCGCCCCCGGCGTGACGATCACCACCAGCGCAAACGCGCGCCGGATGGCGTCGTCTATCTCCTGCCGCCAGTCTTTCCCGGCAGGCATCTCCTGGCTTTGCGCGTCAATCCAGGCGGTGAAGCCGGAGCGATCCAGCCAGTGAACCAGGTTGTCAGCAAATTCAAAATCTTCCGGCGCGTAGGAGATGTAGACGTGAGCCATCCGGCGCGTGTCCTGTTGGCGGCTTACATACCCTGCCGCCAGTGTTCCAGGGCGGTCAGAGCTTCGGGTGTAGCGATGCGTTCCAGCGCCTCGGCGGCGGCCTGCTGCGCGTCGGGGTTCTTACCGCTCAGCGCGGCGATCAGTCCCGGCACGGCAGGCGCGCCCAGGGTGATGAGCGCCTCCATCGCCTTCCGGCGGGGAATCGCGTAGCGGCTGCCCAGTTCCAGCAGCAGCGCGTGTAGTTCGGCCTCATTCATGGGTGCTGCCCTCACGTCTAGCTTCGCGGGTATGGTCATTGTAACACGAATAAAGGTATTACCGGAAACCTTGCTGCCGCCTTGACACCCCCAACCATCCGTGCTACGATGCAGCACAACAACCTATTCTCATCATGAGCGACGGAGGGAACGGCCCTGTGAAGTCGCGGCAACCCCCGAAGCGTCGGGACGGTGCCAAATCCGGCAGGCAGACACCTGGAAGATGAGCGCAGACCATGACTGATGACCCACGCGCTCCTTCCATGAAGGGGCGTTTTTGTTTTGAGGAATGATGTGGATGGACTGGCGAAGCAGGGGTGGTAAGCGACGCCAGATAATTTGCATAAGAGGGAAGAACCATGAGCGAGGAGACCAGCAAGTTCAATGTCGTTCTGATTAAGTCAGGCCGTGACAAGGTGGAGATGGTGAAAGTGGTCATGGCGTTAACCGGATGGGGGCTGAAACAGTCGAAAGACCTGGTTGACCGCCCGCCCGGCATCGTGCTGAAGCGTGTCAGCCAGGAGAAAGCCGACAGCGCGAAGTCGCAGCTTGAAGGCGCGGGCGCGACGGTGGAAATACGAGCTGTTGGTTAGTCACATGAGCCGCCGCCATACCCTAAAGGGTACGGCTGAACGAAAAACGCCTGCTGAAGCAGGCTGCATGGAATAACGAACGGTATTTTGTTGTCCCCTTCAGCGGACGTGATTTGTGGTAGCCAGAGGTTTGAACCTCTGGCGTTGTGCGCAGAAACGGCAAACGCTCTAAAGGAAACAGGAAACGATGAGCGAAAAACCTGTGATTTTTATCAGTCATTCGTCAGATGACGAGGAATTAGCACATCTTATTGGTCAGCAGATTGAAAATGCCTGTGATAACCAAGTAAAGGCGTTTGTTGCGCGATACTCAATCCCTGCTGGCGAAACATGGCGAGATGATATTTTACAGAACCTA
>JARKOK010000455.1 GCA_029975765.1 Aggregatilineales bacterium
GGAGCAGTTCGCGCAGGCCAACCAGCAGAATCCGCTCGTCGCCCACCTGATCCTCGCTGATGTACGGGTCGCTTGCCAGCACCGTCATGCCAAACGCCAGCCCGCGCTGCGCGACGACGTGGCCGACCCGTCCCAGGCCGATCACCCCCAGCGTTTTGCCGTAAAGCTGCACCCCGGCCTGCCGCCTGCGGTCGAGCAGCCACCAGCCATCTTTCAGGCTTTGATGTGCGGCGACGATTTTCCGGCTGAGCGCCAGCATCAGCGTGACGGCTAACTCGCCGTGTGCGATGGCGCTGGTGCCGGGGGTGTTCATGACGATGATACCGCGCTGCGTGGCCGCTTCCATATCCACGCCGTTCAGGCCCGCGCCCGCCCGCCCGATAACCTTCAGGTTCGGCGCCGCCTCCAGCAGGTCACGGTCAATATGCACGCCATCGCGCACGATCAGCGCGTGCGCCGTTTTCAGCCCCTCGCGGACTGCCGGGAACGACGGCGGCACGACGTTTACCGTCACATCCGCCGCGCCCCGCAGACAGTCCATCGCTTCATCGGTCAGATCAGTGGCAACCAGCACATTCAGACTCATAGGTTTCCATGCCTGTTGACTCATGGACAAATCACGCAGCTTACGAACCGTTGTCGGGTTCAGAAATTATGCCTGGTTTAATCGGTTTATTCATCAGTAATTTGTGCCAGGTTCTGTTCGCGATGGGGGGCTGTGGACAGTCGGCCATCAGCCATTATTCAGAAAATCGCGCACGGTCGCATGGAAGCGGTCAAATTCGTCCAGCATGGGGAAGTGGCCGGAATCTTCAAACCAGGCCGTTTTACTGTGTGGGGCGTACTGCTGCAAAACCTTGATTTGTCCGGGGCTGACAATCCGATCCTTTTTACCGTAGATGCCCAGAATCGGCATTTTTAAATCACCCATGCGCGGGCGCAGATCGGTATCGCGCAGGGTGCTGATGCTTTCGAAGAACGGGCCAACCGTGAGCTTCGACAGATCGGACGCGAACATATTGCCAAGCGCCCGCCCGTCTTTCGCCAGCCCGTAAGATGCCACCCGCAGCGACCCCTTCAACCCGCTCATGAAGGTGTTAAACAGGAATGGCGCGGTTTCCGCCAGGCCAATCCAGCCGCGATAACCCGCCAGCCGCAGCAGGGGATTGAGCGACGTGCCCACGATGGGCGAGCCGATGACGATTACCTTGACCACTTTTTCCGGGTAGCGCACCGCCGCCGTCAGCGACACCGTGCCGCCCATCGAATGGCCGACCAGCGGCGCTTTCACGATGCCCAGCCGGTCCATGAACTGATCCACCAGCAGCACAAAATTGTCTACTGAGAAATCCTCGCCCTGGTCGCCGGCCTCGCCAAAACCCCAGAAGTCCAGCGCGTAAGTGCGAAATTCTTTCCCCAGTTCCTCGATGGTGCGCCGCCACAGACGCCACGAGCCGAGCCAGCCATGCAATAAAAGAACAGGGCGTCCTCGACCGTATGTCTCGTAATGAACGATGCCCTGTTCTGTTACCAGAGTCGCCACGTTGTCTTTGCCTTTGCAAGACGCGAGTACAGGCTGCCGTTTAGGTGTCCATTTCTTCCAGAATGGAGTACAGCAGTTCGAGCAGAACGTTCTTCACGCTCTCTTTGTCTTTTGCCACACACGGCAGCAGCTTTACCCCTTCTTCGATGCGCAGCGCGATCCGCAGATCATCCGGCGACCAGGCGTCGGGGTGATCCTGTTTGTTGGCCGCCACGACATACGGCGTGGGCGCGTAGGCGCGGAACGTTTCCAGAATGCTCTTGGCTTCGCGGAACGTTTCCGGTTTGGCGCTGTCCACCATCACCACGAAGCCCAACATGCCTTCCGCCAGAATTTCCCACATGAAATCGAAGCGGCGCTGGCCGGGTGTACCAAACAGGTACAGCACCAGGTCGTCGTCTACCGTGATACGACCGAAGTCCATCGCCACCGTCGTCACGTCCTTCTGACGTTTTTCCGCCGGCGTGGTGATTTCGCGCTCGGTCGAAACGACTTCGATCTCGCTGATCGAACGGATGAATTCGGTTTTACCGGCGCTGAACGGCCCTGTGATAACCATTTTGACAGTTTGCATAGTGTGCTTGCTCTTCCGGTATGTTTGTCCGACTACAGGACGCTAAATAGACCGAATCTTGTCAATCAACCGGTTAACCACCACCTTCTGAACCTGCGGTTTGGCGGGGGCCTGGCGGCGAGAGGCAGCCTTGTTGGCGACCGACTGTTCCATGCCCGGCGGTTTCACCAGCTCCACCAGACCGGCTTGTTCGAGGCCGTAGACGATGCGCCGGATTTCAACCTCCGACATATTGTTGGCCTTCGCAATCTGGCGAATGGAATTCTTGGGATTGACGAACGAAACCACCCGCCATTCCTCGACGCTGAGGTGAATACCCTTGAATTTTTCTTTGGGGTTTTCGGGAAATTTGAGCGCCATGTCCAGATTGGGTAAGTGCTGGTTGAGTTCCTCAATTTCCCGGATGCGCCGCGCGCCTTCGATAATCACATTTTCCAGATCAATCGGCACCATGATTCGGTTGGTGTCCGGCAGCGTTCCGTCATCGAAGCGGAACGGTTCCTGATTCCACGACATCAGGTTGTAGACGACATCCAGCGTATGCTGCTGGATACAGCTTACCACATCGTTCTGTGTGACATAGTTGGCGTTAATCAGCAGCAGCGCCAGGGCTTTGTCGGCGGTGTTTTTCGCGCGTTCGCGGATGATGCGCGCCTGTTCGTCGGTCAGCTTGCCGGCTTTGTTCAGCACTGAAACCAGATTGCCGTCCTGACCGTCCATTGCGGCGTAAATCAGTTTCCCGGTGCGGAACGAGACTTTCGCGCGTTCGGGGCCGGCGGTGATCTTCTCCCGCTTTTTACCATTCACTTCTTCCATCTCGCCGGTTTTGGTCGCTTTAAAAATCGTCAGCGTCCCGGTTTTGCCGGCCAGATTGATTAAGTTCAGGAGCTGGGTGGTACTAAAATCCCTGAGTTCGCCCTTCAGCGCCATTGAGGCCCCCTACACAACTTTGAAAGCCAAGCCTGTCCCTGCTTGAACTGTGTCACCGCACCAACCTCTTGTGATTATAGCTAAGGCCAGGAATCGCGTCAAACATAACGATTCCTCGCATTGTAATGCAGCTTGCCAGATCGCACAATGCGCCGGGGCGTGGGGTGGCCGTCAGCCAATCACCCGCTGCCCGACGGCACGACTGTATTATAATGCAGCCCTGTGCTGAGTTTGGGTAGCTGTTATGAACCGTATTCACCGCCTGTTGGTCAATCTGCTGCTGGTGTGCGGTGGGTGTATCACCCCCGCCGTCGTGCCGACTGACGCTCCCCTTCATCTTACAACTGAAACCCCCACCGCGAAACTTGAGAATCCCGCCCCCGGCGCGGTCGGCCCGGATGCCTTCCCGCTGGACGTGAATCCGCTCACTGGTCTGCCGGCGGCTGACCCCGCCGCGCTCAACCGCCGCCCGATGGTGGTCAAAATTTCCAACGCGCCGCCGCTGGTGCGCCCGCAGGCTGGCATCGGGGCGGCGGACATCGTGTACGAACACTACGCCGAAGGCGGCCTGACGCGCTTTTCCGCCATCTACTACGGCCAGTCGCCCGACCGCGTTGGCTCGATCCGCAGCGCGCGGCTGATTGATTACGAACTGGTGCCGATGTATAAGGCGCTGCTGGCGTTTTCGGGCGCGAGCATCGGCGTGGAGGAACGGCTGAACGCTTCCGAATTTGCCGACCGGCTGTACAAGGGCGTGATCTTCGGACTGCCGTATTACTGGCGCGACGAAGACATTGACGTACCGCACAATCTGTTTGTGAACCCCAACGCCATCTGGCGGCTGGCGACCGACCAGGGCGTGAACGACCGCCCACGGCTGTCCGGGCTGGCTTTCCTGCCCACACCGCCGCCCGGCAGCAGCGGCCCGGCCACGCGCATTGATCTGCGCTACCGCGCCACGCGCCTGCTGTGGACATATGACGCTGCCAATGGGCGTTACTGGCGCTACGCGGACGGGCAGGGGCATTTCGACGCGAACACCTTGCAGCAGGTCAGCGCCGCCAACGTGGTCGTGGTGTATGCTGACCACCAGTTCACCGATATAGCCGAAAGCCAGTTCGGTGATAACATCAGCTACAGCATCGAAATCAAGCTGTGGTTCGACGGTGACGCCGTGCTGTTCCGCGACGGGCAGCGGTACGAAGGCCGCTGGGTGCGCCCGACGCGCGAGGCCATGCTCGGCCTGCGGACGAAGGACGGCCAACTGCTGTATCTCAAACCGGGCAACACCTGGTTTCAGGTCGTGCGCCTACCGCAGCAGCAGGAACCGCTTGAGGAGTGGCTGCGCGTGGAGTGAGGGACTGAGGTGAAAACCTATAGATACGACACCTTTTAACAGGAGTTTTACGTATGAGCTATGCTTTTTTAGTTAACTCTATGGGACTTCATGCCGATCTGAAAATTGATTCTGATTATTTTGTTCAGCAGTTAAAAAACCGCTGGCCGACTGCTGAGATTCGCTACTCACCATCCCCAACACATGTACTCAATTGGAAGTTGGAATTAGGAGCTTATACAGTATTGGGGGGTCTTCAAACAGATGGGCAAACTATGTGTATAGAGGGGGGAGATGCTGAAAGTGTAGCGGAATTTGCTGTCTGGTATAGGACGCTCGTTTCTGCACAATATCGCTTGTTTCTGTACTCAGGCCCAACCGTCAACAATCCGTTTGAACTGCGCTTATCTACTACAGAGGGTGAAATTAGGGATATTCTGAATAAGGATTAAAATCCAATGCTGCTACCACGAATGCCTCTTGTTCTGTTTGCGCCGCAGTTCCTCAACAAAGGCAACCGAGTCCGTAATGCCTTTATGCTCCCAGCCGCCGACTAAGCCTTTAGCAACAACTTCTGCGCCGCTGGCGGGCTTGAAGGTCAGCAGTTCCTTGATTTCTTCTTCGGTGAACTGCTCATCCAGGTTCGGCACTTCAATCGTGATGTCCACCTCGCCGGGCGGTAGGTTATCGGGCACATCGAACACGAGTTTCCCTTCGGGTGTGACCTGTCCTTTCAGCCGAATCGTGACCATTGATGTTTCCAGTTCCTGACCCGCTTTTCGTCATTATATCATGATACACTTTTCTCTTTCCTTTCCCTTCGCGCCTTTGCGTTAAACCTTTTTTCATCCCCTGTCCATGCTGCTTTCGCCCTACGCCGTATGATTGAGGCAAAGTTCCTTCCTTGAGCCGTATTGCTCCGCCGCAAAGCCGCGTATGCTGGTGCGTGTTGACCGATCAGAGCGGGTCATCAGTTTCAACCAAAGGGAGACCAACTGTATGAATCGTGTTACGCGCATCCTCGTTTTGTTCGTGCTGGCGCTGGCTGCCGTTGTCCCGGCCTTCGCCCAGGAAGCTTCTGTCCAGGTAATTGAGTTGGGTGCGGACGGCCTCATTGTCCCCGCCGAACTGCCTGCTGGTATCGTGAACGTCGAATTTGTGAACACCACCGACGCGCCATTCGCGCCGCTGGTCGCCCGCCTGAATGAAGGCGTGACCACCGAGGCACTCATGGAAGCTCTGGGTCAGGGGCCGGAAGCCAGCCTGCCGCTGGTTAGCCTGCTGGGTGGCACGCAGATCGGGCCGCAGTCGGAGTTTGCCGCGACGTTTGATCTGAAACCCGGCACGCATGTGGTGCTGAACTTCGCAGGTGAATCCGCGCCGCAGTTTTTCACCGTTGCCGGGGGTGACGCCGCTGCTGTCGAAGCGCCAGAAGGTGATGTGAATGTGTCGCTGCTGGACTTCGCCTTCAGCCTGCCGACGACCATCAGCGCCGGGGAACAGACCTGGGCGCTCGAAAACAAGGGCGAACAGTGGCACGAGATGGGTATCTACCGCATTGACGACAGCACCACCGTTGCTGAACTGCGGAACATTATGCAGCAGATGGTTTCGTCCGACGCCGCTGCTGAACTGCCGGTGGAGCAGGTAGCTTTCTGGATGCCGCTGCAACAGCACGAACGCGCCTGGTTCGATCTGAGCCTCGATGCCGGGACGTATGTGGTGGTCTGTTTCCTGCCGGACTTCGCCAGCGGCCACGCCCACATGAACCTGGGTATGGTGCAGCTCCTCACCGTGTCGGAGTAAGTATTCTAACATAACCTCGTAGGGGCGAACCGCCGGTTCGCCCCTACCGTTTTATTTTTGTCTCCTTTGCAGCGCAACTTTTTGTTCCGGCCTATAATAGATGTATCTGTTAATCATGGTCTTAGTCAGCCGAGTATGTCGTTTCGAAACGTCGAACAGGGAATCACCGCGATCCAGGC
>JARKOK010000462.1 GCA_029975765.1 Aggregatilineales bacterium
TCTATCAGACCGTCCAGCGCGGCGCGGTGGCGGCCTCGTGTGGCGTTGAACAGGTACGACAGCCGGAACAGTCGGATGGCCTTGTCCACGTCGTCTGCGGCGCGAATGTAAAAACTGATCCAGCCAGTGTCTTTTAACAGGTGATGCGGTTCGGCCTGCTGCTCGACAATCAACTGGTGGCGCAGCCGGCTGTTAAACGGGATGTCCACCATGCCGCTGCTGTGAAAGTGGCCGATCTCAGTTGTGCCGAGGTTGAACTCCACACCGCCAAAACGGTGCGGGCTGGCCGTCACCCCCGGCCACTGGCTGATTTCCGTCTGAAGCTGGTGCAGGTAGGTGCGTATCATAGACCCTCGGTTGGTTGCCTGCTATTCGGACACGACATGTCGTGTCCCTACAGGTCGTTTGACGAAATCAGGCAGGTAGGTCTTTCAAGAGTCTGGTCGAAGGTACAGGGCGTTACTTATCGCTCAGCACTACAGGCTATACCCCCACGTTAATCACCACCAGCTTGAGCGTGGTCATCTCCTCGACGGCGAAGCGCGGGCCTTCACGTCCCACGCCCGATTCCTTGTTGCCACCGTAGGGCATCTGGTCCACACGGAAGGTTGGCACGTCGTTAATCATCACCCCGCCGACGTTAAGGCGCTGCACCGCGCGCAGCGCCTTGTTGATGTCGCGAGTGTACACCCCGGCCTGTAAGCCGTAGGCGGAGTTATCCGCCGCCGCCAACGCCGCGTCGAAATCGTCGAAGGGCGCCAGCGCCACCACCGGCCCGAACACCTCGGCGCACATCACCTGCATATCGTCCGCCGCGTTTTCGATGATCGTCGGCTGGAACAGCGTGCCCTGCCGTCCCCCGCCCGCCGCGACCGTCGCGCCCTGCGCTGCCGCCGCCTGAATCCACTGTTCGATACGCTGCGCGGCGGCCTCGTTAATCACCGGGCCGATGTCGGTCTGGTCGTTCAACGGGTCGCCCAGCACCAGTTTTTGCGTTCCGGCGATCATCAGATCGCGGAATTCGTCGTAGCGGCTGCGATGCACGTACACCCGCTGCACGCTGTTGCACACCTGCCCGCTGTAAGCAAAGCCACCCATAATGACGCGCCCGACGGCGTGGCCTATGTTCGCGTCCTCGTCAATCACGGTAGCCGCGTTGCCGCCCAGTTCAAAGGTGGTGCGGCGCAGGCCGGCCTTTTCCGCGATTTTCCGGGCGACCGGCGGGCTGCCGGTGAAGGTAATCATGGCGATGCGCGGGTCGCTGACCAGCCAGTTCCCCACCTCCGCGCCGCCGGTGACCACCTCGCAGCCGCCGTCCGGCAGACCGGCTTCCCGCAGCATATCCGCCAGCCGCAGCGCGGTCAGCGGCGTGGCGGGCGCGGGTTTCAGCACCACCGGGCAGCCCGCCGCCACCGCCGGGGCGACCTTGTGCGCGACGAGGTTCAGCGGGAAGTTAAACGGCGTGATGGCTGCGATCACCCCCACCGGCACGCGCACGTAATAACCGAAACGCCCCACGCCGCCCACCGCCGCGTCCATCGGAATCGTTTCACCGTGCAGTCGGCGCGCTTCGTCGGCGGCGAAGGTGAAGGTTTCAACCGCGCGGCTGACTTCCCCGCGCGCGAACTTCAGCGGCTTGCCACTTTCCTTCGCCATCAGCCGCGCCAGTTCCTCGGCCTGACTCTGGATGATGTGCGCGGTGCGCGTCAGGATGGCGCCGCGCTGGTGGGCAGCCATATCCGCCATCGGCTGCGCCGCGTCGGCTGCGCGGCTGATCGCGGCCTGTACCTCGGCTTCGGTATAGTCCGGCACGGTATCAATCACGCTGCCATCATAGGGGTTGATTACAGGGGTTGCCATCACATTTTTCCTTTACGCCTCAGGTTCATGCCTTCATTTTAACCACCCTGCCGCCAGGAACGCCAAGAGTTGTTATACTCTCAGGGTGATTGCATATGAGAATATCGGTTGCGTTGTGTAGGAGCGAACCGGCGGTTCGCCCCTACTTTTCGACGGGTATAGCTGGCGATTTGCCCGCTCAAACGCGGTTTCACCGGCGATGTTTTGCCCAGTTGCTCGTTATCATAGGATAACCAGCATTTAATTCATTGTTGGGAGGAAACCTGTGATAGATTTTGCGAGATATGTCTGAGTTGAATTGTGCCCATGACAGTGCTGTATCTCGCTATCAACCAGGCAACGGTACTTTCT
>JARKOK010000589.1 GCA_029975765.1 Aggregatilineales bacterium
GAATTTCTGACTTGTCTGATTTGCATGTCTGTTCGCTCATACATATAATTCCTCGTAAGCAGAGGTTAGGGGTGGCATCTTCATGTCGGTCGCCGACGAAATCAAAAGCAAGCTCGATATAGTCGCATATATTCAGCAGTACGTCCCCCTGAAAAAAGCCGGGCGGACGTATAAAGCCTGCTGCCCCTGGCACAGTGAGAAAACCCCCTCGTTTGTGGTATCGGAAGACCGGCAGACCTTCCGCTGTTTTGGCGCGTGCGCGACCGGTGGTGATATTTTCGCCTTCGCCATGCGGCATCACGGGTGGTCATTCACCGAGGCGCTGCAAGAACTCGGCAAGCTGGCCGGGGTGGAAGTTCATAAACAGACACCGGAACAGAAGGCGCAGGGCGAACGGCTGGACACGCTGCGCGGCCTGTTAAAAACCGCCGCCGAGGCTTACCACGAAGCCCTCATCAACCCGCAGAGCGACGAGGCGCGCGCCGCGCTGGATTACGCCACGCACAAACGCGGCTTCAGCGACGAGACGATCCGGCAGTTTGGCATCGGCTACGCGCCGCCGGGCTGGCACAACATGCTGGAACATCTTAAGGAGATCGGCTACAGCGAGGAGCAGATTCTCGAAGCGGGCATCGCCACGAAGAACGATAAGGGTAACGTTTACGACCGTTTCCGGCACCGGCTGATGATTCCTATCCGCGACGAACGCGGGCGCGTGGCCGGCTTTGGCGCGCGGGCGCTTGACCCGGACGACAACCCCAAGTACCTCAACTCGCCACAAACGCCGCTGTTCGACAAAAGCCGGACGCTGTTCGCGCTGGACGTGGCGAAAAGTGCCATTCGGGATACAGAAACGGCGGTGATTGTCGAGGGTTATGTGGACGCGATCACCGCGCATCAGGCTGGTTTTACCAACGTTGTCGCGCAGATGGGCACGGCCATGACCGACACGCAGTTGAGGACACTGGCGCGGTCGGCCAGGAAAATCATTCTGGCGCTGGACTCGGATGCCGCCGGGCAGAACGCTACCATGCGCAGCCTGGAAGTGGCGCGAGAGGCGCTGCAGGCCGATTATACCGGGCGGCTGGCGGTGGATATGCGGATTTTGCAAATCCCTGGCGCGAAAGACCCTGACGACCTGATCCGCGAATCGGCGGAGAAATGGGCGGCATTGGTGGCTGACGCGCTGCCGGTGGCCGATTACGTGATCGAAACGGAAGTGGCGCACCTGCCGCCCGAAGCGACCCCGCGTGATGTGGAAGGGCTGGCGCGGCGGTTGATCCCCATGCTGCTGGCGTCGGAGAACAATCTTTATAATAAGGAAAATGTTCAAAAGCTGCTGCTGGCGCTGGTCAAGCTGAAACAGCAGCGGCGGGCGCTGCGAACGCTGAGCATCAGCGAGCAGGATTTGCTGGACTGGGCCAACGAACAGCAGCGTATTACCGAGGCCAGGCCGCCCCGTTCCGCGCCAACCGGCGCACCGGTTGACGAACCGCCGGATTACCCGCCGCTCGATTATGAGGATGGGTTCGTGCCGCCGCCGGAATTAGACGATGAATCGGCAGCGGTACGACAGGCCATGCCCCTGCCACGTCGTTCATACCCGGATGCTGAAACCGAACGTTACTGTTTAAAAATCCTGTTCCAGAATCCGAGCCTGTATTACGCTGTTAATCGCAAGTTCCGCGAACTGGCAGGCAGCAGCCGGGCGCTGCTGGACGGCCCGCTGCGTGACTGGGGCGCAGACGACTTCATGCACAGCGAATACCGGGCGCTGATGTATGCGTTTCTGACCGGGTTGGCGCAGGATGAACTGGAACTGATGGACTTTCTGCGCGCCACACTGGACTCGACATTGCTCCAACAGCTTGAGACCATTATGATAGATGAATTGGAGGACATCCGTTCCAGAGTGCGGTACAGTCTCACGGCGGATTTAAGCAGCGCGTGGACACACAACCAGCGCACGAATCCGATGCTCGATCTGAATACCGAACTGCTGGACAAGGCGCTGCGGCTGAGAAGCCAGCGGTTGCAGCGCGAACGAGAGGAACTGTGCCTATTGCAGATTGACAGCCAGAGCATGGGCGACGTCACCGCCGGAATCCTGTACGGGCAGCAGGTGCATTTATCCGGTCAGGCCAAACACCTGATCGACTCCGAGATCGGACGCCACACGAGCATTCTTCGTAAGTAGTGGGTGAAGTATGACCAAAAAACGGAAACCAAACAAAGACGAACTTCGGTCTTCTCAGGAAGAACCGAAAGTGCAGGTCGAAGATATGGATGGGGACTTCGACCTGGAAGATGAAATGATTGAGGATGATGACCCACTGTTTGATTCGGTGGATTTTAAAGGCGACACCGATGGGGATTCGCTGCTGGACGAGCCGGACGAGGATGATCTCGAAGACTTTGACGACGACCTGATGAGCGACAGCCTGGCGCTGGACGCCTCGGCGCTGGCGGATGATCCGGTGCGGATGTACCTGAAAGAGATTGGACAGGTACCCCTGCTGGATACCAACCGCGAAACGTGGCTGAGTGTGCAGATCGCCGCTAACCAACTGCTGCAATCCTATCTGGATCGGGTCTCGACGGCAGATAACGACAGCGGGCTGCCGGAAACGGTGCTGGCTGTCGAACTGGCGTACCAGCACGTGCTGCGAAACTGGGATGAAGTGCTGGATGGGGCGGCAGCTTTCAATGTTGCCAGGCCAGATTTTCTGGCGCTGGTGAATGAAGTCGTGCTGATTACGGATAGTTGGGACGTGTCTGGCCCGTCATACATCCGTGACTACCTGCGCCAGCGCGACTGGGGGCGCGACGAACTGTGGACGGAACTCGCTAAGCGGTTGTTTGATGTGTTTCATGGCCTGTGTCTGATTCCCGTGCCGCTGCTGGCGGAAATTCGTAAGTGTTACAAACAAAGCGGTGAATGCCCATCGTCGGAGCAGTTCCACGACTGGCTGATGGCCGATGAACTGACCGTCGAAGACCTGCCGGATATGTTCCTGCGGATTGAGCAGAAAGCGGAACTTGCCAGCGAAGCCCTGACGCGGGCTAACCTGCGCCTTGTCGTCAGCGTCGCCAAACGTTACATGGGGCGCGGCATCAACTTCCTCGATCTGATTCAGGAAGGCAACATCGGCCTGCTGCGGGCGGTCGAAAAGTTCGACCACAACAAGGGCTTTAAGTTCAGCACTTACGCGACATGGTGGATTCGGCAGGCCATCAGCCGCGCGATTGCTGATCAGGCACGTACCATTCGTATCCCCGTGCATATGGTTGAAACGATCAACCGCCTGATGCGCGTGCAGCGCGATCTGATTCAGGAACTGGGGGGGGAACCCAGCGCGGAACAGATCGCGCTGGAAATGGACTTCCTGACGGCGGACGAAACCGAAGCGATCAAACTCATCCGGCGCAACGGCGAACGGATGGATCCCGGCTTGCAGCGCAAGCTGCGCCGCGCCGCGCAGAAGGTGCGGAAGATCATGCGCATCAGCCAGGAGCCGATGAGTCTCGAAATGCCCATCGGTCAGGAGGACAGCAGCCTGCTGGGAGATTTCATCGAGGACGACAAAATCCTCGGCCCGGTGGATGCCGCCAGCCGCCAACTGCTGAAAGAGCAGATTCGCTCCGCGCTGGGTGTATTGAGCGAACGCGAGCGCGAAGTGCTCGAAATGCGCTTTGGCCTGCACGATGGGCAGGATCACACGCTGGAGGAGGTTGGCCGTCACCTGGGCGTGACGCGCGAACGTATCCGCCAGATCGAGGCGAAGGCGCTGCGGAAGCTGCGCCACCCCACCCGCAGCCGCCAACTGCGGGATTATTTGGAGATGTAAAACGTAGGGGAGGGTCTCAGACCCTCCCCTACATTAATATGCGAGGATTTGCCGTTATGGTCGAACGGGTTGAAACCCTGACTCTGGCGGAGTTCCAGGTTTTGAAATAGCGGTGAAAGCACTGGTCGAATAAATGACTTCCCTCATCTACTGCCCCATTTGCGGGCACACTCTCGGCCAGCGTAAGGAGGGCGGGCGGCTGCGGCAGGCCTGCTCCAACTGTGGCTATATACATTATGTCAATCCCGTGCCGGCGGTGGGGCTGCTGATCGAGATGGACGGCGGACTGGTGCTGATCTGCCGGGGGCAAGCGCCGCACAAAGGTGAATGGACGCTGCCAAGCGGGTTCATCGAAGCCGACGAAAGCGCCGAGGAAGCGGCGGTGCGCGAAGCGGAAGAAGAAACTGGCCTCAAAACGGAAATCATCGAACTGGCGGGCGTGAACTCGTTCCCGGAAGGCCCACCGACCAGCGGGATTATCATCTTTTTCCGGCTGCGTCCGGTAGGCGGCGAGTTACGCGGCGGCGATGACGCGACCGAAGCGCAGGTGTTTCAGCCGCACGAACTGCCGGCGCTGCCGTTCCGCACCCACCGGGAAGCGGTGGCGCAGTGGCTTGACCAGCGGCAGCGGCAAACGGGCGAAATGCAGTCTGCACCCCGCAAGCCGCGCCGCAAACCGTTTCTAATACGTCCGGCAGAAGCCAGCGACGCCGGGGAAATTATGGGCTTGCTGGCGCTGATACCGGCTAACCGCGAACTGACACCGGAGGCGCGGCAGGAAATTTTATGGCGCTTCCGCGAGGCCAACGGCTTTGAAATTTTTGTGGCAGAGACTCAACAGCCACCGCTCATCATCGGCTTTATTACGCTGTCAGTCGTGCGGACGCTGACCGAAGGACGCGGGATCATCAGTGATATGGCGGTGCTGCCGACCTATCAGCGGCGCGGCGTGGGCGCGGCACTGCTGGAAGCGGCCTTGCAGCGTGCCGACCGGCTGAATCTGCGGTCGCTTCTGGTGAATACCGCCCGCGCTAACGAACGGGCGCGCGCTTTTTACGCGGCAGTTGGTTTCTCTGACGAACCAATGATGCGTCTCAAACTGCGCTGATTGCTCCCCATCGGCTGACCGTCATGGCGAAATCTGTATCCACGACGGTCTCAGCCGCTTGTATGAATTGGCTACAGTTCGAGCGTCATTTCAATCCGTCGGAAGGCTTCGACATAACCCATTTCCTGGAAGACCGGCCAGCGGGTATCCAGTGCCGGCAGGTTTTCCACTTTTGTATCCTGCATCGGGTGCAGGCTGTGCAAATGATACAGCAGCGCCCGCGCCAGTTCGTCACGCGCCTCGCCCGGTGTGTGCAGCACAAAGTAAGCCATCTGGAAGGCGGTATGCTGGTATACCAGCCAGCCGGTCGCGCCGGATGGCAGTTCGATTTGCAGCCCTTTCAGGCTGCCCGCCTGAAGCAGCGAGGGAGTTTCATCAATCCAGGAAGCGCCGGGATCACGCTGTTCCAGGCAGCGTGATATGTCCGCCGGTTTCAGGATGGTAACGACCGCGCCCGGCGCGGGATCAGCCATCGCGGGCTTGCCCGGCGGACGGCGGATAATCAGCAGTTCGCGGATTTCCTGAAAACCGAATTTCAAAAACAGTTGGTGGGCTGGTTTATTGCCCTGAATGACTTCAAGCTGGGCCTGCTTTGCTCCCTGTTCGACCGCCTGCGCCAGCAGCGAGTCCGTCAAAAACTGCCCCAGATGATGTCCGCGCCGGTAGGGCAGCACACCCAGGCGTGTCAGCCAGGCGCGTTCACCGCGCAGCCCCAGCATCCCGATACCGGCCAGTTCGTGGTAATTATCCATCGCAACAACGGACGCATCCAGGCTGATGGCGTAGCTTTTGACGTATTGTTCCATGCGCTTGGCGTTCATCGGCATGGGCACGATGTAATCAATGCGTGTCTGGTTATAGATGTCAGCCAATTCCTGAAAACTGTACCGGCTGGCCGGCGTGGCCTCATAGGCTGGTTCAGGAGACTGCTGAACAGTTGGCGTTTCTAGACTCACAGGCCGCACCTTTTTAGCTGGTGATTTTCAGGTAGCCGGCCACCTGCCCGGCGAACGCGCGTGTATCTATCGGTTTGGTGATGACACCGTCGCAGCCGTAGGCGTGTGCCATCTCGTAGGCGTTGGCTTCCGGCCAGGCCGTAAACGCGATGATGGACAGCCGTTCCAGGTCCGGCTGCTGCCGCAGCATCGCTACCAGCGTTTGCCCGTCAATGTCCGGCAGCCCCAGATCAACCAGAACGGCGTCCGGCTGCACTTCCAGCACTTTCATCAGGCCGCCTTCGCCATCGTCGGCGGTCACCACTTCATGTCCGGCATGTTCCAGCAGTTTGCAGGCCATCCGGGCATTTTGCGGATTGTCCTCGATAATCACAATTTTACTCATCGCTGTCCCTACTTCAACAGGTCGCTGATGATGTACAGGAACTGCTGGCGATCCAGCGAGGCTTTTTCCACCACCGACGACGTATACCGTTCCAGTTCCGCCCGTTCCTGCGCGCTAAGACCTTTCGCCGACAGGACGACAATCGGAATATCACGCAGTTTGGGGTCTTCCCGCATGATGCGCAGAATCTCAAAACCGTCCATCTCTGGCAGCATCAGATCGAGCACGATCAGTTCGGGGTGATGTTCGTAGATCGCTTTCAGCCCATCGCGCCCGGAGGATGCTTCGATAATCCGGTAGCTGCCATCACTTTCCAGCAGCCGCCGCGCCAGCCGCAGATCATGAGGATTATCCTCGATGATGACAACCAACTGCCGCGCCTGGGTGCTTAACTCTACAGTCGGCGTGCGCGCGGGGCGGTCGGCTGTCCGGGGTTTGCCGTTGGCGGCTGGTGTATGGCCGAGCGCCTGTACCACATGGTCAACCAGTTGGTGCGTATCGAACCCGCCTTTCGTCCACACCGATTCAGAATACTCCTGCAGCACTTTGGTGTCCACATCCGTCAAGGTTTTGGCAGACACAACCACTACCGGAATATGCGCCGTTTCCGGATTATGTTTTAGCTTATCCAGCAGCGCCAGCCCGTCCATTTCCGGCATGGTCAGGTCGGTAATCACAAAATCCGGTTTGCGGTCATTGATGATTTGCAGCGCCGCCGCGCCGCTGGCCGCCTCATAAATGCGGTAGCGTTTGTACCGCTGCAGCAGCCGCCGGATCAGGCGGCGGTCGCTGGGGTTGTCGTCCACCACCAGAATTGACGTGACCTGTTCATCCAGAATGCGAATGGCCGCATCCAGCCCTTCATCCGGCGCGTGATCGGCAGCAGCGTTGTCGTGTACGGCGGCCAGATTCAGATCATGCACGTACTGGTCACCCAGGATGTGGCTTTCCGCCGTGAAGGTGTGGCCGGAGCAGTTGACCACCACAACCTCACCCGGTTTGATCGTGCCATCCTGCAGCAGTTTTTCCAGCCCGGCAAAGGCGACCGCCGTCGCGGGTTCGACCGAGTACCCGGCCTTGCTCGCCAGCCGCCGCATCGCTTCGAACGTGCGCCCGTCCTCGATGGCCTCCATCGTGCCGCCGTTGCTTAAGACCGCCTCGCGCAGATAACCGTAGCTGAAACCGGGGTCGCCGGTCGCCAGCACGGTGATAAGCGTCTTGGGGATAACCGGGTCAGCTTTGGCCTGCCCGGCGCGGAAGGCGTTGACCATTGGCGCGCAGCCGGCCGCCTGGATGATGCCCAGTTTCGGCATTCGTTCGATCAGACCCATCTGCTTCAGTTCGTGGAAACCTTTCCACACGCCCATTGGCCCGATGCCACCGCTGACCGCCTGGATGTACCAGTCCGGGCTGCGCCACTGGCCGTCAGTGTTCAGTTTGCCGCCCAACTGCTCGGCAATCTCGAACGCCAGCGTTTTCATGCTTTCTTTACCCGGTACGGCCTTTGCGCCCCGGTCAAGATAAATGCCTTTGCGTTTGGCGAATTCGGCGGCAACGTGTTTGGTTTCATCATACGTGCCGGAGACTTTGACGACTTCCGCGCCGTACAGCGCCGCTTCGCGCATCTTCTCCGATGGCACGAGACTGGTGAGAAATAACCACAGCTTGATGCCCGCCCGCGCGCAGTACGCGGCGTAGGCCGCCCCGGCGTTGCCGGTCGAAGCCAGCACACATTCGGTAATGCCGGCGCGCCGCATGGCTGTCACCGCCATCGCTGCCTGCCGGTCTTTAAACGAACTGGTTGGCCCCTGGCGTTCGTCCTTGATGTAGAGGTGTTCGTGATGGTACAGCCGTTCATAGCTGTACAGCCGTGTCAGTGAAGTAAACCCTTCACCCATCGAGATTTCGGGGTCGGGATCGGGCAGCGGCAGCAGTTCGGCATACCGCCACAATGACCGGTCGCGCCCGGCCAGCGCCGCCGGCCATACAGCTTTGACCGCACTGTAATCATAACGGGCATCCAGCCACTGCGACCCACACTGCGTGCAGGTGGCCGCCATATAATCGGCGGCCATCTCGTGGCCGCATTCCAGACAGACAACTTGCGTGAAGTACGATGACATGTTGATGTGATTACCTGTATCCGAGATGAAGGTAGGGGCGAACCACCGGCTCGCCCCCACGATACAACTTTATGCCGTTTGCTGCTCAAACACCGGCAGCGTGAACCAGAACGTTGAGCCTTTGCCAACCTCGCTGGCAACATGAATGTCGCCGTCGTGCATCTGCACCAACTGCCGCGTGATCGCCAGCCCCAGCCCCGTACCGCCAGCGCGGCGCGTGGCCGAACCATCCACCTGGCGGAAGCGTTCGAAGATCACGCTCAGGTCTTTGTCGGACATCCCGATGCCGGTATCCTTCACCGTCACCGAGATTTCCCGTTTGTCGTTCTGGCTCAGGCTGATCGTCACGCCGCCCTGTTCGGTGAACTTGATGGCATTGTTGACCAGATTGTAGATGATCTGCCGCAGCCGCACCGGATCACCGTACACGGTGGGGAAGTCTGCCGGCTGCTCGAATTCCAGCGCGATGCCTTTGTCCTTGACGAGAATCTGGCAGGTGTGTACCACCTCGTCCACAATTTTCGCCAGATCGGTTTCGCGCCGATCCATATACATCTGCCCGGCGTCAATCTTCGCCAGATCAAGAATGTCGTTGATGATCGAGAGCAGATGTTTACCGCCGCCGTGAATGGCCTGTACGTCTTCTATCGCTTCGTCGCTCAGGTCGCCGTCAATGCCGTCCAGCAGCACTTCGGCATAACCGATGATCGAGTTCAGCGGGGTGCGGAGTTCGTGGCTCATGTTCGCCAGGAACTGCGATTTCATGCGGTCAACCTCGCGCAGCCGGTC
>JARKOK010000472.1 GCA_029975765.1 Aggregatilineales bacterium
TATGGTACAATAGCGCGCACACCCTGTTCCAAACAACTCGACGCTAGAGGAGACTTTTTTATTATGCAAACGGATTTGCGAGGCCGTGACCTCATTACCGACCAGGAATGGACACGCGAGGAAGTGGACACGCTGCTCGACGTGGCCTGGGATTTAAAACGCCGCCGCGCCACCGGCGAGTCGCAGGCTTTGCTGCGCGACAAAGTGCTGGCGATGCTGTTCTTCTTCACCAGCACGCGCACCCGCGCCAGCTTCGAGGCCGGCATCGCGCAGTTGGGCGGGCATGGCATGTTCATTGACAGCGAAACGACGCAGATTTCACACGGCGACACGGCCAAGGAAATCGGCGAGATCATCGGGCGTTACAGCGATGGCATCGCTATCCGCCAGTGTGATTGGAACTTCGGCAATAAGTACATCCGTGAAGTGGCCGCCGCCAGCCGCGTGCCGGTGCTGAACATGCAGTGTGATGTATACCACCCGTTTCAGGCATTGGCTGATCTGATGACAATCATGGAGAAGTTCGGGCGCGACCTGCGCGGCAAAACCATCAACGTGAGCTGGGCGTATGCCAGCAGCTACCAGAAGCCGCTGTCGGTGCCGCAAAGCCTGATTCTGCTGATGACCCGCTACGGCATGAACGTCCGCCTGACGCACCCGCCGGAATTCGGGCTGATGCCCGACATCGTGGGACAGGCGCAGGACAATGTTCGTAAACACGGTGGTTCGCTGGAAATCCTGCACGACTTCGACGCCGGGTTCAAGGACGCCGACGTGCTGTATCCCAAGAGCTGGGGCTGCTGGATGACGACCGAGGACAAACAGGAATCGGCCAAACTCGGCGGCCAGTACAAGGACTGGATTACCGATGCACGCCGTATGGCGCTGGCAAAACGTGACGCCGTGTACATGCACTGCCTGCCGGCTGACCGCAATATCGAAGTCACCGACGAGGTGATTGACGGCCCGCAGAGTGTGGTGTACGACGAGGCGGAAAACCGCCTGCACGTGCAGAAGGCCGCTATGGCGCTGACGATGCGGTAAGCATAGTTGCCAGTTTTCAGTTGTCAGTTTCCAGTTTGAAGACAGGAGGCTGACAACTGTTTTGTTTCTATTGTGGGTGTATGCCGGAATCGATTCTGCCGGATGTGCTGGAAAGCGGGCTGCGGGTGGTGTTCTGTGGGACGGCGGCGGGGCCGCGTTCGGCGCAGGTGATCGCGTACTACGCCGGGCCGGGCAACCGGTTCTGGGATATGCTGTTTCGCATCGGGCTGACGCCGCGCCGCTTGCAACCGGAGCAGTTCCGCCAGGTGACGCAGTACGGTATCGGTCTGACGAATATCGCGCCGTATGTGATCGGGCTGGACAAGGATTTGAGCCGGGCTGATTACGACCCGGACGCGCTGCGCCGGAAGATGCGGGTGTATCAGCCGCGTGTGCTGGCGCTGAACGGCAAAAAAGCGGCGGCGGCGCTGCTTGGCCGGGATACGAAAAGTGTTCCGTATGGCTTGCAACCGGAGACGATTGGCGAGACGCGGCTGTGGGTGCTGCCGTCCACGTCGGGCGCGGCGCGCGGTTTCTGGGATGAGTCGTGGTGGCGGGCGCTGGCGGCGTGGCTTCGTTCCAACGGTTCGGCGGTATAATGGAGCTAGGTACTCGAATTCATTTGGAAGCGTAAAAATTATGACAATATATCTTAAATCTAAATCAACCGAGCAATCTATCAAAAATGCAATTATTAAGCTGCTTGAATACTCTGAACAAATAACAAAATACGATCCTTTTCCATATGCTGATTCTGGTGATTTTGTTGCTTTAAAAACGAAATTTCTTTTTCTTTTGAGATACCTCTCGCCTTTATGTAATGCTCAGTTAGATAGTATGCAGTCTGAAGTCGAAAGTTTGCATCCGGTGAATGGGGGGGATTTTGAAGCTTTCGCGGATTTTGGTGATCCCTATACTGGTTTAACTACATTGGTAGCCTTTATAAATAGTCTTAAATTTGCCCATGAAGCAGGTATACTTGGTAGTTTAGTAGACCAAATCGCCAAATCTATATCGGACGATTTTCTTGAACAGGCAAAGCAACTTTTAGATGGTAACTTTTGCTTACCTTCTGCTGTGCTTATAGGCGCTGTTTTGGAAGATGCCTTCCGACGCCTCTGCCAACGTCATAACCCACCTATTCAAATTACTAAACCGAATGGCGAACCCAAAACTTTAAATGTTTATATTGACGAACTCAAAAAAGAAGGCGTATTTAATGAACTGAAAGCAAAACAACTTCGCTCATGGGCAGATATTCGGAATGCTGCTGCTCATGGTGAACCTGAGAAATTTGATTGCCAGGATGTGGAGCAAATGCTCATTGGCGTTCAAAATTTTTTAGCAGATTATCTTTAACTAACAGCTATTCGCTAAAGGCTAACAGCTAACCATGATCGAAAAACTGGCAATCGTCGCCATTGGCGGCAACTCATTGATTGAAGACCCGAAGCAGCCTGGCATCGCCCGCCAGTGGGAGGCGGCGCGCAAGACCTGCAATCACATCGCGCGGATGATCGCCGATGGCTGGCACATTGTCATCACACACGGCAACGGCCCGCAGGTCGGGTACATCCTGCGGCGCGGCGAAATCGCGGCCAAAGAGGGGATTCATGATGTGCCGCTCGACCTGATTAACGCGGATACACAGGGCAGCATTGGTTATATGCTCCAGCAGGGCATGGATGACGCGCTGCGCCGCCTGGGGATGAACCGCACCTGCGCGACGGTTATCACCCAGATGCGGGTGGATGCCGACGACCCGGCCTTCAAAAATCCGACCAAGCCGATTGGCGGCTTCATGACCGAGGCCGAAGCGCGCAAGTTTGAGGCTGAAGGCTGGCAGGTGATGGAAGACTCCGGGCGCGGCTGGCGGCGTGTGGTAGCGTCACCGATGCCGAGGTCGGTCATTGAGATTAATGCGATTCAGGCGTTGATGCTGAGCGGCTACGTCGTCATTGCCTGCGGCGGCGGCGGGATTCCGGTGGTGCGGCAGGCCGATGGCAGCCTGCGCGGGGTGTACGCGGTGATTGATAAAGACCGCGCCAGCGCGCTGCTGGCGCTGACGCTGCGTGCCGATCTGCTGATGATCTCGACGGGCGTGGAGAAAGTGGCGATCAACTTCAACAAACCGGACCAGCGGCTGCTTGACCGGCTGTCACTGGCGCAGGCCAAGCAGTATATTGCCGAGGGGCACTTCGGCGTGGGCAGTATGCTGCCGAAGGTTGAGGCGGCGGTGGATTTCGTGCAGAACGGCGGGCCGAAGGCCATCATTACCGGGCCAGATTATCTGGTGCCGGCGCTGCGGGGTGAAACCGGGACGTGGGTGGTGCCAGAATAAAAAAGGCTTAACGCAAAGACGCCAAGAGGCAAGGGCGCTAAGAAAATGTACAATCATGCGCCGGAGGGGTACCAGTGCCCCTTCTGTCGAATTGTGGCCGGGTTGGAAAATGAGGGCTGGAATTATCGGTCGGACGTGGTGCTGCGGACGGAACACGTAACCGCGTTTGTTTCCCCGATGTGGTGGGATAACAACGCCGGACACGTCATCATCGTGCCGAACGCGCATATCGAAAACATCTACGATCTGACGCCGGATACTGGCGTTCACGTCTATGAGGCGGCACGGCAAATTGCGCTGGCCTTCAAGCAGGTCTACAACTGCGACGGTACATCCACCCGACAGCATAATGAACCCGGCGGCAATCAGGACGTGTTCCATTACCATGTGCATGTGTTTCCCCGCTATCGGGGCGACCGGTTGTACGAAAACTATCCGGCGTATCGGCGCACCGCACGTGAGGAACGCCTGCCGTATGCTGACAAGCTGCGGCAGTATTTTGAGAGCTTAAAAACGTAATACTGATAGAGAACCGAAAAAGACCGCGCCTAATGGGAATTATCTTTGTAGGCGGGTTTCGAAACCTGCCCCTACGAAATCAGGCGAATTCTAATTGGTTTATCCATGAGACTCGGAGATACAGCGGCATGAAGTATTCCTCTGTCGCTCTGAGTCTTTGTGCCTCTGTGTTAAAGGATTTTTCGGATGGCTGAGATTTTGGAACTGCGCTGCCCGGTCTGTGACCGGGTTTATCAACTGAATGACATCGCCTACACCTGTCCGGCCTGCGGCGAAGTGGGCACGCTGGAGGTACTGTACGATTATGCCGCGCTGAAGGCGCAACTAAACCGGGACACGCTGCGTAATTCACAGCAAATCAGCATGTGGCGCTACCGGGATTTGCTGCCGGTTGCGCCGGACTCGGCTGTGCCGCCGCTGCGGGTGGGTTTTACACCGCTGTACGACACACCGCGCCTGGCGCAAATGCTCGGTGTGCGGCAGGCGTGGGTGAAGGATGACGGCGCGAATCCCACCGGCTCGCTCAAGGATCGCGCCAGCGCGTTAGTCGTGGCGCGCGCGCTGGAGCAGGGAATTGAAGTCGTCAGCACGGCCAGCACCGGCAACGCGGCGGCGGCGCTGGCTGGCGTGGCTGCGTCTGTCGGGATGAAGGTGATTCTCTGCGTGCCAGCCGCCGCGCCGGAAGCCAAGATCGCGCAGTTACTGGTGTATGGCGCGACCGTGCTGCTGGTCGAAGAGTCGTATGATGTGGCGTTTGATCTGTGTACACAGATGTGCCTGAGCGAAGGCTGGTATTGCCGCAACACGGGCATGAATCCGTTCACGGTCGAAGGCAAAAAGACGGTTTCATTTGAAATCGCGGAGCAGTTGGGCTGGAAGGTGCCGGATGTGGTGCTGGTCAGCGTCGGTGATGGCAACATCATCGCCGGTGTGTATAAAGGGTTTTACGATCTGTACCAACTGGGCTGGATAGACCAGATGCCGCGCCTGATCGGCGTGCAGGCCGAAGGCAGCGCCGCGCTGTACCACGCCTGGAAACATGACCGGCGGGCGGAGGACATGCAGCCCATTGACGCGCAAACAGTGGCGGACAGCATTTCCGCCGGACTCCCGCGCGACCGGGCCAAGGCGCTGCGGGCTGTACGGCAAACGCAAGGCGCGTTTGTTACGGTATCTGACAGGGACATCATTGGCGCGATCCCGGCGCTGGCGCGGCTGACCGGCGTGTTCGCCGAACCGGCATCGGCAGCCGTTTTCGCCGGGGCGCAAGCTGCTGTACAATCAGGACTCATCCAGAGGGATGACACCGTGCTGCTGCTGGGAACCGGCAACGGACTGAAGGATGTGCGGCGGGCGCAGGAGTCGGTGGCCGGTGGGCTGCGGGTAGCGCCGACATTGGACGCGGTTCGGCAGGCATTACACTTGTGAGGGCAGATGAACGACCATCCACGTTATTCGATTGTCGCGCCGATCTACAA
>JARKOK010000503.1 GCA_029975765.1 Aggregatilineales bacterium
ATAACGAAAAAGACTTTGCCGGATTGGGCGTTACCGTCGAAAATTGGTTGAACTGAACGCCACCACCATCAAGGGGGGAACATGCAGCGCGATGAATTTCTGAACTCACTCAACGCTATCATTCTGGCCTGTGAAGGCATCCGCAGCGAGGCCGACAGCGAACTGAACTTTTACCAGGAACGTTTCGTCGACTCGATGCTGCGCGCTGCGCATAACATGCGCGATCTGATCATCAGCATCCCGGATATGGGCAACGCGCGGGAAATCCTCAGCTACGAGGCGCGCTCGAATCTGGCCTCGATCATCGGTTACGCCGAGGTGCTGCTTGACCAGGTGGAAGGCACACTCTCCGCCACCCAGCAGCGCCACGTGCAGGCTATCCGTGCCAACGACGCGCAGCTTTTGAACCTGTTGATCCGCCTGATGAATGCCTGACGATCATGGGCGGAACCATCCTCAATATGATAACCGTCGCCATTGGCAGCGCCCTGGGACTGCTGATCGGTGGGCGGCTGCCGGCCAGAATACAGGAGTCCGTCGTCACCGGTCTGGGGCTGGTGACATTATTTGTGGGTTTCAGCAACGCGGGGGAAACCGGCAACGTGATTATCCCCCTGTTGAGCATCGCCACCGGCGCGATCATCGGGGAACTGCTGGGCATAGATAAGGCGCTGGAAGGGCTGGCGGGCTGGCTGCAAACGCGGTTTGCATCACGCGAAAACGTAGGGGGCCGTACGCCCCTACAGGATACCCCTGTAGAAGATGATGCCCGCGCCCGCTTCGTGACCGGCTTCGTGACGGCCAGCCTGGTCTTTTGCATCGGGCCGCTGACGTTTGTCGGTTCGATTCAGGATGGCATGGGGCTGCCGATTGGTTTCCAGCAGCTTGCCATTAAAAGCGTGCTGGACGGCTTCGCCGGTATGGCTTTCGCCGCCAGTTTTGGCATCGGCGTGAGTTTCAGCCTGCTGACGGTGCTGGTGGTGCAGGGCGGGCTGGCGCTGGCGGGCAGCGTGCTGGGCAACTTCATGTCCACACCGATGATTAATGAGATGACCGCCGTTGGCGGCCTGATGCTGATTGGCCTGGGGCTGGTGCTGCTGGACATCAAACGCCCGCGTATGGCGAATTTCTTGCCGGCGCTGGTGATCGCGCCGCTGCTGGTGGCGCTGGCCGGGGCGCTGGGCATTAACATCTACCCATTCTGATAAAAAGGGACAGGGCGCCGCCCTGTCCCTACGGCTCTTCTCCCTACAGCGCGTAATACAGCCGCGCGGCTAAGCCACCTTCCGCTTTCACCCGTTCGGCGGCGTCACCATGCACCATCTCCATCGCCCCGCCCGTTTCCATCATTTGCAGCGGCAGATCGGCCAGCACGCCGTCGCCGTCCGGCAGCGGCCAGGGCACGACCAGCAGTTCGACACGCTGCTGTTCCAGCGCGTGAAGCACCGCTTCCTTGCCCACCGCGCCGCGCCCGCCGGCCTTCGCCAGATTAACAACCTGCTCGACCAGTTCCAGCTCGTGCCGGCGTTCGTATTCCAGCGCGGCTGGCAGAATCTGCTTGAGCACCTCATGCGGGGCGTAACGCATGGGGATGCCCTGCACGTCTACCACGCCCTTCGTCAGTTTTTCGGGCAGCAGTTTTTGCACGGCATGAGCCGACTCTTCGCTGCCGGCGATGACAAACCGCTCGATGCCCTGTTCCTGCGCCAGTTCGGCAATCCGGGTGGCGACATCCCGGTAAAAACGGCCCACCCATTCGTCTACCCGGTCTTCAAAGGCTTCGCGCTGATCGCCATGTGTGATACCCCCGGCGGCTACATTCCGCCGGAAGGCGGGCGGCATCAGCGTTTTTTCACGCCAGTCGGAAGTGTCCAGTTCGAGCGACATCGTATCCTGCTGGCCGGCGCTGCCCAGGTACGCCCGGATGAAATGGGCTTTTTCAGTATCTACCATCACCACCAGATACGGCTCATATTCATCAATCGCCCATACCAGCGGGGCAATGAACGGCTTGCCAAAGGCGATGCCGTTCTCGACCGGGATCGGCAGATTATAGACCTCCTCCAGCTTGGGGCCGTAGAACAGCACCAGCCCCTTACCGGCAGGCGCATAGGTGTCGAAGAAGGTATCCAGGCGGCTGCGGATACCGTTCCAATGGCCGCGCTGGGTATCGGTCAGGTCTTTCTCGACCGCTTTCAGGGCATTTTTTAACCAGATACGCCAGGCCGGAGTCGTCGCCTGATTCTCCTGGTCGGCGGGGTCAACGGCGAGGTACAGGGTAAGCGTATACTCATCGGCCTGGGCGAGTAGCTGCTTAACATCGTCAAGTCCGATCATAACAATATACCTCCTTGTGCAATCCATAATGGGGACAGGCCGCGCCACAGTTGAGTCCGCTGCCTGCTTACTTCCAGTATAATCCTATTCTTGTTGGAAACCTCTAAGTCCGGCGGTTAACCGATGGCCTTGAAGCCCTGACCATAGGCGACATGCCCCTGCCCGATCACCACAAAGGCGGTCGGGTCGGTTGCGAATACAATCCGCCGCAGCTTGCTGACCTGCGGGCGGGCAATGGTGATGAACAGCACCGTGTGCTGCTGGTCGGTAAACATGCCCGTCCCCGGCCAGGCGGTCACGCCGCGCCCCATTTCCCGCATGACGGCGCTGGCGACCTGTTCCGGTTGGTCGGTGATAATGGTCGCGGTGCGGATCACGCTGGGGCCTTCCAGCACGTAATCGGATGCCGCCGCGCCCACGAACAGCGCCACCGTCGCGTACAGCGCGCCTTCCCAGCCGAACACCAGCGCCGCCAGCACGATCACACCCAGGTCGGTGTACAGCGTGGAGGTGCTGAGCGGCACGCCGAGCCGCTGCTGCAAAATCCGCGCCAGGGTGGACGTACCCCCCAGCGTGCCGCCGGCGCGGTAGATCAGCCCGCCGCCCAGCCCGCCGATGATGCCGCCAAACAGCGCGTTCAGCAGCACGTCACTGCCCACGTTCACCCCGGCCAGCACCGGCCCGATGTTGTCCACCGCGATAGAAAACAGCACCACGTAGACGATGGTTTTGGCGACCACCGGCCAGCCGCCCAGTGAGTTATAGCCCAGGATTTGAATCGGGATGTTGCCGATCAGCACCACCAGACCGATGGCGATACGCGGGTCCAGATGGTTGAGAATCACGCCAATGCCCGATACGCCGCCCGGCACGATGTTGAACGGCGCCATAAACACGCTGACCGATACCGCCGATATGAGCGACCCGATCACCAGCAGCAGGCCGTCCGACAGCAGCGTCCCCCAGTTGACCCTTCGCAGCACTTAGATTACTCCTAACGCTTTGCCGACGCGCTCGAAAGCGGCCAGCGCCGTTTCCAGGTCTGCCGGGCTGTGCGCGGCGCTGTTCATAACACGGATGCGCGCCTTGCCCTTCGGTACGGTGGGAAAACCAATCGCCATCGCAAACACCCCTTCCTCAAACAACTGGCGGCTGAACTGCTGCGCGAGCGGCGCTTCACCCAGCATCACCGGCACAATCGGCGTCTGGGTAGCGCCAGTGTTAAAACCGAGAGCTTTCATGCCGTTTTTGAAGGTTTCGGCATTGGCCCACAGCCGGTCTACCAGTTCGGTGCTTTCGGCCAGCAGATTGACCGCTTCCAGACAGGCGGCGGTATCGGGAATAGTCATGGCGCTGCTGAACAAGAATGGACGCGCGCGCTGTTTCAGCCAGTCAATCAATAGCTGTTTGCCGGCAACCATGCCGCCGACCACCCCAAATGCTTTCGACATCGTGCCGACTTCAATATCCACCTTGCCATGTAACTCGAAGTGATCCACGATGCCGCGCCCGCCGTGCCCCAGCACGCCTTCACCGTGCGCGTCGTCCACCATCAGCAGAATATCATGTTCTTCGGCTACTGCGTACAGTTCCGGCAGCGGCGCGATGTCGCCGTCCATGCTGAACACCCCGTCGCTGATGATGAGCCGCCGTCCATATTCCTTCGTGTCCGCGATCTTCCGGCGCAGGTCGTCCACATCGTTATGCGCGTAGGCCACGATGTCGGCGCGGCTGAGGCGGCAGCCATCAATGATGCTGGCGTGGTTAAGCTGGTCGCTGAAAATCACGTCGCCCTTGCCGACCAGCGCCGGAATCACGGCGATATTGGCGTTAAAGCCGCTCTGGAATGTCAGCGCCGCTTCGACCTTTTTGAACTCGGCCAGCTTACGCTCCAGTTCCAGATGCAGGCTGGTAGTTCCGGCAATCGAGCGCACCGCCGCCGGGCCGATACCCAGGCGATCAAGCGCGGCTCTGGCGGCGTCCTTCAGGCGGGGGTGGTTCGCCAGCCCCAGATAATTGTTGGAACACAGGTTGAGAACGCGCCGGCCATCTACTTCCAGCCACGCCCCCTGCGGGCTGTTCAGGGCGCGAATGGTGTTAAACAACCCCTGCTCGCGCAGGTTATTCAGTTCGGTTTCAATCCAGTCGAGTTTATGCGACATCAGAACCTCAATCCCTGAGTAAGTACGGGAACGCAGCCATGCGCCCGCACGATAGGCGGTTGGTGATCTGCCGATCTTAACGCGGGCGCGGCGGCGGCGCAAAGCGCGGCATAAGCCGCTGCCAGGCGAGTTGGCTGGTTATCTCTGGGAAGAGGTTTATGGTTTAATTGGGGCGCGCGGCTGTGCGCCCTCGGATGCGGTCTGGTTTAACCATCCGTCAAAATCTGGTCAACAGCGGCGGCCAGTTCGCGCAGGTTGCTCACCTTAAACACCCCGCTGGACAGCGGTGCGTACAGGTGCATGTCGCTGTCACCCGTGCCCCACAGGTTTTGCGGCTCCGGGCAGAACCACAGCAGCCGCCGTGACTTGCGCTGCATCTCCTGGGCGATGTCCAGGCGTGGGTCGTTGTAGTTGTTACGCCCGTCGCCCAGGACGATAACGGTCGTCCGGCTGGTGATCGTACCCAGATGGTCGCGTTTGAACGTGTTCAGGCTGTTGCCCAGATCGGTGTTGTAATAACCGGGGCGGTTCTGCTCCAGCACCTGGTTGACCGCTTCCTGCGGCTGCTTTTCCTTAAACACCATGCTGATGTCGGTCAGATCGTTGATGAAGATGAAACTGTCGGTGCTGGCGACCTGATCCTGAAGTTCGTAGATCAGCGTCAGCAGAAATTCGGCGCAGTACCGCATGGAGGTACTCACATCGCAGATCAGCACCAGGCGCGGCTTGACGTGGCGCGTGCGGTATTTGAGTTCAATCGGCACGCTGCCGTAGCGCATGTTATGG
>JARKOK010000591.1 GCA_029975765.1 Aggregatilineales bacterium
CTGGGGCAAGGTGGCCGTGCTCGACCAGGGCGGGTCGTTCGAACGGCTGCTGCCGACGTTCAAGGATATGGCGTTTGACACGCTGGACGCCCGCAACGAGGCCCGGACGCTGATGGTGCTGGGCGTGCCGGGGATGCTGATTGGCGCGCGGTCGAGCATGGAGAACAGCACGTATGCCAATTACGAGCAGGCTGACCGGGTATTCTGGCAGTCCACCTTTCTGCCGGAACTGCGGTTGTTTGAGGCCGATTACGAATACCACTTAAGCGAAGGGGAGGTATTCCCACGCTTCGACCTGGCGGGTGTGCCGGCGCTGCAAAAGAACATCCCGGCGCTGGTGGACGCGGCGTACAAGATGTGGAGCATGGGCACGCCGCGCGACATCGCGTATGCAGCGGTCGGGATGAATGTGCCGGAGAGCGCCGGCGGCGACGTGGGGTATATCCCGGCGAATGTGGTGGAGGTGGGAAACCCCACCCCCCCAGCCCCTCCCCGTACACAGAGAGGAGGAGAAGAGGAAGAAGCTGCGCGAGGGAAGCTGCCGGAGGGGAAAACCCCACCTCCACCCCCTCCGCTGCTGCATCAGGACGAGGGGGGTAAACAGCGGAGCAAGGGCAGTAAGTGGACGGATGAGGAGAAAACGGCGATCTGGAAGGCAGTGGAGAAAGCGGCGACTGAGTGGGAGGATGATTTCCAGGATGCTGCGAAAAAGCAGTTTGAGGCCGATAAGCGCGAAATTTTGGCGCTGGTGAGCGAGGCCAAGTCGAAGGCGAAGGCGCTCAAGGCGACCATCAACTGGCTTGACCTGGTGGACGATGTGAAGGCGTACCTGGACGGCAAGGGCGCGACGGCGTGGAAGGATACGTTCGTGCCGCTGATCGGCGGGGTGGTCGAGGATGCTGGGAACTACTGGAGCGTACAGACAGGATTAGCCTTCAACGTCAGAAATTTGCTGGCTGAGTCGTGGTTCACCGACTATACCTTGAAATGGGCCACGCCTATCAATCAGACGACCAGCGACAGCATCCAGACGGTGCTGGCGCAAGGGCAAAAAGAGGGGTGGTCTATCCCGGACATGCAGAAGAACCTGGAAACGCTGTTCCGACAGTGGATGGACGGCGATTTGTCGGCAGATGACTTCGCCTGGTTCAGCGAACGGCTGCCGCCCCACCGGACGGAACTGATCGCAAGGGTTGAGACCATGCGCGCATCGAATGCCGGTTCTAACGCATTGTTTAAATCGTGGAAAGTAGAGCAGCATGAATGGGTTTCTACACTCGACAATCGAGTACGCGATACCCACAAAAATGCTAATGGACAGGTTAGGGCACTGGATGACCCGTTTGTATTATCCAGCGGAGCAAAACTTATGTACCCTTTGGATACGAGTCAGGGTGCTCCACTGGACGAGATCATGAACTGCCGATGCACAGCAATACCAATTATCTCAGAGTAACCAAATAAACTGTGATTCTACGAACTTGTGACAGTTAAGGCACAGAGTTCTCAGGTTGTCTGGCGAGTTGTCGTGAGACCATCTAAAAGGAATTATATGGTGAACATGAAGTGATGCCCCAAATCGGTCTTGGTGTTCATAGTTGGTCATGCCGCATCGGGTGCAACAGTATCCGTCACGGCTACGAATTGAGTTAGCAATTTCTTCCCAGTATGGGTGATAGTTATAGTCAGCGCCGCCTTTCCAGCTTGGATGATTCTCCCCACGTATCAGTTTTCGCGCTTGAGATACGCAATAAGTTGAACAATACCTCCCGGCTTTCCTAGCCTGATTCGGGGGCACTTCAAAGGTTTGGCCGCAGAATGCACACTCTCGCTTAACGCGATTCATTTTCTTTTTCTCGCAAAGACAAGCCTGTGAACAATACAGTCGTTTGCGAGCCTGCCCAGGAGTTACGCTAAAAGGTTTGCCGCACATAATACAGTGGAGCATCACCTTTTGTTCAAGAGATTTGCCAAAACATTCTGATGAGCAGTATTGAGGGTTTTGACTGGCGCGCCGCTTAGTAACCTCAAAAGTGCGACCACAGGTATTGCAAGTGAGACTCGCTCGATGCGTGGCGCTGTAGTGCTCATACTGGCATTTCCGACTACAAAACTGGCGGGGCGGACGGCTGGGACGCAGGTTTGCGGAAAACACTTTACCGCAATGCACACAGATGTATTGCTGGATTGGCATTAGTCTCCTCCGTTTGAGACTTCCGTGTTTGTGGGTGGGCAGCCCGGTACGGAAACCGGGTTTTCGGCGCGGTTCATGAGGCCGCGTCTAGCCCACTCCTATTATAACCTATTTCCGATAGCACGGTCAGCGCAGGTGATACTGAGGACAGCGAAATGATAAAAAGCGACGGGGGCGGATATGGCACCGATTAACCTGGGGACGAACGTACTGCCAGACGTGGATGCAGAGATCGCGGAAGCACCGGCGGGCGCGGCGATTCTGGCCGGGCAGGACGTATACATTGACGCGACGGACGGCAAAGTGAAGCTGCTGTCGACGGCGATCACGGCGGCGAACATCAAACTGGCGGGGGTGGCGCTGAACAGCGCGCCAACTGTCGGGCAGCCGGTAAAGGTGCAGTACGGCGGCAAGGTGAAGGGGACGGCGACGCTGGCCGTCGGCGCACCGTACTTTGCCAGCGATACGGCGGGCAGCGTCGGGCTGGAGAGCGACAACCTGACGGGCGACAACATCCACTTTCTGGGGGTGGCCGACACGACCACCAGCATCAAGCTGCACCCATTCGTGAGCGGCGTGGCGAAGGCGTAACCCACATGGCACAGCGGCAGACCGAACACAAAGTATTCCAGGCGTTTACGACCAAGATAGACGCCGAACAGGGCATCGTCGAGGCGATTGTCAACGTATTTGGCATCCTGGACGACGGCGGCGACATCGTCCAGAGCGGGTCGTTCGTTAAGACGCTGACCGAGCGGGCGCGCCGCGTGAAGGTGCTGAACGCACACAACAGTTGGGATGTGCGGAGCGTGATCGGCAAGGTGCTGGCGATGCGCGAAGTCGGGCGCGACGATCTGCCGGAGTCGGTGCTGAAGGAATGGCCGGAGGCCACCGGCGGGCTGTGGACGCAGACGCAGTATCTACTGGACACGCCGGAGGGCAAGGGCGCGTTCGACCGGATTAAAGCCGACGCGGTGAACGAATACAGCATCGGCTATGAAGCGATGCAGGTGGAGTACCGCAAAGTTGACTGGCGCGGCCAGCAGGTGAACGCCCGGCTGCTGAAGGAAGTCCGCCTGTGGGAATATTCGCCGGTGGTGTGGGGGATGAACCCGGCAACGGCGACGACAGGCGTGAAGGGCGACAAAGAAATGTCCGCCCAGGGCGCAGTAATGCGCGTGGGCGATTACCTACAAGGGCAGACGCGCTATGTGGTGAACAGCGCGGCCAACCGGATGCTGATCTATGGTCGGTTCTCTGCCGAAGATGTGAAGGCGATCAACACAGCACTGGATGCAGCGATGGCGGCGTTTGTGGCGTCGCTGCCGGAAAGTCTGGCGCTGATGCCGATGAGCAGCGGCGGCTGGAACTGGGACAGCGCCGACGCGCCGGAGGGCAGCAAAGCTTCCCCACCCCTTGCCCCCTCCCCATTGTATGGAGAGGGAGAGAGTAAGGCCGTCTCGATGGACGAGAAGGCAGGGCGGGTATTGAGCACCCGGAATATCACGAAGATACGCGCGGCGGTCGTGTCGCTGACGGAAGTTCTGGCGGACGCAGGCGATGACAGCGACGACAGCGGCGATGAAGAAGAGGCAGGCAAGGCGGGAGCGCAGGCCGGGCCGGAGGCGGAAATGCCCCCACCCACCGATGAGGCGCGAGCGAAACTGCTTGCGGACATCGAACAACATTTAGCAACGATGGAGGCATGATGAGCGCAGTAGCGGAAATGCTGGCTCGCGCGCAGTCGTTGTTCGGCCAGGCGAAGGACATCCTGCTGAAACCGGACGCGACGGCGGAAGAGCTGGCGCAGGCGGAAAGCCTCAAGAAAGAGGCCGAGGGGTTGAAGGCGCGAGCGTCTCAACTGAAGGAAATCGAGATGGCGGAGGCGGCGCTGCCGCAGCCGGAAGGTCAGCCGCAGCCGGAAGCGGGCAAGAGTGGCTTCAAGACCTGGGGTGATTTCGTCAAGGCGGTCACTCGTGAATACACCAGCAAGGGGCGCGAACGCGACTCCCGGCTGGTGGAATTCTACGATCTGGACGAACTGGCGAAGGACGCCACCGGGCGCAACGGACAGAAGGACATGAGTGGAAACGTCGGCGCGAGCGGTGGCTTCCTGATCCCGCAGCAGACCTACAGCGAACTGATGGCGGTGGCGGCGCCCCTCTCGGTGGTGCGGTCACGCGCGACGATCATCCGCATGGCGCGGCGGCAGGTGCCGATGCCGGTGCTCGACCAGACGAAGGCCGAGGCGGGCAAGGCGGCATTCTTTGGCGGGATTGATGTGTTCTGGCAGGAAGAAGCGGCGGAAACCGACGACAGCGAACCATCGTTCAAGCAGGCGACGCTGACGGCGCACGAGTTGGCCGGGTATACCCTGGTGCCGAACTCGCTGCTGGCCGACGCGGAAACCAGCCTGACCGATTTCCTGGGCGGGCCGCTGGGCTTCCCCGGCGCGATTGCGTGGGCGGAAGATTATGCCTTCCTGCGTGGCAGCGGCGTGGGCAAACCGCAGGGCGTGGTGGACGCTCCCTGCACGGTGGCGACGACCCGCACGACCGGCGGCACGGTGAAGTACGATGACCTGGTGGAGATGATGAGCCGTCACCTGGGCGCTCGCCCGGTGTGGGTGGCGAACCAGGCGCTCAAGAAAACCCTGATGCTGATGGCCGGGCCAACGGCGACCAATTACGCCGGTGCGTACCTGTGGGGCAATCCGGCGCAGGGCATCCCGGATACCCTGCTGGGTTATCCGATTCTCTTCACCGACAAACTGCCGGCGCTGGGCGCGCGCGGCGACATCGTGCTGGCCGACTTCACGTACTACATGCTGGGCGACCGGCAGGCGGGTACGGTAGACACCAGCACCGAAGAAAAGTTCCGCACGAACAAGACCGCGTTCCGTATCATCCACCGTGTGGACGGCCAGCCCTGGATGAAGGCGCCGATCACGCTGGCGGATGGTTCGACGACGGTCAGTCCGTTCGTGGTGATCGCGGCGTAAGCGCCGGATAACGGACGTTACCAGCCGGGGGCGTAGGTACGGGGAGACGCCCCTGCTTTTCAAACAAAACGAGGCCAGGCAGGGAGGCAATATGGCAGCGGCATTGAGTGAAGAACTGGCGGTGGTCGCGCGGCTGAAACCGCAGACGGTGAACGCAGCCGCCACCGGCGAAACCGACGTGGTGGATATGAAGTATTTCGACCGCGTGATGTTTATTTTCGATCTCGGCGACTATGCCGGCGGGAACAACGGATCGCTGGCAGCCGGCATTTACGGCGACACGGCGAGCAATGGCAGTTTCGCCACACTGATCACGGGCAAGAGCCTGACGACCGGGACATTCACGGGGTCGGCAGGGGATGATGCGGTGGGCATCCTTGAAGTGCGCGGCGATGAACTGGCGGCGCAGGGGCTGCGCTACATCAAGGCGAAAGCGACGCCGAGCAATCAGAACCTGACCCTGAGCATTATCGGGCTGGGCGGGCACACACGGTACAACCCGGCCAGCGATTTCGATCTGGCGGCGGTGAAGGAAATCATCAACGCCTAAATTCCTCTATCCCCCTCCAAGTGGAGGGGGATAACCCCCACCGGAGGCGGAATGCACCCCGAAGCCTACGCGCTGATGCGCGATCTGTTAGAGCCAATCAATCTACAAAGCGCCGCTGTGCTGGACGTGGGCAGCCTGGATGTGAACGGCACCTATCGCCCGCTGGTGGAGGGGCGCGGCTGGACGTACACCGGGCTGGACATCCAACCAGGGCGAAACGTGGATGTCGTGAGCGAGCCGTATCATTTCCCATTTGAGGATGAGCGGTTCGAGGTCGTCATCAGCGGTTCGACGCTAGAACACGTTGAACACCCCTGGCGGTGGATGCCAGAAGTAACACGGGTGCTGAAGCCGGACGGGTGGCTGGTGGTCATCACACACTGGTCATTTCCGCTGCATGAGTACCCGGTGGACTGCTTCCGCTTTATGCCACATGGGATGAAGATGCTGCTCGACGAGGCGCGGGTGCTGGGCGATTACCACATCCAGATCGCCAACGAGACGGACATTTACGCGGTGGCGAGGAAAATATGCGGGCGCTGATCGTGACACTGGTGCACAAACAGTATGGCCCGGCCCTGGCATCGTGGGCGGCTGCGGCGCGCTACTGGCTGGACAACGAGCCGGGAGTGCGGTTTGACCATCTCAAGCTATATGGCGGGAATGAGGGTGGAGACGGCCACAGCATCGTGGTGCGGAAATACCAGGAAGCGCAAAACATCTTTCTGCTGGGCGAGTGGGACACGTTCATCGCGCTGGAAGATGACATGGTGATTCCACCAGACGCCTTCATGCGACTGCATAAAATGATGCAGGAAGGGGCAGACATCGCCTACGGGCTGTACGTGTGGCGGCATGGCAGGGCGGCATGGTCGGCGTATTCAAAGCTGGACGCCAACGGTGGAATAAGCCTGAGCCGGGAGCGAGAGGCCGCCCAGGCGGCCGGGGGGCGCGCGGTAGATGTCGCCGGGGTGGGACTGGGCTGCACGGCGATCAAACGGGACGTGCTGGAGAAGATACGCTTCCGGCGCGGCGGATTGGCGTGCAACGACTGGTACATGGCGATGGATGCCCAGGCGCAGGGCTTCAAACAGCGGTGCGATCTGGGACTGATCTGCGGCCACATGACACTTAGCCCCAGTCCACGCATTCTGTACCCCAATCTGGACAGTGATTCGCTGTATCGAGTGGAGTACCTATGAGACTGCTGCGCTGGCTGGCACGATTGAAAGCACAGATAGACTGGCACGCACAGGCGATGGCGGCTGCTCTGCGGCGGCATTTCGCTGTTTATGAGCAGGCGCGGTCAGCGTGGACGGCCTGGACGTGGAGGGCATGGATCGGATGACACACACAGCATATGCTTCGGTGGAAGAATTCAAGGCGCAGTCGGATGTCACCGGCGAGCAATGGGACGCGGTGATCCAGGTGTGCCTGGATGCGGCGGCAGAGACGATTGAGCGTGTATGCAACCGGGGGGCGCTGGTGGCCGAGGTGACGGCCAGCGCGCGGCAGTTCGCGGGGACGGGTAAGGATGTGCTGCGAATACCGGAATGCGTGGCGGTGTCGCTGGTAGAGGTCAAAAACGGCACATGGTCGGCGCTGGCGGCGGATGACTGGGTAGGGTTTGCAGGCGACCCGGATTTCCCGCATTTTCAGCCGCCGTACACCGGGCTGATGCTGACTGGCGAGGGGCTGGCATACTGGCCGGAGACGAAACTGCCAGCCGTGCGCGTGACAGCGCGGTGGGGATACGCGGAAAGCACACCGGCGGCGGTGAAATTGGCGACACTGGCGCAGGCGTACCGCTGGTTCAAACGCGGTCAGGGGAGCTGGGGGGACAGCGTGGGCAGCGCCGAGATGGGGCTGATTATGTTCAAGAAGGCGCTGGATCCCGATGTGCAGATGATGCTGGTGAACGGGCGGCTGGTGAAGCCGACGATTTAAGCGAGGGGCAAATGAACATCATTACCTTAACGAGTGGAATCAATGGGCAACCGCTGCTGGTGGTTGCCGAGCAGGTGACGCATGTGGAACAGGCACGAGGCGACCAGGCCGACGTGTACCTGTCCAGCGGGGCAGTGGTGCGCATAGCGGAGTCGGTCGAGGCGGTGCGGCAGGCATTGGCCGGACGACCAGCCATGAAGGAAGATGAGCCGCCTGCCCCGGCCAAGCGCGAAAGAAAGTAACTTATGGCCGAAATTGTATCCTGGTACGACAGTCGTGAAAAAGAAGTGGAAGCCGCTGCACGGATTGCTACCCTGATAAAGCAAGGCTATGAAATTGTGGCTTCAGGATGTTCAGCCGGTCGACATTACCCATATTCATGGGTGCTGATGGTCAAACATGCCGATTGATAACGTCGAAGTCCGAGGGCTGGTCGAAGCGCAGCAGAAGCTGGAGCAGGTGATGAGCGACCTGCACGGCGAGGAGTTTTTGAACGCCATGCGCGATGGCGTGCTGCTGGTATCACGGGATGCCAAAACGCTGGCGCCGGTGGATACAGGGCGGCTGCGCGCCAGCATCACACCGGAGATACGGCGGAGCGGGACCGCGGGAAAGGATGTAACCGGCGTGGTGGGGTCGAACGTGAAGTATGCGGCGGCGATGGAACTGGGCAGCCGCCCGCACTGGCCGCCGATCAGCGCGCTGGAAGTGTGGGCCAAGCGGCACGGCGTCAGCCCATATCTGGTAGCGCGGGCGATTGCCCGGCGGGGGACGAAGGCGCGGCGCTTTCTGCAAACGGCGTTCGAGCAGAACGAAGACCGGATTATCAAACTGATCGGGGATGGGGTGGCGAAAATCGTCGCCAAGTGAGGACACATGCTGACCTACGGTGCAATCGTAAAGGCGGTGGCGGCGGCGCTGAAGACGGCCAGCGGCGTGAAGCGGGTACAGGCGTATGACGAGATCACCGAGAGCGTACCGGACTGGCCGCTGCTGCAAGTGTACGCCGAATCGGGCGAAGTGGATGTCAGTTCGGGTGACATGAAACAGTCGGCCTTCGGCGCAGGGGTGCAGCAGACGAGCATGATTGTCCACATAGATGGCTATGCCCGAATGCGGAGCCATCTGGGGGCTGACCTGAAAGCGCAGATGGAACTGATTGACGCGGTGGACGCGAAGTTGTGCGCACAGGAAAAACCGTACTTCCTCGATGGGGTACAGGGGCTGCACTGGACGTGGGAACGGGCGACTCTGCTCAGCGGCAAGGGCGAGGGCGCGACGGAATACGCGGGCTGCCGGTTCAAACTGGAACTGACCATCTTTTAGTATCCGATAACCCGGCTGTGAGGCGGCATAGTAGAAAGAAACGAGAGGGGTAAACCATGCCAGTAACAAGCACGGCGATCAACGCCAAAAGCTGCAAGATTTATATGGAAGACGAACTGGGCGTGCTGCAAGACATCAGCGGCAGCTCGAATGAAGAGCAGATTGACCTGGATCTGAAGCAGGGTGATTTTAACGTAATCGGCGACGACTAGACGTACCGGCTGGAAGGCAAGAAAGACGGCAGCATTGACATGAC
>JARKOK010000554.1 GCA_029975765.1 Aggregatilineales bacterium
GATGGCGATCGCTGTATCCCGCTGCGATTCAGCCAGCAGCCGCTGTTCATGTTCGGCGGCTTCGCGCGCCTTCCGGTCGTTGATGGTGCGGAAGTAAACAAACAGCCCATCTTTCGAGGGATAGGCGCGCACATCAAACCAGGACCGCAGCGGCGGATAATAAAATTCAAGGCCGACCGTCACACCTTCCCGCAGCGCGCGCTCGTAGGCCGCGTGCAGCGGCGTGTCCAGCGCCGGCGCGAATTCCTCCCAGATATTTTTCCCCAGCAGCGTTTCCCGTTTGCGCTCCAGAATCCGCTCGGCGGTCTGATTTACATACGTAAACTTCCACTCCCGGTCGAGACCGTAGTAGGCGTCGGTGATGCTTTCGAGAATCTGCGCCACCTGCCGGCGGGATTGTTCGGCTTCCTGACGCGCCTGCATTTCGGCGGCGTACAGCCGTTCAGCTGTCTGCTCGGCGGCGTAACGTTCCGAGATGTCCCGAAAGACCAGCACCACGCCGACAATCGTGCCGGCGCGGTTGCGGATTGGCGCGCCGCTGTCATCTATCGGCACTTCGCGGCCATCTTTGGTCAGCAGAATCGTGTGGTTCGCCAGCCCGACGACGGTGCCTTCGCGCAACACTTTATCCACCGGGCTTTGCACCGGCTCGCGCGTGGCTTCGTTGATGATGCGAAAGACCATATGCAGCGGCTGTCCGGCGGCTTCCGCCTGCGTCCAGCCCGTCAACTGCTGCGCGGCGGTGTTCAGCAGCAGCACATGGCCGGTGTCATCGGTGGTAATCACCGCGTCGCCGATGCTGGTCAGGGTGACATGCAGCCGGTCGCTTAACTGCGCCAGTTCGTCCGCCCGCGCCAGCGAGTTCGCCAGTTCGGCGCGGAACGTGCTGTTAAACAGCCCCAGAAAGAAGCTCAACAGGCCGAAGATGATGAGGAAAAACAGCGTGATACTGGTGGCAAGGCCGGGATTGGGCATATCCCGCAGCGCGGTCACATGCACGATGAACGCGCTGATCGCCAGCGTGAGCAGCAGCGCGCGGCGGTTAATCAGCAGCCCGGCCAGCGCCAGAGGGATGGCGTAGGCCATCAGAATGGCGATGCCGATGGTGTTCAGATCGGCGGACAGCGTATTCCGCGCCTGAGCGATCAGCGTCGCGCCGGTGATAATCCACAGCGCGGTTTTAAAGTGGCCGCTGCGCAGAAATGCCAGCGCCAGCAGCATGGCCGCCAGAAACAGCAGCGTGGGCGCCAGCGCCTCCAGCCGGAGCGCGGCAGCCCCCCGTGTGACCAGCCCCATCACCACAGTGGCTGCCGCTGCCGCTGACAGCGCGATCAATACGAACTGTATAAGCGGTGACAGACGCCGCTCTATCGGATCGCTCAGAGGCGCTGCATGTAACCACTCCTGAAATCGAGTCAGACCCATTCCCATCCCTCGAACACACTACCGCCGGCTACCGCATCGAGAATATTCCTGATGTCGCTCACCGGACGCGGTAGTTAACCAGTATAATGGATTTGTTAAGTTGTGCTGCTCCCGGAAATGCAGCGGCAGGGGCAGCCCGACGAACCGCCCCTACCGTTTCCAATCTGACTGGGCACATCCCCTAAGCGTTGTTGGCCTCCATTCCCAGCACTTCGATCTGCCCGTTCAGCACCCGCACCCGGTAGACCGGCTGGTTGAACGTCGTCGGGCCATGCACCACCGAACCATCCCGCAGGTCAAATACCGAATCGTGCCAGGGGCACTGGACACAGTAATCGTAGAACTGCCCGTCGTCCAGCGGCCCGCCGGCGTGGCTGCACACCGCGCCAATCGCATAGATCGCGCCGCGCTGGCGGTACAGCAGAATGTCCTGTCCCTGCACGCGCACGCGCTGCGGCTGGCCTTCGTGTAAGTCCGCGTCCGGCAGCGCCGGCGTCCAGGCAGCCGGTTGGGTGGCCGGCTGGGCATGGTTGACACCTACACGCAGGTTATACACCAGTTCGCCACCCAGCCAGGCGGATACCAGGCTGATGCCGAAGGCCACCGCCGAGTACACCACGCCGCTGAACCAGTAACCATCCCGCCGCGCCCGCACCGACAGCACGTACAGCCCCAGCACGAGGGTGTTCATCAGGCCATGCAGCGCCCCGTGCCGCGCCGCGCTTTTTTTGACGGCGGCATAATCGGCCATACCACTCAGCGCGGTCGGGATAGCCGTCAGCGTGCCGAGCGTCGTCAGCAGATCCGCCGTGCCCCGGCTGCTTTTCCAGCGGCCCAGCGTCAGCACCGACAGCAGATCAAAAACGAACCCCATCATCCACGCGCCCAGCGTCACATCCGTCAGCACCGGGTGCAGCGGGTGGCCCAGCCATTTGCTGCCGTGCAGCACGTCGGCCACCTGCCGCACCGTTTCGCCGCTGTTGACGAGACTGTAATGCACGCTGCGCGCCACCCTTAATCCCGGCTCTTCAATATCCGGCATCTGGTTAATCAGGGGATCGGCGATCTGTTGAATGCCTTTACCGCTCTCCATTTTCCACATAGCCTTACCTCCGCACGAAAAAGGGCACACGGTCAGGTGTGCCCTCTCTCAACTGCCTGCCGGTCAGGTCAATTCCTTGATGCGTTCCTGAAGACGTTTGCTCAGGTGGGAGAGGTCTTTCTCAAGGCGGTTCATACGCTCTTCAATCTCTCCCGCCAGACCGGGTTTTTTCTTCGGGCGGTTCATCATCGCCAGCGCGACGGCCACACCCACACCCAGCGCCAGCAGCACGATAACGC
>JARKOK010000011.1 GCA_029975765.1 Aggregatilineales bacterium
GGAACCCATGCGCGGACGTTTGCTAATCCTGGTTGGATTAGTCATCCTGCTGGTTGTGATCGTCGCCGTTGTGTTTTTAAGCAGCAATAATCGCACGACGACCCCGACAGCGGTGCCCGGCACGCCTGGCACCCCCATTCCGACGGTCGGGCCAACGCCCACGCCGACCCGGTACGTGCAAATCCTGGTGGCCGTGCAGAATCTACCGCGCGGTTATCGTTTCCCGACAACAATGGAAGAACTGGAGCAAAAAGGCGTAGTCGCTTACTTCCCCTGGCCGGAAGATGCGCTGCCCTTCAACGCTTTGACCGACCAGAATGGCGGCATGGAATTATTGCTGAATAAAATCGCCAGCACCGATTTGTTCCGTGAACAGCCCATTTTGAATAACCTGCTGGTAGATAACCTGTGGGAAATCGCCGACGTGGGTTCGGATGCTGCCGCCATCCTGCCGCCGGATCGGGTGGCGATTGCTATCCCCATCAACCGTCAGACCAGCGTGGCTTACGGCATTCGCCCCGGCGACCGGGTGGATGTCATCATCTCGATGCTGTTCGTGGATGTGGACGAAATCTTCCAGAGCATTTCGCCAAATACGATCACGCTGTTTGTACCGAAATCAGATGGTTCGCTTGAAATCCTCGAGTCGGTGCAGGGCCGTCCCGAACAGACCAGCTTTGGTCAGGCGATTATCGGCCCCTCTGAACGGCAGCGTCCGCGTCTGGTGACACAGCGCACCATTCAGGATGCGCTGGTGGTCTGGGTAGGCGACTTCCCGCTGCGCGGCAGTTACATTGGCTCGACGCCCACACCCATTGTGACCGCCCAACCTGCTCAGGACACCGGCTCCACCACCGGCGGCGCGACCCCGGTTCCCCCCACCCCGGTTCCACCGCCCGATATAGTGACCCTGGGGGTATCACCGCAGTATGCCGTGTTCCTGACGTGGGCGATTGAAGCCAAACTGCCGCTCACGCTGGTACTGCGTTCTGTCAACGACATTTCGACTACGCGAACGGACCCGGTAACGCTGGATTACATCATGAATGAATTCAGCATCACGCTGCCCGGACGGCGCGATTACACGATTGAACCAGCAATACGCAGTATTCGCCAACTGCTGGCCGGTGACGAGATCAGTCTGACAGGCGGCGGGACGCCTACGACTCCGTAATCTTAACGGTTTTGTAGCTAAATCGTTCAGCACTGCCGGGGGAATTCAACTATAATAACTTTACAGGTGGGCGCTTGCAGCCCACCTGTTACTCAGGTGCAGCAAGCCGCTATCGTATTTCAGTCCGAGGTACGGCGGCAGTTATGGCCGTACCACTGGCACCTGTTATCCGTGCCCAGGGCGGAGTGGTGGAGGTTTCGATGAACAGACCGGGCAGCCCTCAATCCGAAGGTGATGTCATCACCATCCTTCTGGTGGATGATATTCCAGAGGCGCGCGAAAATATTAAAAAGTTACTGGCCTTTGAACCCGACTTTCGAGTGGTTGGCTCGGTGGGAACCGGGCGCGAGGGTGTGGCTTCGGCCAAAGAGCTTAAGCCGAATATCATCATCATGGACATTAACATGCCCGATATGGATGGTATTCAGGCCACCTCACTCATTACTGAATCGGTGCCAACGGCAGCCGTTATCATGATGTCGGTTCAGAATGACGCAGATTATCTGCGCCGGGCCATGCTGGCCGGGGCGCGCAACTTTCTGACCAAGCCCATTTCCCCTGACGAACTTTACAATACGATCCGCACCGTTCATGCGCAGCATAAGGTGGTCGCGCAGCGTTTCCGTGATACACCAGTGGTCGAGAATCTGCGGCCTGTCGTTCAGGTCGAAGGCACCGAGAACCGCCCCGGCCACATTATTGTGGTCTACAGCCCGCAGGGCGGCGTAGGGGTAACAACGGTAGCCACGAACATCGCCTCGGCGTTAATGAAGGAAGGCGTGCGGGTACTGCTGGTAGATGCCGACTTACAATTCGGGGACGTGGGCGTACTGTTAAACATTCAATCCCAATCCACGATGGTTGATCTGGTGGATAACATTCATGACCTGGATACCGAGCTGTTTGACAGCATCGTATTCACACACGACAGCGGCCTGAAAGTGCTGATGGGCCCGGCACGCCCGGAATATGCCGAAGTGATCGAGCAGAATAACCCGACCGCCGTTGCGCAAATGCTGGAAAAAATCGGCGGGAACTATGACTTCATTGTGGTGGACACCGGCCACGCGCTCAGCGAAACCGTTCTGTCGTTGTTTGACGCTGCCGCCAAGATCGTGCTGGTTGGAATGCCCACCCTCGCCTGTGTGAAGAACATGCGCTTCGTGCTGGACCTGTTCGATCAGTTGAACTACGCGCCGGACAAGACGATGCTGGTGCTCAACCGCGTCCCCGACGACCGTAACCGGCAGAAGTTCTTGATCCCGTCCGAAAAAATCGCGCGATTCCTGAAACGCCCGATTGAACTGGAGATTCCAGCCGACGAAATGACGGCACTCGAAGCCATGAGCAAAGGGGTGCCAATTGTCGCCCGCCGCGACAAAAGCCGGTCGCCCATTAAGGAACTCATGGGACTATCAGACATGCTGTATACTCGTCTGGTAGGTTCGCAGGAAGAGGAAATGGCGGACGCCGCTGATAAGGCCAAACAACGCAAACCCGGTTTGGGGCTGCGGTTGGGCAAAGCCTGATCTGAATGCCAGCATCCCGAATCGAGGGCTTACCCTGATTCACGGGAAGTGAGTTATCGGAGGATGAGAGATGTCTTTATTACGACGCATCGAACGGGGCAGCGGCAGTGGTGGCGATCCGGGTACCGGCGGTCGCACGCCCGACAACAATCCGAATCCAAACGTTCCGGTTGAAACCGATGAGTCCAAATTAGCGCGAATGCGCCGCACCTCGATTGGTGATGCCGCGCCGCGTCCCGGTAAGGGCGGCAACTATCTCGACCTCAAGACACGGGTGCAGAATAAGCTGCTGTCCGAGCTTGACCATCAGGCGATGGACGTTTCCCGCAAGGCTGAGGTACGCGAACACATCGAAGAACTGTTTAACGCCATCCTGGCAGATGAAAGCATGGTGCTGGCCCGCAGCGAACGCCAGAATTTATTTGAGGCCATCGTTGCGGAAATCCTGGGCTTTGGCCCGCTGGAAAGCCTCCTGGCCGACGAAACCATCACCGAAATCATGGTGAACGGCCCCAAGAACGTCTTCATCGAACAAAAGGGGAATATCTCGCGCGCGCCGGTGGCGTTCGAGAACGACGAGCATGTGATGCGAATTATTGATCGTATCGTCGCCCCGCTGGGCCGCCGTATTGACGAGAGTTCGCCGCTGGTGGATGCGCGTTTGCCCGATGGTTCCCGCGTGAACGCCGTCATTCGTCCGATTGCGCTGTGCGGCCCGACGATCACTATTCGTAAATTCTCGAAGAAACCTCTGACGGTAGATGATCTGATTCGGTTTGGCTCGATGACCAAAGAAATCGCGGAATTTCTGCGCGCCTGCATCATCTCCCGGCTGAACATCGTTGTCTCTGGCGGCACGGGTTCCGGTAAAACCACCCTGCTGAACGTGCTGTCCAGTTTCATCCCGAACAACGAACGTATTGTTACCATTGAGAATGCGGCGGAATTGCAGCTTCGGCAGGAACACGTTGTCACGCTGGAGTCACGCCCACCGAATATCGAAGGTAAGGGCGCGATCACCATCCAGGACCTCGTTGTCAACTCGCTGCGTATGCGCCCCGACCGTATCGTGGTCGGAGAATGCCGCTCTGGCGAGGCGCTGGACATGCTCCAGGCGATGAACACCGGCCACGATGGCTCGCTGACAACCTTACACGCCAACAGCCCACGTGATGCGCTGGCGCGTCTGGAAGTCATGTGCCTGATGTCCGGTATGGATTTGCCGGTACGGGCGATCCGCGAGCAGGTTGCCAGCGCGATTGACGGCATCTGCCAGCAAAGCCGTATGCGGGATGGATCGCGCAAGATCGAAAAAATCTCGGAAGTGCAGGGCATGGAAGGCGAAATCATCACCATGTCTGACATTTTCGAATTTGAGCAGACAGGCATCGAAGGCGGCAAGATCATTGGCCGGATTCGCCCCACCGGTCTGCGTCCCAAATTCATTGACCGTATCGAGCAGTCCGGTATCCATCTGCCGCCAGCCGTATTTGGTATTGGTCGCGGATATTAGCTGCGGATCAACAACCCGGCAGTGTGGGAAGTGCGTCATCTTGACGCGCTTTCCATATTGCCCCTACAATACAAATAGATTGAGTGAGGTGGAGGACGGTAAACGTGCCCGAACAGCTTCTTCCCATTATCGTTATTGTAGCGGGAATCGCGGCAGTTGCCGTTATTGTCATCGGGGTCATCAATGTTCGGTCAGAGCGAAATCTGGTCGAAGAACGTCTGGGACGCTACGAGCAGGGTTTTCAGTCTTTCCTCGAAATTGATGAGGCCGAACTGCAAAAGGAAGAACAGCAGCAGCGAAAAGCTCTGGACGCGATTGACAAGGCTATTTCCAGCCGCGCCTTCGCTAAAAAATGGAAGTTGCAGTTGGCCCGCGCTGACCTGAAATTAACGGTAGCCGAGTATGCGGCGCTGCATGTGGTATCCATCATCGGCTTTTTTGCGGGCGGGTACTTCGTGCTGTTCCGGGGCGATCTGATTATGTCTATCGTCGCCGGTTTCGTCGGGCTGTTTTTCCCCCGCATCTATGTTTCCCGCGCCACCAGCCAGCGCCTGCTCCGGTTCGAGCAGCAGCTGCCCGATACGCTCGGTCTGTGGGTGAACGCGCTGCGTTCCGGTTTTAGTGTGATGCAGGCGATGGAAGCCATTTCCCGTGATGCTCCCGAACCGACCTCGACCGAGTTCAAACGTGTGGTGCAGGAAGTCCAGCTTGGTATTGATGTGGAAGATGCGCTGGAACATCTGCTGGCGCGCGTCGAAAGTGAAGACCTCGATCTGGTTGTCACCGCAGTTAACATCCAGCGTGAAGTCGGTGGTAATCTGGCGGAAATTCTGGACGTTATCAGCCACACCATTCGCGAACGCGTGAAACTGAAAGGTGAAATCCGCGTTCTGACCTCCCAGGGGCGTATCACTGGCTGGCTGATCAGCCTGCTGCCTATTATCGTCGCGCTGTTTCTGTCGGTCATCCAGCCCGGCTTTATGAACCCGATGTTTGAAAACCGCATGTGCGGCTGGCCGATGCTGGGAATCGGCCTGGCGCTGATTGGCCTGGGCATGGCGGCGATCCAGAAAATCGTTAACATCGAGATTTAGAGGGACACACTTATGGTTGGTATACTGGTGATTGTTGTCCTGGTCGTTGTCGCGGCGCTCGTTTATGTCGGCATGAAAGAGGATCGCACCCGCGACCCGCTGCAAGAGCGCCTGGCGCAGTTCGGTGAGCGTGACATGCCCGAATCGCTCGAAGACATCGAGCTGTCACTGCCGTTTAAAGACCGTGTGCTGCTGCCCCTGATGCGCCGTCTGGCCGACGTGGTGGTGCGCTTCACCCCCGAAAAGCAGCTTGAGACGACCCGCAAGCAGATCGAACTGGCCGGGATGGCAGGTTCGATGGAACCGACCACCTTTTTTGTCATGCGGATTGGCGCAACCATCGGCCTGGGGCTGATGGCGTTTATGGTGTTCTTCGTCCTGTCGAAAAATAGTAATGGTCTGGTTTACGTGATTGGCGGCGCGGCACTGGGCTACTTTTTCCCCGTTCTATGGATCAAGAGCAAAATCAGCAAACGCCAGACAAATGTCCTGAAGGCGCTGCCGGACGCGCTTGACCTGCTCACCATCTGCGTGGAAGCCGGTCTGGGCTTCGATCAGGCGATGGGCAAAGTGTACGAAAAATGGGACAACGATCTGGCTGTCGCTTTTGGCCGCGTCCTGCGCGAAATCCAGCTTGGTAAACTGCGCCGCGAAGCACTGCGGGATATGTCCGAGCGGATGGGTGTGCCGGATGTAACCGCCTTCACTGCCGCCGTCATTCAGGCCGACCAACTGGGCGTGAGCATGACCAAAATTCTGCGCGTGCAGTCCGACCAGATGCGCGTGAAACGCCGCCAGCGCGCACAGGAAAAAGCCCACCAGGCGCCGGTCAAAATGATGATCCCGATGGTTCTGCTGATTTTCCCGTCGCTCTGGATTGTGCTGCTCGGCCCGGCGGTGGTGTTCCTGCTGGAAAGCGGCGTGATGGGTAAGGTTTAACCGCGCTTTCTTTCACAATCAATCTGATTTAATCGCAGCCTGGGACTGATAACATGCCAGGTGTAGTACAATTGTTCACTCATCCACAACAAGCCCGGGGGCGTCCTGGGCTTGTTGTGCCTAAACGCCTGTTGACCGGGATTGCAGACCTGATCTTTCCCCCGCGCTGCTGCGGCTGCGGGCGCGTGGATACATTATGGTGCGACCGCTGCCAGCGCAGTCTGGAACGCATTCCCGCGCCCCGGCACGTTCAGCCGCTGGCGCCCCTGTCCGGTATGGCATCAACCGCTGTTCACGAAGGACTTATCCAGCACAGCATCTGGTCACTCAAGTACGACAATGGCCGTAACATGGCCGGGCCGCTGGGCCGCCGGCTGGCAGCGCATTTGTCCCATCTGGGCTGGCCGGTGGACGCAGTAGTGCCGGTGCCGATGCATATCAACCGCCTGCTCGAACGTGGTTATAATCAGGCGCAGTTACTGGCCGAACAACTGGCACAGCAGGCAGCCCTGCCCTGTCTGCCGGACGCGCTGCGGCGCTGGCGGTTCACCCCGTCTCAGGTCGGGCTGGGGCGGGAAGAACGATTGGCTAACGTGCGGGACGCGTTCGAGGCTGATCCCGCGCAGACGCGCGACCGGACGCTGGTACTGGTGGATGACGTATATACCACCGGCGCAACCCTGAGCGCCTGCGCTGAAGCATTACTTCTAGCCGGTGCGGCAGCCGTTTACGGATTAACCGTATCTGCCGCCCGTCAGTAATTCTATTTTTTCAGAAGGAGCATTGTCATGGACGTAACCATTCACGGCAACAACATCAAGGTCACTGATGCTCTTGCAGCCTACGCCCGGAAAAAGCTCGACAAGCTCGACCGCTATTTGCCCAACATCGCTGACATCCGCGTTGACCTGTCGCAGCAGCGCAGCCGCCGGGGCGAGGATGTGGCGATTGCCCAGATCACCATCCGGCATCAGCGCGGCGCAATTCTGCGGGCGGAAGAACGCGTGCCGGGTGACATGCACGCGGCGATCAACTCCGCCATTGATAATATGTACCGCCGCATTCAGCGGTTCAAGGGTAAACGTCAGCGCAAGGGTCGTGAACGTTTTACCGCAACGATTGAGGAACTGAGGATAGCCGAACAGATCCCGGATGTAGAGGAATTTGTCGAAGAAACCGCCGCGCCCGTCACGGAAGTTGCCGCCGCGCTGGAACCGGAAATCGTTCGCCGCAAGGATATTACGGTGACGGCCATGAACGAAGCCGAGGCAATTGAGCAGATGGAACTGCTCGGCCACACGTTCTTTGTCTTCTTTAACGACGCGACCGGCGGCGTGAACGTGCTGTACAAACGCGCCTCCGGTGGTTACGGCGTGCTGGTGCCGCAGGTGGAGTAAGGCTTGCAGCGACACGCCTGGTAGTGTGTCACTGCTCAGGGGCATGGCGTTCTGCCATGCCCCTACCCGTTGCGCCACAGGTTACGCAGCAACACGTATTTGCGGAACTCATACCAGGCCATCAACAGGCTGAGACGCAGCCCATGCAGCCCGTCACGATAACCTTTCAGCGTAACGAACCGCCACCAGAACTGCCGCCAGGGCTGTAGAACATAATTCTGCGGCTTGGGGCGTATTCCCTGCTCGTATAAGATACGCGCGTCGTAGGCGCTGTACCGCTGCTGCTTGTGTACAAACTGCGCCATATTCTGGTAGTTGTAATGGATAAAATGCTGGTTCAGCGTGCCTTCAGCGCCATCCAGCACCACCAGTTCATGAACCTGCCGTTCCGGGTCATATTGCGCCGCGCCAACCTTCAGCAGCCGCGTCTGATAATCGGGATACCAGCCCGCGCCGCGTGTTAACTTCCCAAAGATATAATTCAATCGGGGAATCCGGTAGCCGGCGCAGTCGGCACGGCTGACCGCAGCGCGCACTTCCGCCGCCAGTTCTGGCGTCACCCGCTCATCCGCGTCTACAAACAGAACCCAGTCCGCCCTGCCCTTCACCGCATCCAGCGCCGCGTTGCGCTGTCCGGCGTAATGATCAAACGGGCGCTGCATGACCTCCGCCCCGGCCTGCTGTGCCAGCCGAACCGTAGCATCGGTGCTGCCTGAATCAAATACCATGATCACATCGGCAAACCGGACGCTGGCGACGCAGTCCGCGATATGCGCCGCTTCGTTATAAGTCAGGATGATGGCAGCCAGCGTTGTCACGGTTGTAACGCTTTCCGGGCGATCAGCCGGTATACATCCAGCAGTTCTGCCGGGTCACGCTTCCGCCACAGTTTTAGCCGCATTCCCAAAGCGATCATCAGCCGCGCCGCCAGATACTTCCAGGCCGGGTAATGTTTGCGAAACAGCAGCAGGCGGCTCGTCCACAGGTTGATCAGGCTGCGAGCGCGTGCCTGAACGGTGCTCTGACCGGCGAGATGGATGATATGAGCCGCCGGAACGCAGCGCGCTTCCCAGCCGGCGTTGCGGATACGCCATGCCCAGTCAATTTCCTCACAGTACATAAAAAACTGCTCATCAAACCCGTCGGTCTGCTGGATGACCTCCCGCCGCAGCATCATCGCCGCGCCCAGCGGAAAATCAATCCGAAAGGGGTGGCCGTCATGGTATAACTGCTGCGGATACCGTCCGTTAAACCGCCCTTCAATCCATCGTCCCGGCGTTGGAAAGAACTCTGCCCATAACTGCCGCAGCCCCGGAAAAGCAAAGGCGCCAGGCTGGAACCCACCATCAGCATAAAACAACTGCGCGCCCACGAGGCCAACCTGCGGTTCAGCCAGCAGCGCGTCATACAGCGCCCGGGTCGCGCCCGGCTGGGTAATGGTATCCGGGTTAAGGAGATAAACGGCAGGCGGCAAACTGGCAGTGTCCGGCTGGCTGAAACCCATCTGCCGCAGCGCGAGATTATTCGCGCGGCCAAAGCCCAGATTCTCCGTACTGGCTGTGAGTCTGACCTGTGGAAACGACCGGGCAACTGCGGCGGCTGTGCCATCGGACGAGGCGCTGTCCACCACATATACCTCGGCAGACAGACCTGACGTGGCAAGATCAGCGTACAGACTGCGCAGCGCCTCCAGTACCAGAGCGCGCACATTCCATGTGACAATGACTACCGCTAAATCCGGCATCAGTTGCCCAACTGCGCGAAGTCCAGCCGCGTGCTGCTCATAAAATCCATGAGTTCGGTGAAATCCTCGGTCGTCGCCGGCTTCAGGCTGTCCTGCGCCAGCAGCGTCCGCAGCAGAACAGCGTCCGCCGAGCTGGCGGCGATACCCTTTAGTGCCTCGGCCAGCGCCAATCGCTGACCGAGCGGCATTTCCACCGGCATCATCAGTACCGCATAGGGAAACGGGATGGTCGTGGCAATCACGGTCACAGAATCGGAGTCTTCCAGCGCATCCGCCGGCACACCGCCAGCATCACACTCACCGGCAGCAACCGCCTGAATCAGCGCGGCAGTCGTATCCTGTTCGACAATCTTCTGCGGAGTATTGGCGGCATCCAGACCGTTAGCGCGAATCACCAGCGACGGCACAAACCACGAATAAAAATCGTCGTAACCCAGCCGGCAGAAGGTGCTGCCGGTCAACTGCTGCAAGCCGCTGCGGCGACTGTTCGCGCTCACGATGATGCTGCCGGCGGCACCGGTCGAGCCGTCCCGTTCGACTTGCAGCACGGGCATCCCACAGTTACGCGCCAGCGCGGCGGCATAAGTCGGAGCATTCAACCACGCCACTGACACCTGCTCACCCGTTGCCGCGCACAAAGCTGCCAGACCTTCGGCATACCGTTCCATAAGCTGCACTTCGACCACCAGCCCGGAGCGTTCCAGCACAGCAGCCTCAAAATCGTCGGCGGCGCTGGCCGCATCGGCAGCCGGCCCGACTGGCCGAACCACCATCCGTATCGCGTTGCCCTCCGCACCGGGCGGGATAACCGTCGGCACAGCCGGCAGCGGCGTAGAGCGCGGCGGCAGAGTGGCCTCGGTCACGCCGGCAGCGGCCTCCGGCGGCACTTCCGACCGGCAGGCGGCCAGCGCCAGTACACCCATGCCAATGAGGATTAGTCGGATAAACGTGGAAAGGGTCACAAGATTATCCCATCACCTATTGCGCGAATCCAGAGAACAGCCTGACCAGGCACATCTAACTGATTATACCCCGATCCGGCCACGACCAGAATCAAGAGCTGCTGGCCTGGCCGGAGGGATCAATCAACTCGATATCGCGCGCGCCAACACGCGAGTTACGGTCACTCACTTCTACATCCTCATGGATCAAACCCGCCCAGCATTTTTGCGGGTTGCGGCCTTCCACCAGATTAGTCATCCGTACCGCGCCCCAGACCACCGCCTGTTTACCCGGCGGCAGATAGTAGTAAGTGTTGCCGCTGGAAGGGTCAGCGATGGCAACCAGATCATCCGGCGCGCCCACCGCCCAGCGCCAGGGATAATCCCGCGTGGCCGTATCGCAGTCCAGCCCCACGCGCCAGGCGCCGGATTCGTCAAACCAGTTGAGCGACGCGGCTACCTGATTCTGTTCGTAAACGGTTCCCGGCGGCGGGCCGCTGGTGCGGATCGGCACATCGCCGTAGTTGTCAATCGTCAGCTTGAACACCAGCAAATCACCCAGCGGCACGTTGATCGCCAGAAAGCTCAAATCCTGCGGATCATGGGGTGGCGCGACCAACTGCGCGTCTTCGCCAAAATAACGCGGGTCGTAGGCGACAACGTTGAACACCACATCTACGCCCACCGCCTGCGGGGCGATTTCCGCCTGTGGGTCGCCGCCATCCTGAATGGTCAGCGTACCGGTACGGCGCACCTGCTGGCCTTCCGCATCTTCCGCCAGCGCCACCACCGTATAGGTTCCATCGGGTGGTGGGTCGGCACCCAGATCAACACCGCCATCATAGTCAAAATCGTGCCGTCCCGGTTCACCTGGCAGGCGTCCCTCCAACCGTTCTGACAGGTAGATTTTCTGTCCATCCGCGCCTTCGAGATACACAGTCAGCTTCGACTCTTTTTCCAGGTACACATTGATGCGCGTCCGGTCAAAGATGCCATCCTGATTCGGCGTAAAAATGTCCGGCGAAATGGTGAACGTCGTTATTTCCGGCAGCGCCGAATCGGCAGCTTCTATACTTAGTTCGCCCGTCATTTCCGCGATGGCCCCGCCGTCGGTGGGTTCAGCCACTAACCGCCAGGTGTACGTAGCCTCCGGCAGCAGACGCCGCAGCACTTCCCCTTGAATCGTTTCATCGGGCAGCGTAAAACCGGCCACCACCCCGCTAAATTCCACCTGATAATCACCGGGTGCCCGGCGTTCCGCGCTGCGAAACGTAAACGTCTGCCCGCCGGCATTCTCAAACAGGATGGAAATGTGAGCCGTTTGTGACAGGCTGTACGAAAATACCGCCACGTCGTCACTGCCATCAGCATTCGGTGTGATGGTATCCGTCGAAAACGCGGCGGCGGTAATCAGAGGCAGATCAGGGTTCAGCAGCAAGCGCCCGCCCAGCAGCACAACCGCCAGCGCCGCCAGCGCGACAAGGCCCATTACCCAGATTGAGAGTCGCATCATTCATTCTTTCCTGTCCGTCATTCCGACCAGGCACGACAGCCGTACCCGCCACAGAAGTCTATCCCAGAAGCCTTCCCTCGCCAACGGTGTATTCATGCGTACCGGTCTCACCGTCTTTACCTTCGTCCTGATGTGCGGTAAACTGAAACTCCTTCCGAGAGCAGGTAGTTATAAGCACGAAAATGGTCAATCAGGCGGGAATGAGTGATTTTTTCAAGGTTCAGAATGCCGTACCTGATGATAATGGACTCATCGAGCGTCCGATTATCCTGCTGCGTGGAATGGTGGTCTTCCCTCATACCGTTACGCCGATTGACGTGCCAACTTCCGCCACGCTGCCGGCGGTTCAGGCAGCCCTGCTTAAAAAACAAACGCTGATCAGCGTCGCGCAGCGCAACCCCGTTCCCCTGCCAGAACTGACCCTGGATGACCTGTATCCCGTCGGCACCGAAATGGCGGTCGGCCATCTGATGCGCTTGCCGGACGACCGGCGTAACGCGCTGGTGCAAGGGCGGCGGCGCGTGCAGCTTGTGGAAATCGTCCAGAAAACACCCTATCTCATTGCGCGTGCCAGACCCCTGATTGAGATACCGCTCCCGGATGACACGGCCTCCGGTATCATGCGCACCGTCATTGACCGTTTTCGCCGTGCCGCTGACCTGAATCCCTCTATTTCAGATGATGTACTGGCCTATGCCACCAACCTGCAAAACCCCGGTATTCTCGCCGATCTGGTCGCCTCCACTCTGCAACTGCCATTTGAGGAACGCCAGCGTTTAATCGAAACCGCCGACGAAAACAAACGCCTGCAGCAGCTTGCCACGCTGCTCGGCCAGGAACTTAAGGTGCTGGAGTTGAAGGACGAGATCAACAGCCAGGTGCAGCAGGAGATGGATCGCAGCCAGCGCGAAGTTTACCTGCGCGAACAGATGCGAGTCATTCAGACCGAACTGGGTGAGCAGGATTTTTTCCAGCAGGAAATCAACGAAGTCCGGGAACAAATTCTGGCGGCCAGCCTGCCGCCAGAAGTCAACGACAAGGCGATCAAAGAACTGTCACGGCTGATGCTGATGCCGCCAATGGCCCCGGAAGTGGGCATGATTCGCACCTATATAGACTGGCTGACCGGACTGCCCTGGGTAAAAATCAGCGACGACAACCTGGACATCGGTCACGCTCAACGGGTGCTGGACGCCGAGCATTACGGCCTGACCAAAGTCAAAGAGCGTATCCTCGAATACATCGCGGTACGCAAGCTGGCCGGCAGCAAAATGAAAAGCCCGATTCTATGTTTTGTTGGCCCGCCCGGTGTAGGCAAAACGTCACTCGGCAAAAGCATTGCCAAAGCCCTGGAACGCGAATTTGTGCGCGTCAGCCTGGGCGGGGTGCGCGACGAAGCTGAAATTCGCGGCCACCGACGCACCTATATTGGCGCGCTGCCAGGACGTATCATTCAGACAATGCGCCGGGCCGGTACGATCAATCCGGTTTTTGTCCTCGACGAGATTGACAAACTGGGCATGGACTTTCGCGGCGATCCGGCCTCGGCGCTGCTGGAAGTGCTGGACCCCGAACAGAACAACGCTTATTCCGATCACTACCTCGAAGTGCCGTATGATCTGTCGAATGTGCTGTTCATCACGACCGCCAATGATCTTGACCCACTGCCGCCCGCCCTGCTGGATCGGCTGGAAGTGATCGAATTTTCCGGTTATACCGAAGAGGAAAAAACTGAAATCGCGCGGCAGTTCCTGATACCGACCCAGATGGAAGCACATGGGCTGAAAGAGCTAAAACTGGCATACACCCAGAGCGCCCTGCACGAGATTATTCGTGAATACACTTATGAAGGCGGCGTGCGAAATCTTAATCGCGAAATCGCCAACGTATCCCGCAAGCTCGCCCGGCGTATCGCTGAGGGGAAATCCGTACCGCGCCGCATCACACCGGCCAAAGTTGTGGAACTGCTGGGGCCGCCCCTGTACACCCATCAGTTGGTACATACAGAAGATACGGTGGGGCTGGCGACCGGCCTGGTATGGTCGTATGACGGCGGTGACATCGCGGTGATCGAGGTAGCGATCCTGCCGGGTAAAGGCGGCCTGACGATGACCGGCCAACTGGGTGAGGTCATGCAGGAATCCACGCAGACGGCCTTAAGTTATGTGCGTTCCCGCGCGGCTGATTTTGATCTGCCGCATGACGACTTTGAAAACTACGATGTTCATATTCACCTGCCGGAAGGCGCGGTACCTAAGGACGGCCCATCTGCCGGTATCACGCTGGCAGCGGCGATTCTCTCCGCCTTCACCGAAGGCAAACTCCGCAGCAACTTCGCCATGACTGGCGAAATCACCCTGCGTGGCAAGGTGCTGCCGGTCGGTGGAATCAAAGAAAAAGTGCTGGCCGCGCGGCGGGCGCGAATTCGTAATGTCATCCTGCCAACACCGAACAAGAAAGACCTGGTGGACATACCCCACGAAGCCCTGCGCGATCTGACGTTCTACTATGTAGACGACATGCAGCAGGTGATTGACCTGGTATTACTGCCGCCGCCGCCCGAAGGCCGCAAACGAGACGCCGAACGTGAGGATGATGAGAAAGCCGACGAGTCGGTAGAGACGACAGGCGAACCATGAACGATGTGGATGATATTAGCCAACTATTGCAGCCGGGACGCCGCGCGGAGCTTGACTGGTTTGCTGCCGAAGCCCTGCCGGAACAGCTTGCTCCGACATTAGCCGCGATGGCAAACAGCCAGGGGGGTAAAGTCCTGATCGGCCTGGATGCCGTCGGCGCGGCTGCCGGCGTGACCGATACCGCCGCCGCGATTGACCGGCTGCTGCAGGCGGCGCTGGCGCTGGATCCCCCCCTGATTATTCCCGTGCCCGAAACCCGCTTGTTCGATGGCAAAACGATCCTGACCGCCCGCGTGCCACCCGGAATGCCGCACGTTTATGCAGCAGACGGGCGTTACCTGCGGCGGGAGGGCGCGGCCAACGTGCCGCTGCTCTCGCGTGAGCTGCGGCTGCTTATCATGCAGCGCAGCGATACCAGCTTTGAAACCGAAATCGCGCGGGGTGCCAGTCTGGGCGATATTGACTGGAACAAGGCCAAGCTCTATGTTGCCAATCTGAGCGGCATGAGCGATATGAATGTGGATAAGGTGCTGCTCAAACGCGGCTGCCTGGTGGAACAGGACGGCGCACTGCGCCCCACCAATGCCGGTATTCTGCTGTTTGGCAAAGAACCACAGCGATTCTTACGGGGGGCGGACATCACCGCCGCGCGGTTTGCCGGGGATACGATGAGTGATCGCTTCACCCGTCAGGATATTCTGGGGACGCTGCCCGATCAGATCAAACGTGCCGAGATGTTTCTGATTGATCACCTGCGTAAAGGCGTGCAGCTTGGGCAGACGATGGCACGCGACGAGCAGTTTGAATATCCGCTGGAGGCTGCCCGCGAACTGGTCGTGAACGCAGTCGCGCACCGTGACTATCAGATCAGCGGCGATGGTATCCGGCTGTTCCTGTTCAGCAACCGTATGGAAGTCACCAGCCCCGGCGGGCTGCCCGGCCCGGTTACGATTGACAACATCAAGGATGAACGTTTTTCGCGCAATCCGGTCATCGTACAGGTGCTGTCCGACATGGGTTTTATCGAGCGGCTGGGTTACGGGGTTGACCGTGTCATTGATCTGATGCGTCTGAAGCAGCTTCGCGCGCCCAGGTTTGAAGAGCGCGCCAGCAGTTTCCGCGTTGAACTCTATAACGAGGTCGAAGCGGCCGCAGCCGAAGCGAAAACCGCCCCCCCCGCGCTGATACTGAAGGGCAGCTATCAAGGGTTGGACATCAACCCACGCCAGGAAATCGCGCTGCTGTATTTGCACGATGCTAAAAGCAACGCGCGTATCACCAACAGCGACTTACAAACACTGTGTCCCGATGTTCACCCGGAAACGATTCGCCGTGATCTGGCCGATCTGGTGACCAAGAATATCCTGCGAAAGATGGGGCAGAAGCGCGGCTCGTACTATATCCTGAATCAGAATGAAGCTGAGCCAGTTGCCGTCGAAGGCTAAGGGGTGGTATCACGTACTGCTCGCCGCTGCGGTGGCGCTGCTGGCGGCGTGTACCCTGTCGTCTGCGCCGGACAGCACTTCAACTCCTGCAACCGCTCTCGCCTGTCCGCAGTTAATCAGCGCCGCCATCCAGACTGCTAACAACGCCTGCCGCCGCCTGGGACTCAATCAGATCTGTTACGGCTACCCGCATGTCGAAGTCACCTTTCAGACTGGCAGCCCGCCGCGTCTGGTCGCGTCCGGCGATACCGCTGACCTGCTGGCGGCCAGTCGTGCCAGTACGATGCCGCTCGATGAAGCTAACCAGACGTGGGGCATCGCCATCATCAAAGCTCAGCTCAACCTGCCAGAAACATCGCTGGAACCGTCCGTCACGCTGGTGCTGTATGGTGGCGCGGCGCTCGACGGCCTGTCCCCAACCCTGACGGCAGCCCGGCTGCAAACCTCGACCGGCCTGCCGCCCTGCCCCGAAGCGCCGCCCGCCGCGCTGCTCATCCAATCACCGCCTGGCACTTCGGCCACCCTTACGCTGAATGGCGCGAGTCTCACACTCGGCTCAACCGTTTATGTAACCGCGCCGGCCAACGGCACGTTAACGATTGCCACGCTGGAAGGGACGGTTGTGGTCAGCGCGCGCGGCACGACCCGCATCGTTCGCCCCGGCGCGCAGGTCAGACTGCCGCTCGGTGGGGACAGCGGCCAGGAAGTCATCGGCGCGCCATCCGAACCAGAACCGCTGGACATAAACCCACTACAGCACGCGCCTTTTGCCCTTCTGGAACGTCCGATCACCCTGCCAGTGCCGCTGGTACTGTCCACCGCTGCCGCGCCAACACCCCCTGTTCCCACTACTGCGCCCGCCGTTGTTATCCCTTGTATTCCGCGACCGGACTGGGCGGGCACGATTACCGTACAGCGTGGCGATACGCTGTCCACCATCGCCCGGCGCGTTCAACTGTCACTGGCCGAACTTCAGCAGGGGAACTGCCTGACCAACCCTGACCGCATTTTCCCCGGCCAAACCCTGCGGGTACCGGGAACGCCATTTCAATCCACATCCCCTGTTCCGGCGCTCTTGCCTACCGCCTCTGGCGGTGACTGAGCGTTGGGTTTCCGCATAGTTGAAGCTGCGCGCTCGTGGTATGCTTACACCCTGGCCGTTAGCAGATTACAGGTCTATGTTTGTCATGGTCAAGTCATTTTGCCAACTATTCACACGACGAATCCTGCTGTTGGTGGCGTTATTGGGCGCATCATGCCAGGCCTTCAGCGCGCCAACCGCTACCCCAACCGCTACGCCGACCCTTACCCCCAGTGTAACCCCAACCGCTACGGCGACCTTTACGCCAACTGCGGTACCGCCCACACCAACTCCCAGTGATACACCAACGCCCACCGCTACACCGACCATCACGCCAACACCGACGCTGACCCCAACCCCATCCATCACACCCCAGCCAACCTCCGGCTTTGTGTTTGACAACTGGAAACTGGTACAGCTTCCTGCGGATTTACTGACACTGCTTCAGACACCCATGATCGCGTTCATCAACACCAATGACCGCGATGGCGTCGGGGACACCCGCACGCCGCAGCCTGCGACCAACGTCCAGACGTTGTATTACATGCCGCCGGGTAATTCCACCGCCCGGGTGGCTGTGCTGCAAACCCCCGCTTCAACCGGCGCTCAGGTGTTTATCTCGACCAATGGCCGCGCGGTCGCCTACTTCCTCAATGAAGGCATACCACAGACCACCGGGCTGTACGTGCTGGACATTGACAGCGGCATCAGCGGTCGTATCCTGCCGATCAATTCGCTGGTACAGCGCGGCAGGGTCAGCCGCCCGGCATGGTCGCCTGATGGACAACGACTGGCGATGGCGCTGGCGACCGGCTATGACATGGATATTTTTGTCATCGGGCGGGATGGCACCAACCCCCGGAACTTAACGAACATCGGCGCTTATGATTTCTGGCCGGCATGGTCGCCCGATGGCCGCTATATCGCTTTTGTTTCCGACCGGGCACAGTGTCCCAGTTGGATTCCCGGCGATGACGGCGCGTGTGACGCGCTGCTGACACCCGAACCGCCCACCGGCGGTAACCCGTTTGTGCTGGAAGTGGAATCCGGGGCGGTCACCCAGCTTTCCGACCAATGGATAACCGAACCACCGCGCTGGGTGAACAATCGTCAGGTAGCCTTCGCCAGCGGTGATCCTACGCTGGGTGACCCGGAACGAATGCTGTGGATTGCTGACGCGACCACCGGACAGGCCCAGGAGGTCAAACTGCTGGATGGATCCGACAGCCCGCTCCGTCTGTCCGAAGCCTGGTCACCCGACGGCGGTCTGGTGGTTTATCAGAGCGCCGGAGCTACAACGGAAATCATTGTGGCGACCGCGAACGGCGCGTTGATTGGCCGCACCAGCGATTTAACCTTCGCGCGTTTTGGCATGGCGGCAGCCTGGTCGCCGGACGGCACGCGTATAGCGATTGGCGGCGCGGGCGGCCAATGCCCCAACGGGATTCACGTCTTTGATCGGGCGCTTACACCGATCAGCCGCCGTGACCCACCACCCAGCATGTGTGAACCGATCTACTCTCCCAATGGTCAGCTTCTGGCCTTTACCGGCATCGTGCCGAATGTGGATGGCCGGGTGGATGTGTATGCCGGCAATTTCAACGGGCAGAGTACCGCGAATCTTACCGGCAGTCTGAGGGGGACAATTACCCTCCTGGGCTGGGTTGGTGGGCAGTAAAGCGTAACTCAGGCTATAGTTGGGTGATGTATATGATGGGCATACGCCCTGCGAACCGATGCGCTCTTTATTTTCTGGAGGGGAATTATGTCACAATTGGAAGGTCAGATCGCCGCAATCACCGGCGGCAGCCGGGGTATCGGGCGGGCGATTGGACTGGAACTGGCCCGGCGTGGTGCAACGATTGTCGTGAATTACCTGAATGAAAGCCAGCTTGACAACGCGAATGAGACGCTGGCAGCGATTCAGGCTGCCGGCTCAAATGGTATCATCGTGCCAGGGGATGTCAGCACGGAAGATGGCTCCAACAATCTGATTAAAGCCGCGACCGATGCTTACGGGAAAATTGACATCCTGGTGAATAATGCCGGTATCACCCGCGACAATCTCATTATGATGATGAAACCTGAGGATTTTGACGCTGTGTTAAATGTCAATCTCCGCAGTACGTGGTTGTGTTCGCGGGCCGCCGTCCGCAGTATGATGCGCAAGCGTTATGGCCGCATCGTGAATATCGCCAGCGTCAGCGGCATTTTAGGTCAGGCCGGCCAGACCAACTACAGCGCCAGCAAGGCGGGCATCATCGGTCTGACCAAGGCGCTGGCGCGCGAAGTCGCCTCACGGAATGTCACGGTGAATGCGGTCGCGCCGGGGTTCGTGCTGACGGATCTCACGAAAGACCTGCCCGAAGAACTGACCAAGCAGCTCAATCAACTGATTCCGTTAGGGCGCTGGGGTACGGTGGAAGATATTGCGAAGGCGGTGGCCTTCCTGGTCTCGGATGATGCGGCTTACATCACCGGTCATGTTCTGGCCGTTGACGGTGGCATGGCGATGTAATTTGAAGCAGACTGCGGTTTGAGGCATGGGTAACGAGCGGTAAGTTCCGATCTCATGCCTTATTCTTTGTCACAGGGAGATAACCAGATGCCCACCATTTTCTCGAAAATCGTCGCGCGGGAGATTCCTGCCGAGATCGTCTACCAGGACGACCGGGTGACAGCCTTTAAAGACATTCACCCCATCGCGCCGGTTCATATCCTGATTGTGCCCAACCACGAGATTGCAACGGTCAATGACGTGACGCCGGATGACGAGCAGACACTCGGTCACATGTTTGTAGTGGCGAAACAGGTGGCACAGCAGCTTGGCATCGCTGACAGCGGCTACCGGCTGCTGGTGAACTGCAACGCGGACGCCGGGCAGGAAGTGTTCCATCTGCACATGCATTTGCTGGGTGGGCGCAGCCTGGGGCCAATGCTGGCGCGGCGGGATTAAACCGTAGGGACACGGGTGCCGTGTCCCTACAGCGTCACCTATGGCGCGGCAGTGGTTTCCGCCGTCGCTTCTACAGTCGCTTCAGCTTCAACAGTGGCCTCCGGCACAGGCACAGCGCCGCCGCTCTTCGCCAGTTCGTCATTAATGGCACGCACCACGTTAGTCAGGTCGGGCGTAACAATAATGCCGTTAACCGTGATCGTGGGAGTTCCCTCAAAGCCTGGCAGCGCGTTGGCCGCATTGCGCGACGCGGTGACGATGCGCCCCGGCAGGGTGCTGCTCATACACTGATCCCATTCGCTCCGGCTGATACCCAGATTATCAATGCCGGTTTCCAGCCGGTTGTTCGCAAACGCCTGGCTGCCGTACAAACCCTGCCACTCAAACAGCGCGTCGTGGAATTCCCAGAACTTCCCCTGTTCGCCAGCGCAAATGGCAGCCCGCGACGCCCCCTCACCAATGTTCAGATAGAGCGGAATGTAGGTGAAAACCACCTCACCCGCCCGCACCCGTTCCAGAATGGTTGGCTGCACTTCGTCGTGGAAGGTGCGGCAGTGGGGGCAGTCAAAGCTGGAGTAGTCAACCAGCTTGACCGGAGCATCGGGATTGCCCAGACGTGGAAACCCTTCTTCCGTTTTACTCTGTGGAATACCGGCATAACGCGCGGCGGACTCTTCCGGGATGGGCGCTTCCGCCGGTTGGTTCGCCAGAATGAGCGCCAGCGCGGCGATCACGACAATAGCAACCAGAACAACCACCAGCGTGATCTGCTGCTGGCGGCGTTTTTCACGTTCACGCTCGCGGCGGCGATCTACAGTGCGACTACGGCTCATGAATGCTTCTCTCCTTGAAACTGTCTGTTACGGCTGACGAGTTTACAACGCCATACCTAAAGCGCAACTGGTTTTCACTTTTCTCTCACAGCTTGCTTCCACGAACTGTACTGATTGCCAACCTGACAAGCGTAGCGGGATCAGGTAGAATAATTCCCGTTTTAATAGTATTCCCCAACACGAGGATCGAACGATGGGTCACACGCTGGATACCTTTGGCACGCGCGGTACTTTCGACACCGGCAGTGGTAAAGCCGTTATCTACCACCTGAACCGGCTGGCAGACAGCGGCATCGGCCATGTAGACAAACTGCCGTTCAGTATCAAGATTCTACTGGAAAACGCCCTCCGTAATCTCGATAACTTTCAGGTCACGGCGGATGCGGTCGTCAATATCGCCAGTTGGGCAGCCGCGAAACCGCAGGATGTCGAAATTCCATTCAAGCCCGCCCGCGTGATCTTGCAGGACTTCACGGGTGTCGCCTGTGTGGTTGATCTGGCAGCTATGCGCAGCGCGATGGTGCGTATGGGGGGCGACCCGCAGAAAATCAACCCCAACATCCCGGTTGATCTGGTGATTGACCACTCGGTACAGGTGGACAGTTTCGCCCT
>JARKOK010000014.1 GCA_029975765.1 Aggregatilineales bacterium
ATTATCATTAGGCAACAGCGGCGTTGAGGTGAGCGAGCTGTGCCTGGGCGCGATGTATTTTGGCACGCGCAACGACCGCGCCACCTCGTACCGGATGCTGGACAGGTACGTGGACGCGGGCGGCACGTTTATTGATACCGCCAACATCTACGCGCACTGGGCGGACGGCGGGCGCGGCGGCGAAAGTGAAACGCTGCTGGGGGAGTGGATGCGCGAACGCGGCAACCGAGACCGCATGTTCATCGCCAGCAAGGTGGGCTTCAATTATGGTGACGTAACCCGCGGGCTGCCCGCCTGGCGCATCGAAGAAGAATGTGACAAGAGCCTGCGGCGGATGGGCATCGAGACGATTGACCTGTATTACGCCCACGTGGACGACCGGCAGACACCGCAGGAAGAAACGCTGGCGGCCTTCGACCGGCTGGTAAAAGCGGGTAAGGTGCGGCTGATCGGGGCGAGCAACTTCCGCGCGTGGCGGCTGGAAGAGGCGCGCTGGATCAGCCAGACGCAGGGCTGGACGGCCTACTGCTGCGTGCAGCAGCGCCACACCTATTTACCGCCGAGGCCGGGCGTCAGCACCGCGCCGCAGTTGGTCGCCAATGAGGATTTGCTGGACTATGCCCGCGCCACCGGCCTGCGTATTCTGGCGTATTCCGCGCTGCTGAGTGGGGCTTACACCCGTGATGACCGCCCGCTGCCGGCGGAGTATCGCAGCCCGGACAACGACGCGCGGCTGCAAGCCCTGCGCGCGGTGGCGGCTGAAACCGGCGCCACGCTGAATCAGGTGATTCTGGCGTGGATGCTGCAAGGCGACCCGGCCATCATCCCGCTGATTGCCGCCAGCACCGACGAGCAGATGCGCGACAATCTGGGCGCGCTGGACGTGCGGCTGACCGCCGACCAGCTCCAGCGCCTGAACGCGGCGGGGACAGCATAATCGTCCCGGAGTACATCAGAAAACCGTAGGGACAGGGCGGCGCCCTGTCCCCGCGCGAATACAGGAACAACGCATGACTCAAACCTATTTCCAAAACCGCTGGTATCGCATTTATCAAAGCGAAACGGTGGATACCTCGGTGATCGCCATGCGGAATGCCGTGATGGTCGTGCCGGTCTTTGACGATGGCCGCGTGCTGATGACGGTGGAGTACTCGCCGGCGTTTAACCAGTGGGTGCGGATTCTATCCAGCGGCGGCATCGAAGCCGGGGAAGACCCGGCAGACACCGCCAACCGCGAATTACAGGAAGAAACCGGCTACAAGGCCGGGCGGCTGGATAAACTGGCGACGCTGTGCCCGTTCATTAAATATCTGAACCAGCACCTCCCGATCTTTCTGGCGCGGGATTTGCAGCCAAGCAAACTGCAAGGCGATGAGGGTTACGAAATCGGCCTCGACTACACGACGCTGGATGAGTTTGAAACGTTAATCGCCAACGGACAGATTCAGGATTCGTCCGTGATCACGGCGCTGTATATGGCGCGGGCGTTTCTCCAGCAGGAAGGGGCAGGCCGGTAAGCAGGGTGGCCGCCCGCCGGGGAGCGCACACCGGCGCTCCCCTACAGCACCCGTTATTCTCCAGGGGCGAACCGCCGGTTAGCCCCTACGGAAACACATCCGACGGAATTGATCTGCTTGTATTTACGCCGTCACGCGGCGCAGCGCCTCCCAGGCAGCGCGCAGCCGGTCGGCGCGCGCGGCTTCCAGCGGCAGGTGGATGGTTTCGGCTGCCGCACCCAGCCCGACACGCAGGCGCAGCCAGATCAGACCATTCTCTGGCTCGAAGTCGGCGGCCTGCACGCGGTCGAACGGCACGAAGCGCACGATGATGCCGTAGGTGGATTTGCGCCGGCGTTCCTCTTCTTCGAGGATGAGCACCTGCCGGTCGGTGATGGCGGTGGTGCGGTTGGGCGACAGATACGGCGCGAGCCAGTGTTCGCTCTGCCGGATGGCGGGCTGATGCACCGCCGTGATCACCTGCTCGTCAGGCAGCAGGTTGTACCTGAGGTAATTGTGGAACTTAAACGGCAGCGGCTCGCTGTCAAACGGCCCCGGCGGAACGGCTGCCGGCGTGGTGATGTTCGTCCGCACCCACTCCAACTGCCGCCGCAGCAGGTGTTCGCCCACCGCGTTGTATTCGATGTAACGATTTTCCAGCCGGCTGCCCTGCGCCCAGACCAGATGAGTATAACCGTACAGCAGAATCGTGCCGAGATCGGCATAGACCAGATCATCCAGCGGGATATGGGTGGTGCTGAGGCTGCCGTCCCGGTCGGCCTCGACGATCACAATGCAGCGGTCGCCAAAGGCCAGGGTGCGCTGCGGCGTGACACGCCAGCCAAACGGCAGATTTTTCTTCCAGCGCGTTTCGCGCCGGACGGCGTAATCCTGCGGCGGGATGACAATGATCATCTGTGGAGCGCCGAGGTGCTGCCGGACAGCCGCACTGACCGGAGCGGGCAGATCATCCGTTGAAGGGACGGTGTACAGGAAATAGTGAATCGCTTTTCGCATGAACATCGTTCGCCGGCCTCCGGCTGTGCCTTCAAGTTAATTGTAATATAAATTATAACCCGGCCTGTCCGTTCCGGGATACTGCTGGCGGCAGGGCTGACGTTTATCCTGATTCTGCATGACGTTGCTCACTGGCTGGCGGCGGTTATAATGGGTGACGTGGGAAAATAGAGCAGCAAGGTGATAGGCTGCGGCATGTCCACCACCCGCCCGACTTCTGAAACCATGCTGGCGGAATTCCAGCGTATCGAAGATGCTTTACACGCCCGGTTGGAACTGGAGGCGCTCATCACGCGCATTTCAACCAGTTTCATTAACTTACCTGCCGACCAGATTGACGACGGCATCCACCGGGCGCTGGGGTTGATCGGCGCGTTTGTAGGGGCGGATCGCAGTTTCATCGCGCAGTATACCGAAGACAACCTGTGGCTGAACGGCACCCATGAATGGTGCGCCGAGGGCATTCCGTCGCAGCGCCGGCGAATGCAGCAGATCGCTATCGAAGCGTTTCCCTGGTTCAACCTGCATATTATGCGGCGCGAATCAGTGTTTTACGTCCCCGGCGTGCTGGACCTGCCGCCGGAAGCCAGCGCCGAACGCGCCGAATTCGCGGTCGAAGGGCTGCAATCGCTGGTGGCGGTGCCGATGGAAAGCCGGGGCATGGTGGTCGGGTTTATCGGCTTCGCCTCGCACACCACGCCGCGCATCTGGCCGGATGACGCGGTAGACCTGCTGCGGATGATGAGCAGCATCTTCGCCAATGTGCTGGAACACCAGCGCAGCCAGGCGATTCAGGAGGGGCAGCAGCGTTTCCTGGAACTGCTGGCAACCGAAGGCACACTGGCTGAAACGCTGCGGGCGCTGGTGCAGATCATTCAGGAGCAGTCACCGGGGATGCTCGGCCTGATTCTGCTGCTGGATGGTCGTCACCTGCACGTGGGCGCGGCTGCCGGGCTGCCGCCGGAATATGTCAATTCGATGGACGGGCTGGCAATTGGCCCGCTGGTGGGGTCGTGCGGGACAGCGGCCTACCTGAAACAGACGGTGATCGTCGAGGACATCACACGCGACCCCCGCTGGGACAGTATGCGGTCGCTGGCGCTGGCCG
>JARKOK010000016.1 GCA_029975765.1 Aggregatilineales bacterium
TCGACCAGATCACCTTTGGCGACAATCACGGTGCTGGTTTTGCTGAAGTTGATGTCCGCCGGGGCAACCTGACCCATCAGCGATTCAACGCGGTTCTGCACCGACTGCGCTTCCTGCATAACTTCGTCGCTCAGGCGGCTCAGTTCGCTGTCGTAGTGGCTGTTGATCGCTTCGGCGCGGCCTTCCAGTTCTACCAGCGCCGTATCACGTTCGCTGCGAACGACGGCGTTCTGATCTTCAATGTCGCCGCCGATCATCGTTTCTTTCTGCGCCACCTCACGCTCGATACGGGCCAGAGCTTTGTTGCGGGCATCTTCGTCCACCTGCGTTACCACATACTGCGCGAAATACAGCACGCGGTCGAGGTTGCGGCGGCTTACATCCAGCAGCAGCCCAAGATAACTGGGGACGCGCCGGGTATACCAGACATGCGCCACCGGCGCCGCCAGTTCGATATGTCCCATGCGCTCGCGGCGCACCGAGGCGCGGGTGACTTCCACGCCGCACTTGTCACAGATGATGCCGCGATAACGGACATTTTTGTACTTGCCACAATAACACTGCCAGTCACGAGTTGGGCCGAAGATGGCTTCGCAGAACAATCCGTCCTTTTCAGGTCGCAGGCGGCGGTAGTTGATGGTCTCCGGTTTGGTGACTTCGCCATACGACCAGGAGCGAATTTGTTCCGGTGAAGCCAGACTAATGCGCAGTGCGCTAAAATCCTTCGCTTCCAAAGCGTGTCCTCCTCTGCGCTAACGAGCTATCCAGAATATGGGCGTTGCGGTTGACCAGACTGTAATCTAAATGTTTGAACGCGGAGTTTTGATAAAGCCCAGCAACGGTAAAACAGCGAATGGAAAACCGTCCCCACCGCTGTCTCCTTGTGCGTCGTGAGCCTATTCGTGACCATTTGTAGGAAAAATTATATGGAGATGACCCTCCGGTGTCAACTAGCAAGTTGCACAAAATGTAAATTGGTTGGGGAATTCCGAGTATCAGGGGGCGAACCGGCATATTCGCCCCCGAAGATTACCGTATCAGCTCGCTCGTCCGGCCTCACTGGCTTCAGGCAGTTCGATCAGCCGTCCGCTTTTAACATCATAGAAGTAGCCGTAGATCGGAATCCAGCGGGGAACAAGCGGATGATGGCGGATACGCTGTACATCCTCCACCAGACACGCATCCGGTTCGTGAATGGTCAGCCAGTTGATATAACGTCCCTCCGGCGAGCCGGGTGTTGTCCCCACATCACGCCAGCCCTGTCCATCATACACCGCCTTTTCCAGGCTTTTCGACAGTAAATCACCCATGATCTCGCCGGTGACAAATTGCAGGCCGCAGTCCGTATGGTGGATCACAAACCATTCGCGCGTGCCCAGCAGTTTGTAGGAGAAGACTAACGAACGGATCGCATCTTCGCTGGCGCGCCCACCAGCGTTGCGGATAACATGGGCATCACCTTCCCTGAGACCGGCATATTGAGCGGGATCAAGGCGGGCATCCATGCAGGTTAGAATCGCAAATTGTCGTTTTGGCGGCGCGGACAACTGCGCCTTATCGCCAAAGGACGCGGCATATACTTCGTTGGCGGCCAGAACCTCTTTAAGAACAACACTCATTAAACACCTCTCCCGGATTTACAACCATTCCTATACCCCGATAAAAAAGCCCCGGCGGGCTGCCGAGGCTTGCTGGCTCACTTACAGAATATGCTCTGTCGTCAGGCATACCCGTACTGATCACGTCCGGTTGGAACGTGAGGAGAACAGCTACACGTTGTGCGGCAGACAACTGGCACGAAACATCCAGCCAGATGGAATTGTTACAAGTATAACGCCAGAATGTATTGAGTCAACCGCTGCGCATAAATTATATGCGAATGACCGTGCCGCAGTACGAACACTGGACTTCCAACTGTCCGGCTACCAGTCGCGGAAGCTGTCCGCCGCAGACGTGACACTGCGTTGGCGCGTTCCGTAGTTGTTCGATCAGTTCCGGGTCGGGCTGGCTGGCGCGTTCGTTTTTGGTTTCGCCGCTTATCATGCGTTTGAGTTCCCGCGCCCAGTATTTACAGTCCACGCCGCCTTTCACCTCGACCGTGATTTTAGGATACGGCGCGCCGCGCCCCAGCGTAAAATGCAGCATGTCCTTGCCACCGAACAACCCTTTATTCTCCGGCTGCACATCCTCGACGGCGCTTAACGGCACTTCCCAGGTTTTTTCCTGTTTTTCCTCTCCTCGCCGGAACAGCCCGCCGCCGACCTTTTCCTTCTGTTCGAAGATAAGGCGCTGGTCGGTCAGGAACAGAATACCGTCGGGGTCATCTTTGCCCCGGCCACTGGCGACCCATTCCGCTTTCGCGGCCAGGAACAGCGCCTCAGCCGGGTAAAAATCAAACGATGCTTCTTCCTTCATCTGGCAGAACCACTTGATTTCGTCAAGCTGGCGTCTGGTGGTTTGCAGTTCATTTTCTAACGGCCTGAACATGTCCTGCACGCGGCTTTCGGCGGCTTCAATTTTCTGCTGTACCAGATTCAGTGTGCTTTCGAGGCTGTTGATAACCGGCAGGGTGGGGCGGAAGTCAATCTGGCGAACAGCTGCCTCGGCAGGTTTTAACTGCTCGCGCAGGTCTTCAATTTCACGGTTGACGGTTTCGTGAACGCGGCTCTGGGTCTCCTGCCACTGCTGCGCCAGCACCTCGGCTTTATGTTCCAGATAGGCGCGGTACACATAACCCCGGCGGCGGACATCGGCGATCAGTTCGGGCAGGCGACTGATATCGGTCGTGATGGTGCTGATGCGACTGGCAACGCCGGATAAATTGGCACGCGAGACGAATTCCTCGTGACGGCGTTTGAGGTCGGCGACTTTTTGGCCCAGGTCACCGGGTGGTGTGCTCATGCTGGCATCCCCTTTGTTGAAATAAAACGCGATAGAGCAAAAGCAGGCTCTACCGCTTCATTATAGTTCAGTTTAGAGCGGGGGAATAACGATCACACCCCGGATTTGAGGGCGACTTTCGACCGGAGATAGGTATCCATGAACTCGTTCAGGTGGCCGTCCAGCACCGCGTTGGTGTTACCGGTTTCGTAGTCGGTGCGGTGATCCTTCACCAGTTGGTAGGGGTGCAGCACATAAGAACGAATCTGGCTGCCCCATTCCGCGCTGACATTTTCGCCTTTCAACAGGGCTAACTGCGCTTCCTGTTTCCGCCGTTCCATCTCGAACAGCCGCGCTTTCAGAATTTGCAGGGCGCGTTCGCGGTTCTGCATCTGGCTGCGCTGGTTCTGACACTGGACGACAATGCCGGTCGGGATATGAGTGATCCGCACCGCCGTATCGTTCTTCTGAACATGCTGGCCGCCCGCGCCGCCCGCGCGGTAGGTATCAATTTTCAGATCATTGTCGCTGATCTCGATGTCAATCTGCCCCTGGATGTCCGGCCAGAGTTCCACCTTCGCAAACGAGGTGTGGCGGCGGTGCGCGGCGTCGAACGGGCTGAGGCGCACCAACCGATGTACCCCCTGCTCACTCTGGAGATACCCATAGGCATACTCGCCCTTGATGCTCATCATCACGGTTTTGATACCGGCTTCTTCGCCTTCGCTGCGTTCGATGATCTCAACCTTATAGCCGTTGTCTTCCGCCCAGCGCAGATACATGCGTTCGAGCATCTGCGCCCAGTCCTGCGAGTCCGTGCCGCCCGCCCCGGCATGGACGGCCAGAATCGCGTTCTCGCGGTCATAAGGGCCGGAGAGCAGCGTTTGCAGCCCCATACGTTCCACCGTTTCGCTCAGGGTATTGACTTCTGCCGCCAGTTCATCGAACAGGCTGCGGTCATCTATCTGCGCCAGTTCCAGCGCGTCGTTGACGCGATGGGCCAGCGTTTGCCAGCGTTCGATTTCTTCCTTCAAACGGGCGATTTCCTGCATGGTTTTTTGCGCGGCGTCGGGGTCGTTCCAGAAATCGGGCGCGGCGGACAGGTCTTCAAGCTGCTGGATACGGCTGGTTTTGCCTTCGATGTCCAACTGCGCCATCAGCCCATCAATCCGGCTTTTCATAGTGTTCAACAGGCTGATTAAACTTTCCATCGAGTTTTATCGAATCCTCCCGGTTCAGGCATGGTAAGGGCGGGTTTCGAAACCCGCCCTTACCGATTAGTTCTCGTCGAACAGGCTGTTGACAAAATTCTCCGGGCTAAACAGCACCAGATCGTTGACACCTTCACCCAGACCAACGTAGTGTACCGGCAGCTTAAGATCGTTAAACACCGAAAAGACCATGCCGCCTTTGGCCGTTCCGTCCAGCTTGGAGACGATCACGCCGGTTACATCCACCATTTCGCGGAACTTCTGCGCCTGCTGGAGCGCGTTCTGTCCGGTGGTGCCATCCAGCACCAGCAGCGTTTCATGCGGGGCATCCGGCACGACCTTGCCGGAGACAGCACGAATCTTTGACAGTTCTTCCATCAGGTTGTAATTGGTGTGCAGCCGACCGGCGGTGTCCACAATCAGGATGTCATGGCCGCGCGCGTGGGCAGCGGCGGTGGCGTCATGCACGACGGCGGCAGGGTCAGAGCCGGGTTTGCCGGCGATGACCGGCACACCAACACGCTGTCCCCATACCTGAAGCTGTTCAATCGCTGCCGCGCGGAAAGTATCGCCCGCCGCCAGCATGACCTTACGGCCAGCGCGATTCAGCCGGTTGGCGAGTTTGGCAATCGAAGTCGTTTTGCCGCTGCCATTGACACCCACCACCAGGATGATCGAAAGCGGGCGACCGCTGATGTTCATTGGCGGCGGTGTGGTCAACAGGCCGCGCAGCGTCTCTTTAAGCGCGTCGTTGAGCTGGTCGGCGCGGGTGATGCCTTCGCGCCGCACACGATCCTGTAGTTCATTCAGGACATGGGCGGTAGCGTCCACCCCCACATCGGCCTGAATCAGGAGGGCTTCGATGTCATCCCAGGTATCGTCGTCAATATCGGTACTGCCCAGAAGCTGCGAAATACGGCCAAAGAACGACTGGCGCGTTTTAGCTAACCCACTGCGAAAGATGCCCATTATGTCTCCAGAGTAAAACCGGATGGAATGGTTTGCAGTATACATGTGGCAGGAATGTAAAACAAGCCTGCGGGGGAACAAGGTACGTTCCTGATGGCGGTGGTTATCAACAGTGTACGGCAAAAGCGAGGCGGTCGAGTGAACATTTGTTTACCAGTGGAGGACGAGAGGAAAAACAGGCGGTGCGGGAATGGGTAGTATGCCGGCACGACTGATCGCCTGATTCAGAGGTTATATCAGGTATAATGGTGGGGCGCAGGATGCGTGGATATTAACTGAGATGAGTGAGTTTATGGATGATCATTTAACCCATCTGGATGAACAGGGCGCGGCGCGGATGGTGGACGTAGGCGCGAAGCCTGAAACGGAGCGTGTGGCGGTCGCGGGTGGGTCGGTGTATATGCAGCCGGAGACGCTGCGACTGATCCGCGAGGGTGCGCTGAAAAAAGGTGATGTGCTGCTGGTGGCACGGCTGGCCGGCATCATGGCGGCCAAAAAGACGGCGGATCTTATTCCGCTGTGTCACCCTCTGGCACTGACACAGATTGATGTTGACCTGTCGCTGGATGACGACCGCAGCGCCGTTCATATCACCGCGACGGCCCGCACGGTCGGCAAAACTGGCGTGGAGATGGAAGCCCTGACCGCCGTCACCACCGCCGCACTGACCGTATATGATATGGCGAAGGCGGTAGACCGGGGGATGCGTCTGAGCGACATTCGTCTGCTGGAAAAACGCGGCGGGATACATGGTGATTATAAAGCGGAGGCATGATGCAGGTTCAGGTATTGCTGTTTGCCACATTGAAGGACATCGCCGGCCAGAACCGTCTGACACTGACCGTTCCCGATACGGCCACCGTCAGTGACGTGAAGAACGCGCTGGCGGCGCTGCACCCGGCGCTGGAAGCGCACGTTGAAGCGGCGATTGCGGCGGTGAATGAGGAATATGCGTTTGCCGGGGACGCGGTTCATGCGGGGGATACCATCGCATTTTTCCCACCCGTCAGCGGCGGGGATGGCAGCTACCCGGAAATCTTCCGGCTGGCGGACGCGCCTTTCAGTACGGATGAGCTGATCGCGGCGGTTACGATACCGGCGACCGGCGCGGTGTGTGTGTTCAGTGGTATGGTGCGCGGTGAAACCAACCGGGACGGCAGCGCCACCCAGACTGAACGGCTGGAGTATGAGGCTTACGAGCCGATGGCGCTGACGAAGATGCGACAGGTGGCGGCGGAAATCCGCGACCGGTGGCCGCTGGTACAGGGTATCGCCATCGTGCAGCGGGTCGGGCGGCTGGAGGTGGGGCAGAATACGATTGTCATCGCCTGCTCGTCCGGCCACCGCGATCAGGGGTGTTTTGAAGCGGCACGGTACGGCATTGACCGGCTAAAAGAAATTGTGCCGGTGTGGAAAAAAGACATTCGCCCGGAAACGGCGGCGTGGATTGAGGGCCATTATCAGCCTACGCCCGATGACCGGCGGCCCTGATACAGACAGGTCTGGTAAAGCACAGGGGGGTGTGTTAAAAAGATTGTTGCAAGTCTGCTGCCCGGAACGAAAAGTGTTCCACAGCAAAAACGCGCAGTTGAAATTATTACCGACCCACAGGAGTCATGATGACAAGACGCGTGGTGGTGACGGGCCTGGGGATTGTTTCACCCCTCGGCCACACCGTTGATACAACCTGGGAAGCGATCAAGGCCGGCAAAAGCGGCGTCGGGCCGATCACCCGCTTTGACGCTTCGCAACATCTGGTGAAAATTGCTGCCGAGGTCAAGGACTTTGACCCGGCGAAGTATATGCCGGCCAAAGAAGTGCGCCGCCGTGACCGCTACCAGCACTTTGTGGTGGCGGCGGCAGCAGAGGCCATGAGCCGTTCCGGCTTGCAGGTGACGGATGCTAACCGTCACCGGACAGGCGTGGTCATTGGCTCGGCGGTCGGCGGCGTGGAGAGCTACTACGAGCAGGCGCAGGATTACTTCGAGACCAGAGACCCGCGCCGTATTACGCCGTTTGGCATCCCCATGCTGATCGTGAACGCCGGCAGCAACCTTATCAGTCTGGAGATTGGCGCGACTGGCCCCACCGCGACGCCGATTTCAGCGTGCGCGACTGGCGCGGAGTGCATCGGTCACGCCTTTCATCTGATTCGCAGCGGGCGAATTGATCAGGCGGTAGCGGGCGGCGGCGAAGCACCCATCTTCCCGCTGGGTATCGCTACTTTTGACCGCGTCGGCGCCTGTTCCCGCCTGAACGACGACCCCGAACATGCCTCGCGCCCGTTCGATAAAAATCGGCTGGGGCTGGTATTCAGCGAAGGGGCGGCGGTGATCGTGATGGAAGAACTGGACACCGCGCGGGCGCGCGGGGCGACTATCCTGGGTGAGATTGTGGGCTACGGCTCGACATCCGATGCATTCCACATCACCGCGCCCGACCCTGAAGCGAAGGGCGCGGCGGCGGCGCTGCGGCTGGCGCTGGACGATGCGTGTCTGAACCCCGCCGACATTGACTATATCAATGCTCACGGCACGGCCACCGCGCTCAATGATGTGATGGAAACCAAAGCGGTGAAGGCCGTGTTTGGCGATCACGCTTATGACATCCCGATGAGTTCGACCAAGAGCATGACCGGGCATGGTATGGGCGCGACGGCGGCGATGGAAGCCGCTTTCTCGCTGCTGGCGATCCGCGATCAGGTGGCGCCGCCGACGATGAATCTGAACGAACCTGACCCGGAGTGTGATCTGGACTATGTACCGAACCAGGCGCGGGAAATGCCGATCCAGACGGTGATGAGCAATTCGTTCGGTTTCGGCGGCCACAATGTCTCGCTGATTTTCAGGGCGTTCAATTAGTTTAAGGAACGATGGGTGGGACATGGCGCCGCCATGTCCCTACGGATGAGATACCAGCAACATGGCAGAAGTGGACGATTTTCAGGCGCAGGCCAGCGTGCAGTTTTCGGATCAGGAATTGCTTCAGCAAGCTCTGACGCATCGGTCGTACATCAACGAACATGGCGAAGCGGAGCATGATAACGAGCGCCTGGAATTCCTGGGAGATGCGGTGCTGGATTTCCTGGTCGGTGATGTGTTGTTCCAGCGTTTCCCGGATATGCCGGAAGGCCAGCTTACCCGGCTGCGGGCGGCGCTGGTACGGACGGAGTCGCTGGCGCAGCTGGCGCGGGAGATTCGGCTGGGGGACTGCCTGCGGATGGGCAAGGGCGAAGAGGCCAGCGGCGGGCGCGACCGGGTGAACAATCTGTGCGGCGCATTTGAGGCGGTGGTCGGCGCGCTGTATCTTGATCAGGGATTGCCGGCAGTACGTGAATTTATGCTACCGCGTCTGGAGGCGCTGATCGAGCAGGTGCTGGAGGAAGCGATCTACAAGGACGCGCGCAGCCGCCTGCAGGAATGGAGCCAGGCCAACCTGAACCGGACACCCGCCTACCGCACCGTATCCGCTACCGGCCCGGACCACGAAAAGGAATTTATCGTGGAGGTGCTGATTGGCGAACGGGTGGTCGGGCGCGGCGTGGGGCGCAGCAAGCAGATCGCCTCGCAGGCTGCCGCCCGCGATGCGCTGCGCCTGGTGGAGCAGGGGGAACTGACGGCCTCATAGTGCGTGTAGCATCAAGACAGGCAGATAGGAGTGCTCGATATGGCGATGGTAGAAGATAATCATTATTGTTAATCAGAACGCTGGTCTTTAGTCAGTATAGAAATACTGCCTCAATTCTTCTTCCGTAAAATAGCGCAGCATCTCTCGATAAAGCCGCTTCAACATCCCGGGCGCAAGGGGCTTACTGCCGTGTACCGGGACATTGACAGTCTGTATTTCCTCGCGCCTCTGCACAATTACCGTGCGCCGCAGAATGTGGTGGCTGCCACGAATCCGTATCACTGTAAAACCGAAGTTTTGCTCAAGGATTCGAACAATATCCGATCCACTTAGCCTACGCAATTTCGGCATAGTTTTCAGGGAGTTCCATTATAATCACTACACGCGGGTCGGGGACAAGATTATAGACCGCTACCGTATCTTCGCCTCCCAATGAGGCGGCGAGCATCTCGTAAATATTTCGCATGAGTTCATTCCAGGTGCGACCATCCGTTACTGCGACGATTTCCTCGCAGGACGCAACATAGTAGGGATAACTGGTATCGTCCTCACCTTCTTCAAAGCCGGTGAAGTACTCAACTCGAACATGGAGCGTATCGCGGACTGGCTCGGGCATCATCGGTACTCCTCACTCAAGGTCATTATAGTCTATTATCCCCCGCGCGTAAGCTGCACCTCGACGACGGCCATGCGGTGATCGGACGCGGCGCTGTCCATCACGACCGCGCCCAGGGTAAGCATCGAACGCACCCACAGGTAATCCAGCCGCACACGTGGCAGACCGACGCGCCACAGCGTGGCCTGCAACTCCGGCGGCAGTTCCGCCAGCGGGTCGCGGAAACCGGCATTTCGCAGCTGCATGATCAGCGGCGAGTCCGGTACGTTGTTGAATGTCCCGCCGATGACCATACGCCCCAGGTTGCCGTCCGGGTGGTGGGCGCTGATAGTGGCGAAGACCCCGGTCAACTGGAGCTGCTGATCCTGCTCCTGTTCCTCTATTGTGCGCCCGTCGCCGGTTTCCAGCAGGAAAGCCAGCCACGTATTATAGAGTGTCACTACACCCGCGTCCGGGCGAATCTGCACGCGCTGGAGTCCGGTCTGCTGGCTGCCGGTACTGGTCAGCAGGATGCCATCGTCGTAGACGATTTCGACATTCGACAGGACCGCCAGTCCCTGCAAGCCCTCGTTGGTCGCGTAGAAACGGGTATCCATACCCAGCCGCCGCGCCAGCCATAAGGGTTGATCCACACCAAAACTGGTCAGACGGCCTGTTTCAACCTGCTGTAACAGGACGGCATTCGCGCCGCTTTGCTGGATAGTACGGGCGATGGCTTCCAGGTCGAAATGGTAGAATTCGTTGAAGCCGCCGTGCAGATTGTACGTGCCCAGCCGCAGGCTTTCGATGCCACGCGCGGCCTGGATGACTGGCGGGCGGACGGCATACGCGATGCCGCCGGTAAAACCGGCGACGACCAGCAGCCCCAGCAGTGTGGGCAGCGCGCGCGCGCGGGTATCGGCCCAGGGAATACGGCGCGGCGTTTGCACCATTGGCAGCGCCGCCAGGAACACCCCCAGCAGCAGCAGACCCAACCCCATGCCGCGAAAGCCGCGCAGAAACGGCGGGATGATCGGGTTCAGGAACGCAAAATCGGGCGCAAGATTACGGACGTAGGCGTATTCATAAGTAAAGTTGTCTGCGGCGACCAGCAGCAGAAACAGTAACATTCCCATTGACAGCCACAGGCCGCTGAAATTGCGCTCTTTTTCGGCCTGCGGTCGCGCCAGCCACCACCACAGCATACTGCCAGTGAAGGCCGCGAGTACCAGCGCCGCGCCAGCGATCACCCCCTGGAAGCGCGTGCCAACCATAATGAGCAGCGCCGTCAGCAGCAGCCATAACCAGCCGCGCACCCCGCCGTCAAAGGTGGTGATGAAACTGCGCGCCTGCCAGCGCACCCAGGGCACCAGCGGCAGCAGCGTAGCCAGCGCCACGAAGGGCGCGAAGCGGGTGTAATCCACATCAGCGCGCCCGGCGACAGCGTTCGGCAAGCTCAACAGCGACAGTTCCAGAAACAGCAGCCCGCCAAAACCGGCGCTGCCCCAGAAGGGCATCAGGCCATAATCGCTGGACACAGCCACCCCGTCTTCACGTTTGCGCCGTCCGCCGACATAGCCTAACAAACTGAGCGCGACTGCCACCAGTGACAGCACGAGCTGCACCTGTCCGTAACGTGGCGACCAGGATGGGTCAAGCGTGTTGCCGGCGGCGCGGAACGCCTGATCAATGCCCAGCGCCAGCACGAACATATAGGGCAGCAGCGAGGCGCGGTGGCGGATCACCATAACGGTGTACAGCAGCCCGCCGCCAACGGCCAGCGCCGCGCCCGTCGTCGGGGTGAAACTGGCGTCGGCCAGCATCAGCGCGCGGCCAGCCGCCGTCAGCGCCGCCGCCACGATGAGCAGCCAGCGCCAGCGCCCGAAGATCAGCCCCAGCAGCGGCAGCGCCAGCATGTACACCAGAAACGATAGTTCGCTGCTGACGGTCGCTGGCTGTACCACACCGGGCATACCGGCAGGGATGGCCGCCGGGTCAAGCGCGACGATCACCGACAGGCCGCCGACGCGGCTGTAGATCATACCGATCAGAAAACGAAGCGCCTGAATGAAA
>JARKOK010000001.1 GCA_029975765.1 Aggregatilineales bacterium
GGCATCGGCGGGCGGATTGGTAGCGTGGTGGGTGAAAAGCTGTGGTCGCTGGCGAGCAACCATCAGGTGATGGTGGTCACCCATCTGGCGCAGTTGGCCGGCTACGGCGACAAACACTACCACGTCAAAAAGCTGGTGCGCGGCGACCGCACCTCCACCCAGGTGCGCCCGCTGGACGACGAAGGGGAGCGCGTCAACGAACTGGCGGAGATGCTCGGCGCGCAGGGCGAAAGCGGCAAAGTCAGCGCCCGTGATATTCTGCACCAGGCGCAGGAGTTCAAACAGCACAAACAGCACCGGTTGATGTGACCGCAGTCTTATATCCTCTTTGCACACCCAGAGTACAAGCAAATTAGAAATGTCGGGTGTAGGGGCGGGTTTCGAAACCCGCCCCTACGGAAAGACATCCGACGGAATTTATCTGATGGTACTTAGACCATTAACCACATGAGAATGACGGGTGCTGTAGGGGCGCGCCGGTGTGCTACTACGTTCCTGATCCCTGCCTCTGGTTTTCGCCAGGTCATACCTGTCCCACACCCCATACTGCAACCCTTGACAATACTGTGTGATATACAGTATAGTGATACTGTGTGGCGCACAGCACTATAGGATACACAGTATATGGGAGATGCACACGAGCAGATTGATCAGCTCCGGCTGGAGCTTCGACGTGGGGTGCTGGTGCTGGCCGTCCTCAGTCAGATGGACACCGCCCGTTACGGCTACAGCCTGATCCAGCGGCTGGCCGCGCAGGGGCTGGACATCGAAGAGGGGACACTGTACCCGCTGCTCCGGCGGCTGGAAAAGCAGGGTTTACTGGAAAGCGAGTGGGAGGTCGGGGAAACACGCCCTCGCAAGTATTACCGGCTGAGTCCGGTCGGGCGTGAAGTCCTGACTACCCTATGCGCGGAATGGGACGAGACGGTGAAGGTGATGCGCGGCATCTTGCAGGGAGAGAATCATGAGTGAATTGGTCGAGCGTTATGTCCATCAGGTCGGACGGTATCTGCCACCAAAGGAACGCGCGGAGATTGAAGCCGAACTGCGCTCCCAGATACAGGATCAACTGGACGACCGCTTCGGCGGCTCGCCCTCACAGGCAGAGGTGGCGACCGTCCTGGCGGAACTGGGCGATCCACGCCGGATGGCGGCGTCCTACGGCGGCCAGCAGTATCTCATCGGCCCCGACCTGTACCCCTATATGATGCTGGTGCTGCGGCATGGCTGGGTGCTTGTCCCCGCGATTGTGGTCTTTCTGACCGTGTTCGAGGCGCTGGTTTCGCCACAGGAGAGCACGCTGGTCGGTCTGGTTATAGCCTCGCTGCTGGGCGCGTTGCAGACCACCCTGATTTTCTCGGCGGTGGTGGTGCTGATTTTTGCGGCTATTCAGCATTCGGGCGTTGAACTGGAAGAAAAGAGGAAGGCCTTCAATCCGCTGGATCTGCCGGAAGTAGACGAACCCGGCAGCGTTGACCGTTTCGAAACCGCCTTTGGCATCGCCACCGGCACCTTTCTGACACTGGTATCCCTGTACTGGCTGCGCGTCGGTGGGCTGACGCTGCGTTTCGATCTGAGCGATCCCGGCGAGGTGATCCCCATTCCGGTTCACTGGATGCTGCTGCTCATCACCACGACCAGCGTTATGGTCATCCTGCATCTGGTGGCGCTGCGGCGCAGCCGCTGGAGCATCGGCCTGTGGCTGACCCAGACTGTGCTGGAACTGATCGGCGCGTTTGGCCTGTACTTCGTCTTCTTCAAACCGCTCTATGACCGCCTGATCGCGGCAGCGCCGGCGCTGCTGAACATCCCCCTGTTCGACCGGTCGCCGGAGATTGTCGCCGCCGCTGTAGCCATCATGACGCTGGTGAGCAGCGGCAGCAGGCTGGTCAGGATGTTGAACTACCGCCGAGCCAGCGCGGCGCCTGTGGTCGTCAGGCATGGCGGCTGATCCGGGACACAACCCGCGGTGTCCAACGACGTATATCCTAATGGATTCAGAATACTCGCGCATAACCCCCTGTGGAGGAAACCCATGAAGGCGATTGTCTACACCCGCTACGGAACGCCGGATGAACTTCAGTACCAGGAAGTCGAAAAGCCCACCCCTCAGGATAATGAAGTCCTGGTCAAAGTCCAGGCAGTATCACTGAATTCGGCTGACTGGCGGCTACTGACCGCCAACCCATTCCTGGTACGCCTGATGGCCGGCGGGCTGCTGAAACCCGCACACACGATACTCGGCGCGGACATCGCCGGACGGGTGGAAGCCGTTGGCAGCCAGATCACGCAGTTTCAGCCCGGCGATGAAGTTTACGGGGATTTATCCGGCTGCGGGCTGGGCGGTCTTGCGGAATACGTCTGCGCGCGGGAAACGGCGCTGGCGCTGAAGCCCGCCAATCTCACGTTCGAACAGGCTGCCGCCGTGCCAATGGCAGCCGTCACCGCCCTGCAAGGGCTGCGCGATAAAGGGCAGATACAGCCCGGACAAAAGGTGCTGATTAATGGCGCGTCCGGCGGTGTGGGGACGTTCGCGGTGCAGCTTGCCCGATGGTTTGGCGCGGAGGTCACGGCGGTGTGCAGCACGCGGAATGTGGACCAGGCGCGCGCGCTGGGCGCTGACCACGTGATAGATTATACGCGGGAAGATTTCACCCGGAACGGCCAGCGTTATGATCTGATTCTGGCCGTAAACGGCTACCATCCGATTGCCGACTACCGGCGTGCCTTAAGCCCCAATGGGATTTATGTCATGGCTGGCGGTTCTAACCAGCAGTTGTTCGAGGCGCTGCTGCTGGGGTCGTTGATGTCTATGACCGGGCAGAAAAAAATGGGCGCTCTGACCGCAAACTTCAGCCCCCAGACGTTGAATTTTGTGAGCGAGCTGCTTGAAGCCGGTCAGGTTGTGCCGGTCATTGACCGGTGTTACCCGCTCAGTGAAACCATCGAAGCGTTTCGCTATCTGGGAGAAGGTCACGCCAGAGGCAAGATTGTGATCTCGGTGGAGCACAGCCATTAAACTTTATCAGACCATTCGCTTGAATGGTTCACCGGTCATGTGCCAATATTGTAGGGGAGGGTCTGAGACCCTCCCCTACGTATGTCAAGGACAACAACATGACCGACTACAACTTTGATGACCAGATCGAACGGCGCGGCACCGGCAGCGTGAAATGGGAGCAGTATGGCAACGAGGTGCTGCCGTTGTGGGTGGCCGATATGGATTTCCCCGCACCGCCGCCAGTCATCGAAGCCCTGCACCGCCGCATTGAACACGGCGTCTTTGGTTACAGCTTTGATCCCAAACCCCTGCGCGCGGTCATCCAGGAACGGCTGGCGCAGCGGTATCAGTGGGAAATCGAACCCTCGCAGATCATGTTCTTGCCCGGCATCGTCAGCGCCTTCAATGTCGTCAACCGCGCCATTGGCGAGGCGGGCGATGCGGTGCTGATGCAGCCGCCGGTGTATCCGCCTTTCCTGTCGGCGCCGGTTAACTTCGGTAAAACCGCCGCGTATGCCGAACTCGACTGCACGCTGGACAAGGGCATCCTGCGGTATCACCTCAACTTTGAGGCGTTTGAAGCCGCCATCACCCCGCGCACGAAGCTGTTCATGCTGTGCAATCCGCATAACCCGGTCGGTCGCGTCTTCACCCGTGACGAACTGGCGCGGCTGGCGGCTATCTGCGAGCGCCATAACCTTATCATCTGCTCGGACGAAATTCACGGCGATCTGATCCTGGACGACCGGCGCCACGTCCCCATCGCCTCGCTGTCGCCGGACATCGCCCGGCGCACCATCACCCTGATGTCTCCCAGCAAAACTTTTAATATTCCCGGTCTGGGCTGTGGTTTTGCCATCATCCAGAACCCGGACTTGATGAAACAGGTGCAGGCAGCAGCGGCGGGTATCGTCGGGCACAGCAACCTGCTGGGGTATACCGCCGCGCTGGCCGCTTACCGCGACGGCCAACCCTGGCTGGATGACCTGCTCGCCTATCTGGCGGCGAACCGTGATTTCCTCACGGCCTATACGCAGGAACATTTCCCCAATGTCGCGCTGACCCACCCCGAGGGCACGTACCTCTCCTGGCTGGACTGGCGTGCCGTCAGGCTGCCGGAAACTCCCTTTAAGTTCTTTCTGGAACAGGCGAAGGTCGCGCTGTTCGACGGCACGCCCTTTGGCCCCGGCGGCGCGGGTTTCACCCGGCTCAATTTTGCCTGCCCGCGCCCGGTGCTGGCGGCGGCGCTGGAACGGATGCGTGCCGCGCTGGCACAGCTATAACCGCCGATTAGTATTCTGTAATAAAATAGAACAGATAATCATTGAGGAATCTGGCAGGGGGCAGGCATTAAGGGTATTTTGTAAGAAATTGTCCAACAATAAAGTTGAACGTATAACTTTGTTTCATTCTTGGAGGACAACATGATTAGCCAGTCCGATGTTCAGGCACGTTTACGGCTGTTTCGTTATGGTCTCGTGGTGATCGTCGTGGTCACGTTCCTCGTCAGCCTGCTGGCGCCGTTTTTTGCGCTGCGCGGCACGGGTGATGCCGCACCACCCATCACTGATTTTCTGGGTACGGCGCTCATCTTCACGATTGTCGTCGCCGTGATCGCCGTCATCATCTACTTCGTCTACCAGTACCTCCTTAACCGCACCATGTCCGGGGGCGCCCGCTAAACCACTCGATACAGCAGGAGGCCGGTGGTGTACCGGCCTCCTGTTTCGCGTTTACCTCAGCCCGGCTTAATTCGGCCACCCACCCCGCCGGGACTGTCCCTGGCTGCCGGCGCCAGGCCGCCGGTTCACCGGATGTTCGCGGCCTTCCAGCAGCGCGCGGCGCGCCTTCTGCACATCGCTTTCGTGTTTCAGCAGCACCGTCAGCGTGGTTTCCAGCGTATGCCTGTCCAGGTTATCGGCGTTCATCATCACCAGCGCCTTGGCCCAGTCAATCGTTTCGGACACGCTGGGGCTTTTCTTCAGGTCCATCTGGCGCAAACTCTGCACTACATCCACCGCCTGCTGCGCCAGCTTGGCATTCAGTTCCGGCACGCGCATTCGCACAATCCGCATTTCGGACTCGTGGTTGGGATAATCAATAAAGAGGTACAGGCAGCGCCGTTTGAGCGCCTCGGACAGTTCCCGTGTGTTGTTGCTGGTCAGCAGCACGGTTGGCATGTGCCGGGCGGCAATCGTGCCCAGTTCCGGCACCGATACCTGAAAATCACTGAGGATTTCCAGCAGAAAGGCTTCAAACTCGGCATCGGCGCGGTCAATTTCGTCAATCAGCAGCACCACCGGTTCTGGCGAGGTAATGGCTTGCAGCAGCGGGCGCGGCAGCAGGAAACGGTCAGAGAAAAAGACATTTTCTTCCTGCCCTAACCGGTCGGCGGCTTCCGACAGGGTGGCCGCGTTAGCCAGCAGTTCGCTCAGTTTGTCACGTAAAAGCTGGGTATACAGCATCTGCTTGGCATATTCCCACTCGTACAGCGCCTTGCTTTCGTCCAGCCCTTCATAACATTGCAGGCGAATGAGCTGGCGACCATACGCCTTCGCCCACGCTTTTGCCAGTTCCGTTTTGCCCACCCCCGCCGGGCCTTCGGCCAGCACCGGTTTTTCCAGTTTATCGGCCAGGAACATGACGGTCGAAATCTCATCCGTTGAAATATACTGCTGCTGTCCCAACGCCTGGCTGACCTGGCCTATATCCTTAAACATCACGCCTCCACACCTGAAACAAAACGAGGAGAGCCACCTCTCCTCCTCAGGATACAACGATTAACGTAAACTGTCGAATAGAGCGGCCTGAGCCGCAGCTAAAAGAGTCTCCCCGGCTTAACCTTCGCCGGGCTTCACCTGCTCGTCAGTTTTACCAAAGCGGCGCGTCCGGCGGCTGTATTCCCACAGCGCCTCCAGCAGTTGCTCGCGGTCAAAGTCCGGCCAGTAGGTCGGCGTGAAGTAATACTCGGCATAGGCCGCCTGCCAGATCAGAAAGTTGCTGGCGCGGATTTCGCCGCTGGTGCGAATAATCAGGTCGGGGTCGGGCAGGCCGCTGGTATACATATACTGGTTCAGCATATCCTCAGTGATGTCGTCCGCCGGTACACCCGCCTTCACGATTTCCCGCACCGCGTGGATAATCTCGTCGCGCCCGCCGTAATTAAACGCCACATTCAAAATCAGGCGGCGGTTGTCTTTGGTGTACTCGCAGGCATCGTGGATTTTTCGCAGCAGCGCCGGCGCCAGTTTTTCCGTCCGGCCAATGTGCCGGATCTGCACGCCGTTGTCATGCAGTTCCTGGAGTTCGCGGTCAATCACCGTTTCCAGGATATTCAGCAGCAGCCGCACTTCCAGCGGCGGACGCCGCCAGTTTTCGGTCGAAAAGGCATAAATGGTCAGAATTTCCACGCCGAATTCGACACAGGCTTTAATGATACGCCGCAGATTTTCCGTCCCCTGCCGGTGACCTTCGGCGCGGGGCAGACCGCGCGCCTTGGCCCAGCGTCCATTACCATCCATGATAATGCCAATATGCCGGGGCACGCGCTCCGGCAGCAGTGATGGCGTTTGCTCTTGATTTCGCGCTACAGCGATCATTCGTTTTTCGCACCTCACCTACGCGCCGTTATCTCGCGCCGCTGCCGGCGCCGGTCTGCGTATGACTTATGATACACACCGACCTCAAGTATTCCTTACAGCATCCATCACAGCCGGTCAGGGCGACCGGTCGGTCGCCCTGCTGTTACACTTCCATGATTTCTTTTTCTTTGATCTTGCCGAGTTCTTCAATCTGGCTGATATACTGGTCGGTCAGCTTTTGCACTTCTTCTTCGCCGCGTTCCAGCTCATCCTCCGAGATCATACCTTCCTTCTCGAAGTCCTTCAGATCATCGTTGGCCGCGCGCCGGATGTTACGCATCGCCACGCGCGCGTCCTCCATCCGCTTGTGCAGGAATTTGACTAAATCCTGGCGGCGTTCGCGCGTCAGCGCCGGCATGTTCAGGCGGATCACATCGCCATCCACATTCGGATGAATCCCCAGATTGGCGGTCTGTATCGCTTTCTCAATGGATTTTACGGCGCTTTTATCATACGGGCGTATGAGAATTTGCATCGCTTCCGGTGTCGAGATCGTCGCCAGTTGGCGCAGTTCCGTGTCCTGGCCGTAGTAACTCACCATCAGACGATCCACCAGCGCCGTACTGGCGCGGCTGCCACGAATGCCTTGCAGGTCTTGTTCGTAGACGTGCAGGCTGGCCTTCATCTTGTCTTTGGTTTCTTTAATGATGTCGTTAATCATGCTGCACCACCTCTCTAAAAAAATAGTTCCGAGTTCCAAGTTCCGAGTTAAGAAAACTGCCGTTGTCTTTCAACTCGGCACTCGGAACTTACTAACCTGGAACTTTTTACGCATGTTCCCAGCCCTGCCAGCCGCGCGCCTGCCACACGGCATACAGCGCGACCGATCCGGCAGTGGCGACATTCAGGCTGGCAAGATGGCCGCGCATCGGCAGCGTCAGCAGCAGATCGCAGGTATCACGCACCAGACGGCGCATCCCTTCCCCCTCGCTGCCCAGCACCAGCCCCAGCGCCATATCCAGTTTCGTGCTGTCAATCGGGCGCACATCCGGCCCGGCTTCCAGACCCACAATCCAGATATCCTGCTCTTTCAGGTCCTTCATGGTGTTCACCAGGTTCGTCACCTGGGCCACCTGCATATACTCGACCGCGCCGGACGAGGCGTTAACAACTGAAGGCGTAACGCCCACACCGCGCCGTTCCTGCAAAATCACCCCATGCACGCCGACCGATTCCGCCACGCGCAGCAGCACACCCACGTTCTGCGGGTCTTTCAGCAGGTCAAGCACCAGAATGAAGGGCTTTTCGTTACGTTTGGCGGCCAGCGACAGAACATCCTCCACATCGGCATACGGGTATGGCCCCACCCGCAGCACGGTGCTTTGATGATTGCCCCCCTCCGCCAGATCGTCCATGATGCGGCGCGGGATGCGCTGGATTTTCACGCCGCGTTCCTGCGCGGTTTTGACAATCTGCGCGACCATCCCACGCTCTTCGACGTTTTCCGCCAGCAGAAGCTGCTCGACGCCGCGCCGCCCCGCGCGCAGCGTTTCGATCACCGCCCAGTGTCCGTAGACAAATTCCGCCATGCTGTCTGATTTTTCCCCTGCAGGGGCAGGTTTAGAAACCCATCCCTACGATACACCTGTCACTCGTCAGTTCGTTCGCCACACCGTACCATCGGCGCGATCTTCCAGAATCACTCCCAGCGCCTTCAGTTCATCGCGGATACGGTCGCTGGTGGCAAAGTCCTTTTTCTGGCGCGCGTCCGCCCGCAGGCTGATGAGCAGTTCCACCAGCCCGGCCTCGCGCTGGCCGTCACCGCTGGCCGCGTCCTGCGCCGGGATCAGCCCCAGCACATCCCCCGCCAGCGTTTGATATGTCCCGACAATCGCATCCAGCGTGGCGCGCCCGACCGGCGTTCCGCCGTTCAGCAGCGTGTTCACGTCGCGGGTCAGTTCCTGCAGTGCGGCTACCGCCTTCGGCGCATTGAAATCATCATCCATCGCCGCCTTAAATTCCGCTTCGGCCTGTTCCAGCCGGGGCAGAATGCCGTTACCCGCGTCGCCCTCCGGCGCGGCGGCCTGCATCTGCCGCGCCAGCCGCACCGCGCCGTACAGCCGTTCCCAACCGCCGGCCGCCGCTGCCAGCGCCTCTTCGGTGTAATCCACCGGGCTGCTGTAGTGCGCGCTGAACACAAACATGCGGATCACTTCCGGGCGGTGTTTTTTCAGCGCGTCCTTGATCGTGATGAAGTTGCCCAGGCTTTTCGACATCTTGATGCCGTCCACCGTCAGGCTGCCCGTCAGAATCCAGTACCGGGCGAAATCCACCTCATTGGCGCACTCGCTCTGCGCGATCTCAGACTCGTTGTGCGGGAAGATATTGTCCACCCCGCCGCCGTGAATATCGAACGTTGCGCCCAGGTATTTCTTCGCCATCGCCGAGCACTCAATGTGCCAGCCGGGGAAACCTTCACCCCAGGGCGACTCCCAGCGCAGAATATGTTCCGGTTCGGCTTTCTTCCACAGCGCGAAGTCTTCGGGATTGCGTTTTTCGTCGCGCACCGACTCGCGGCTGCCGGCTTCCTGCATGTCAATCCGCCGGTTGGACAGCTTGCCGTAATCCGGGTCGCTGGTGACATCAAAGTACACGCTGCCGTTGGCAACGTAAGCGTGTCCCTTGTCTATCAGCGTTTGAATCATTTTAAGCTGTTCTGGCACATGCCCGCTGGCGCGCGGCGAAATATCCGGGCGCTGGATGCCAAGCGCGTCCATATCCTCAAAATAGCTGCGGGTATAATGTTCGACAATCTGCATCGGTCGGGCTTGCAGCGCCGCCGCTTTCTTCAGAATACGGTCTTCGCCGGTATCCAGCAGATGCCCCACATCCGTGATGTTCTGCACATACAGCACATCGTAGCCGCTGTAACGCAGATACCGCGCGATCACATCAAACGATACGTAAGTTTTTGCGTGGCCCAGATGCGCGTAATCCTGCACCGTCGGCCCGCAGACGTACATCCCCACCCGCCCCGGTTCGAGCGGTATGAATTCTTGCTTATCGCGTCCCAGGACGTTATAAATCTTTAAAGCCATACCCCGGTTCTGCCCTTCATATGCACGCCAGACTCCACCATTTTAACGCAGAACGGCGGGGTAGCCTATATCAAAGTTGGCGCGT
>JARKOK010000049.1 GCA_029975765.1 Aggregatilineales bacterium
GTCGTACCCTGGATCGGGCGCAATTTCGAGGTGTTTGACGCCTTTGTGCCGATGACGACGACCAGCGGCGCGAACTTCTGGCAGGGCAACAGCCCGTACACCGTGCCGGTATTCCGCGCCGGTTATGACGTGCAGTGGACAGCGCCAGAGCTGACGACGCCTGACCTGTACAGCCGCGAGGCCGACGCGGAACGCTTCGCGCTGGCGTTCCAGTATTTACGCGAGCATCCCGACCGGATACCCGAACTGCTGTGGGTGAAATTTCTGGTACACTGGAGCGTGGACATCGCGCCGCGTTACAACCCGCAGCCGGGCGAACGGCTGGCGCTGGACGACGCTGGCGGGCTGATCATCCGGCGGGTGGACGACAGCGGCCAACTGCTGACCTTCGGCGCGAACGACCCGGTAGCAGCTTACGACGCGCCACTGTTTGATGTGATCGGGCGCGGGCTGCACCGGCTGTACTGGGGCGGGCTGTTCGTGCTGGGGCTGTTCGGCGGCCTGCTGGCGCTGCGGCAGTGGCGCGATACGGCGCTGCTGTGGTTCGTGCAGATCAGCATGACAGCGGTGTATGTGTTTTTCCATCCGTCCACCCGCTACCGCGCTCCCACCGACCCGCTGTGGTTTCTGTTCTCGGCCTATGCGCTGGTATGGCTGGCGCAGTACGTAACGCAAAAGCGCCAGGCGGCCAGGGCGCAAAGGGAAAGACAGACGGCGAACTGACGGTTCGCCGCTTTTATTCCGACGATGGTTTGCCCCGGCGTGTCTTTGTGTTATGGTAGGCAGTGTAGGATGGAGGTGGGGTATGCGCAAAATCGCGGTGTGGCTGCTGATTCTGGTAGTGTGGGTGTGGCCGGCGCAGGCGCAAACCGCCGGGTGGATGGCGTGGCTGTTTGACGGCGAAACCGGCGTGCTGACGCAGGTGCGCGCGGACGGCACCAGCAGCACGCTGCTGCTGCCCATGCCGCCGGGATTTGATACGTTTTTCCGGCGCGTGGCGGTCGGGCGCGGCGGCAGCCCGTTTGCCTATATCGTCTACAACAATACCAGTTTTCAGGGGCAGTTAGCCGTTGCCGACAGCAGCGGCAGCGTTTTGACGCGGTTCAACCTGCCGCTGACGCTCTCGGATACATTTGAGTTCAATACCGGCGAAGAACTGTTTAATGAGGATAATTCGGCGCTGGCGTTTGGTTACAGCCTCGATGGCGGCGGCTGGGCGATCATCGTGCTGGAGACGCGGCTGAACGGGACGGTGACGGCGGTGCTGCGCTCGGATGATGTGCTGGCGGGGATGCTGGGATTACCCGGCGGCTTTGGCCTCACGCCGGTCGTGCGGCAGTTTGTGGGGCGGGCGGTGACGTTCACGCTGGTGCAGTCCGGTACGGAAGGCCAGCCGTATTATGACAGCTACACCTGGGACTTAAACGCCAATACGATCACGATGAATCCGGCTTTCCCCAGCCTGGACGCGGATACCTGGCTGCCGACCGGCGAAACGGTGATGAGCCTGTCCGATGACCGCCTGCCCAATCAAAGCGAGACCTTCATCTTCTGGCAGGCGAACACGCTGCATGTGTACGATCCCCTCAGCGCGGCGCGGTTTCCGTTTTACAGCGCGCCCGCCGAGTCGCTGTACTGGCCGCGTTTTATCCAGAACGGTGAGCTGATTCTGGTCAGCGGCAGCCCGGCCAGCGGCACATCGAGCCAGTGGCGTGTCATCCGGCGGGATGGCAGTCTGGTCGGTTTGCTGCCCACGTCGCTGATGCTGAACGATGTGGCCGGCGTGGCGGACGG
>JARKOK010000051.1 GCA_029975765.1 Aggregatilineales bacterium
CCTTTGATTGTCGAAAGGTGTTAAACATTTATAGTCCTTTATGAGATGTTTTCTACCCCGCTTCAAGCAGGCTTTTGCCTTCAGCCCCTGATATGTTCCTTCATCATGCCCCATGTCTTTTGACTGGAAACTGGCAACCGGAAACTAAGAAAAACAAATGTTCGAACAAATGTTCACTCATTCTCCATCAAATCCCGTATACTGAAAGTGTACGTTTTCTCAACGGAGTCGCCAATCCAATGACTCTGCCCTTTTCCCTTCCACCCCTCACTTTTTACTCGTTCTTCATAATAGTTGCAGCGTTTGCTGCAAACGCTGCGGCAGCGCACCCCCTGCCTTCCGCCGCCGCTGAAATTGCAATCCTCTTTACGCCTTTGCTTCCTTGCGCCTTTGCGTTAAATCTCTTGTCTTTTCCTCTGTGTTACGCTTTTTCTCCTCACATCCTGAAAACCCCGTACCTCGGCGTTCCCTCGCTCACCCAATCGCGGTTATAGCTCATCGAGAGGCCAACGGTCAGCGCCATGCGGGTGTCGCGCGGGTCAATCAGGCCGTCGTCCCACAGGCGCGCCGTGCCGTAATACGGGTCACTTTCCTCGTCAAACTTGTGTTTAACCATCAGCTTCATCATCTCGATCTGTTGCATATCCGGTTCTTCACCTTTGCGCCGCGCCGAGTCGGCCTGCACGATGCCCAGCACGCCCGCCGCTTGTTCACCGCCCATCACCGCTGTTCGGCTGGTCGGCCATGCCAGCAGCAGGCGCGGGTCGTAGGCGCGCCCGCACATGGCGTAATAACCCGCGCCGTAAGCCCCGCCGATGAGGATGGTAAACTGTGGCACGGTGCTGTTCGACACCGCGTTAATCATCTGCGCGCCGTGTTTGATGATGCCGCCTTCCTCGTACTTTTGCCCGACCATGAAACCGGTGATGTTCTGCAAATAGAGCAGGGGGGTGCGGCTGTGGTTGCACAGTTGAATAAACTGTGTCGCCTTGTTGGCCGACTCGGAAAACAGGATGCCGTTGTTGGCAAGGATGCCAACCGGAAAACCGTTAATGTGGGCGTAACCGGTGACCAGAGTCCCGCCGTAGTCGGATTTAAACTCCATGAAGCGCGAGCCATCCACGAAACGCGCCAGCACTTCGCGCATGTCGAGCGGCTGGCGAATCGTATCCACCGGCACGATGCCGAGCAGTTCGTCAGGGTCGTAACGCGGGGGTTCAGGTGTCTGCCGGTTCGGCACAGCCATTTTGCGCCAGTTCAGCCGACTCACGATCTCGCGCCCGAGGCGGATCGCGCCGGCGTCGTCTTCGGCTACGAAGTCCGCCAGCCCGGATATACGCGCGTGCATGTCGGTCCCGCCCAGCGTTTCCTCGTCCACTTCCTCGCCGGTTGCCATTTTGACCAGCGGCGGCCCGCCGAGGAACGCGAGTCCCTGCTTTCGCACAAACACCGTATAGTCGCTCAGGCCGGGAATGTACGCGCCGCCGGCCGTGCTGTTGCCAAACACCAGCGCGATCTGCGGAATGCCCGCCGCGCTCATGCGCGCCTGATTGCAGAAGCCGCGCCCGCCGTCCACAAAAATATCGGACTGATGCGGCAGGTTCGCCCCGCCCGATTCGACCAGATAGATACAGGGCAGGCCGTTTTCCTGCGCGATTTGTTGGGCGCGTAAGGTCTTTTTGAGTGTAATCGGATAGACTGTGCCGCCTTTGACGGTGGCCTCGTTCGCGCCGATCATACATTCCACACCGTTGACCACGCCAATGCCATTGATGCTGCCCGCGCCGGGGGTTTCATCGTTGTACATATCCCAGGCGGCCAGCGTGTTCAGCTCCAGAAAGGGGGTATTGGGGTCGAGCAGCAGTTCCACCCGTTCACGGGGCAGCAGTTTGCCGGCAGCCAGATGGCGTTTCACGGCGCGGTCGCTGCCGCCCTGCCGCACTTTCGCCTGACGTTCGGCCAGGGTGTGTATAAGCTGCTGATTGTGGGCGTAATTCTGACGGAAATCTTCGCTGTGGGTGTCAATTTGAGATTGAATAACAGCCATACTTTTATTTTCGACTAATTTAACAACCGTTTGATTTTCTCATCATAACCGCGAGCGCCGCCGCGAGTCAACATTTCACATCCGGCATTTATTATGCGTTTCGGTTTGTAGAATCTAGACAGACTGGACAAACGTAAATTTAGCATAAAAAACCTACTCGTATGATTATAATTGTGGTAGAGTAGACAAGGCTGTAAATTTGTATACAATCTTGCTGATGTTGAGGCATCTGTGAGGCTGACTCCGACAATATCCCCCACCTATTCCAAACTTGTTTTGGTCCATTTGCTTACCCAATAGTCGAAAAAGGTATCCGATGAATATCCGTCGTATGATCGTGGGACGGCCTTTAGCCAGCAGCGAGGCTATCCATCAACGGCTGTCAAAGCTCAAGGCACTGGCTGTATTTTCGTCTGACGCGCTGTCGTCCAGCACCTATGCTACCGAAGCGATTCTGCTGGTGCTGATCGCGGCAGGTACAGCGGCGCTGGGTGTGTCATGGTGGGTGGCGCTCGGCATCGCGGCCTTGATGGTGGTGGTCGCCTTCTCGTATTACCAGACGATTCACGCTTATCCGAACGGCGGCGGGGCGTACATCGTTTCCAAAGATAATCTGGGTACGTGGCCGGGCTTAACAGCTGCTGCCGCGCTGCTGATTGACTACATCCTGACGGTGGCCGTCAGTGTATCGGCGGGTACGGCGGCGCTGTCGTCGGCGTTCCCCGAACTCGCGCCTTACCGGGTGGATGCGGCGCTGCTGATCGTGGCGTTCATCACGGTCATGAATCTGCGTGGTGTCAAAGAGAGCGGCACCTTTTTTGCCATTCCCACCTACCTGTTTGTCGTCGGTATGCTGCTGATGATCGGGGTGGGGGTGGTGCGCGCGCTGACGGGCAGCATTACACCGGTGCCGCCGCCCCCGCCGGAAGTGCTGGCGGAAGAACTCAAGTTCACCGGCGGCCTGACGCTGTTCCTGGTGCTGCGCGCCTTTGCCGCTGGCTGTACGGCGCTGACCGGTATCGAAGCGATCTCCAACGGTATCCCCGCGTTCAAACCGCCGGAGAGCCGTAACGCCAGCCAGACGCTCATCATCATGGTGGCGCTGCTGTGTACCATGTTCGTTGGCACAACTTTTCTGGCGAATCAGTATCAGGTCGTCGCGGTACACCATACCGATACCACCGTGCTGTCGCACATCGCGCGAGCGGTGTTTGGTGATGGCAGCGTGCTGTTCTATTACCTGCAATTTACGACGCTGCTGATTCTGTCGCTGGCGGCGAACACGGCGTATGCGGACTTTCCACGGCTGGCGGCGATCATCTCGCGTGACCGTTTTCTGCCGCGCCAGCTCACGAATCTGGGCGACCGGCTGGTGTTCAGCAACGGTATCATCACCCTGGCGGTGGCTGCCGGGATTCTGATTGTCCTGTTCGACGCGCGCGAGCATAATCTGCTGCCGCTGTACGCGGTCGGGGTGTTCCTCAGTTTCACGCTGTCGCAGTCGGGCATGGTCGTCCACTGGCTAAAGGAACAGAAACTGCCCGGCTTTAAGCCCAACTGGAGCTGGCGTTTTCACATTGGCATCAACGGCTTTGGCGCGGTCTGCACCTTCATTGTGATGATTGTGCTGATGGTGACGAAATTCGTGGAAGGCGCCTGGATCGTGATGCTGGCGATCCCGGTGATGATGGGGATTTTCGTCTTTATCCACCGGCATTACGAGAGTGTGGCCCGGTCGCTCACGCTGGACGGCATTGAACCCGGCCCGCTGGCCGACCGGTTTAAAGTCTACAGCGACCGCAACCACACCCGCGTGGTGGTGCTGATGAACAGCCTGAACCGCGCTTCGCTGCAGGCGCTGGAATATGCCCTGCGGATTTCCGACAAGGTTCGGGTATGCGCGATTGAAGTTGAGCCAGACTCGACCGAACGCTTGCAGCAGCGATGGAAAGAATGGCAGCTTACGATTCCGCTGGACATCGTGCCGTCGCAGTACCGTGAGATTGGCAGGCCGCTGATTAAGTATCTGCACCAACTGGACGAGGAATGTGATGAGGTGATCCCGACCGTCGTTGTGATGCCGGAATTTGTGGTATCCCGCTGGTGGGAACGCTTCCTGCACAATCAGACCACTGTCGCCATTCGCGCGGCGCTGTACCGTGACCAGATCGAACGCGGGCGCGGACGGCCTGTGATTGATGTGCCGTACCGCATTGGCGACGATCTGTATGAGCCGGTGGCGCTGAAGTCTACTCTGCCGGTGCTTAACGGCAACGGCGTCGCGCCAGCGAAGGAAACTGAGCCGGAGGCCGAGCCAGCCGAATCCATAGAAACACCGGTTGAACCGGCGGAAACGCCAGCCGAACCGGTAGATGAACACGACACACCGTAAAAGCTGATGACCGGGAGGGGCGCATGATCGTGTGTCCCTCCGAGTTGTTACCCTCTGCCCGCCTCCGCTTCGGATTGACAAAAAAATCCACTGGCTGTAATCTTACGTTAGTTTTCACAAACGAGTGAAAGACAAACCCTCATGGAAGCCGTCCTCCGGCTTGTTTGCTGCGCTGCCCGGCAGCCTGATATGCAGCATTTCCCGTCTTTGACCGGCATTCTAATGGTGGTCTAGCACAGCCAGAGAATACTACAGGTACGGTTCGCTGTATGCAGGCTGTCTATCGGTTCGAGTCGGTTTTCTTTAGAGAAGGCTGAAGTATCTTATGGACAAGATTAACCTCGGACGATTATTAGTTGGCAGACCGCTGGAAACGAAGGAACTGCCGCATCAGGCGATCAGCCGTCCGGTGGGGCTGGCCGTATTTGCCTCGGATGCGCTGTCCTCCACCGCTTACGCAACGGAAGAAATTCTCATCACCTTAGCGGCGGCAGTCGGGGTGGGCGCGGCTGCCAGCGCCGCCGGTTCGGTCTTTGGGCTGTCTATCCCGATAGCGATAGCGATTTCCATTCTGCTGGTCATCGTCACCATCTCATACCGGCAGACGATTTACGCGTATCCGAACGGCGGCGGCGCGTATATTGTCGCGCGGGATAATCTGGGCGAAGTGCCGGCGCAGATCGCCGGGGCCGCGCTGCTGACGGATTACATTTTGACCGTCGCGGTCAGTGTCTCGTCCGGGGTGGCGCAGATTACATCCTTCCCCGCTTTCCGCAGCTTGCAGCCGTACCGCGTGCAGATGGCGGTAACGGTGATTGTATTAATCACGATCATTAATCTGCGAGGGGTAAAAGAAAGCGGGCGCATCTTTGCAATACCAACGTATTTCTTTTTGTTGATGATGTTCTTAACGCTGGGCAGCGGGCTGGTGCAGCTTTTAACCGGAACATTAGGGACTGTTGACCCTGAGAGCGTAGAGATGTTCCATCAGGAAACCGTACACAATCTGGGATTGTTTCTTATCCTGAGTGCGTTTTCGCGGGGTTGTACGGCCCTCACGGGGATCGAGGCGATTTCAAATGGGATCACGGCGTTTAAGAAGCCGCGCAGCCACAATGCCGCCGTCACACTGATCTGGATGAGTTCCATCCTGATCACGCTGTTTCTGGGAATCACGGTTCTGGCGCACCAGATCGAAGCGATACCGAGCCACACTGAAACTATCATTTCCCAGATGGCGCGCACCGTTCATGGCGATGCCGGGATTTTATATGCTCTGACACTGGCCGGGACGGCGCTTATTCTGCTGATGGCGGCCAATACCAGCTACGCGGATTTTCCGCGTCTGGCGGCGCTGGCGGCGGCGGACGGCTTTCTGCCGCGCCAGCTGACCTATCGCGGTGGTCGGCTGGTGTTTTCCTGGGGTATCATGCTGCTGGCTCTGTTTGCCATCGTACTGGTGGTGATCTTCAACGCCAGCACGACCAGTCTGATTCCGCTGTATGCCATCGGCGTATTCCTGAGCTTCACAATTTCACAGACCGGTATGGTGGTGCGGGCGCGCCGAATTGGCCGGCTGAAACCGGGTGAGTCCGCAGCGGGGATGGAAACGCCGCTGGAATATGACCCTTACTGGCGGCGGCATATGCTGATCAGCGGCTTTGGCGCGGTCTGCACCTTTATTGTGATGCTGGTCTTTGCGGTCACCAAATTCACCGAAGGCGCCTGGTTCGTTCTGCTGCTGCTGCCAACGCTGGTACTGATCTTCTTCCGTATTCACCGCCATTACAAGGATGTGGCGAAGGCCTTAAGCTGGGAGAGCGTGCCGCCGGATACGACTCCACGTCCGGTCAAGACGCTGATTCTGGTGGATGACGTTCATATGGAAACGGTACGGCTGGTCAACTTCGCCAAGTCCTTGCAGCATCCCTGGCAGGCCATTCATGTTGGCGTAAATCCTGAAAAATCGGAGAAGATCGTTGAGAAGTGGCAGAAACGCATTGGTGAAGGGGAACTGGTGATTCTGCCTTCCCCGTACCGCCTGCTGGCCGAACCGATTCGAGAATATGTGGAGTCCCTTCAGCAGGAAAACCCCGGCTGTTTTGTTCACGTCATTATGGGGCATCTGGCGATGGATACCTTCTGGGCGCAGGCGCTCCATCAGAATACAGCCTTCATCTTCAACCTGACGTTCGCGCAGATGGATAACGTCGTCTTTACGACCGTACCCTACCAGATTCATCGTCCCTCACATGCCGAAATGGAAGCTTATAAGCCGGATAACGAGGACATTATCGTAAGCCGATAATGGAGATGGCCGGGGCGTTGTTTACGGCGTCCCGGCATTTGCCTCGACACTTCGCCTTTTCTGCGTTACAACTACCCGCGCACGATTTTAATCTAACGAACATTTGATTTCGGAGCGCCGTATGAGAATTTTGCGGATTGTTTTGTTGGGGCTTGTCCTGCTGGTGGCGGTTGTGCTGTTAGGCGGCGTTCTGCTGTTTAACGACTGGACGCGTGGCCCGCTGCCACAGCACAGCGGCGAGATCAGCATTTCGCTGCCCACCGGCGCGCAGAGCGTGGTGTCTGCCGGGCTGACGGATACCGTCGAAGTTATCCGGGATACCTGGGGTATTCCGCACATTTATGCGAAAAATATTCATGATCTGTTTTTTGCTCAGGGGTATACACAGGCGCAGGATCGCTGGTGGCAGATGGAGTTCTGGCGGCATATCGGCAGCGGCACAATCCAGGAACTGACCGGCGCGAATGCCAGCGTGATGCGCCAGGACGTGTTTATCCGCACCGTTGGCTGGCGGCGCGCGGCGGAAAAAGAGGTCGCTACCTACAGTGAAGAGATACTCACGCTGCTGCAAGCCTTTGCTGATGGCGTGAATGCTTATATTCTGAATCGCTCTGCCGGCGATCTGGCGCTGGAATACAACATTTTAGGGCTGACGGGTGTCACCATCCCGATTCAACCCTGGTCGCCAGTAGATACCATCGTCTGGGCGAAAGTGATGGCCTGGGATTTAAGCGGCAACCGTGATGAAGAACTGATTCGCTCGGCACTCTACGACACTCTGGGTGAAGACCTGACGGATGTCGTTTTTCCGCCATATCCTTATGATTCGCGCCCGACGATTGTTACGGCGGCAGATTTGCCGGTCAGCGAGGCGACATTGAACGCGCCGGATAACAGCGCGGGGTTGACCGGCGTGAGCACCACGCTGGCCGGCGGCCTGACGCCGCGTGATACGCTGTTCGCCGGCGACCGCAGTTTTGGCAGTAACAACTGGGTGGTCAGCGGCAGGCTGACTGAAAGCGGGATGCCGCTGCTGGCGGATGACCCGCACCTGGGAATTCAGATGCCATCCATCTGGTACGAGGTCGGCCTGCACTGCCAGCCGGTCAGCGAGGCGTGCCCGTTTGATGTGCGCGGTTTCGCGCTGTCCGCCGCGCCGGGCGTGATTATCGGCCATAACGACCGGATCGCCTGGGGGGTGACGAACGTCGGGCCGGACACCCAGGATTTATACCGTCTCAAGGTTAACCCGGACAATCCGCTGCAATACGAATGGAACGGCGCATGGCGCGATATGACCGAAGTCGAAGAAACGATCACCTTCGGTGACGGCGGCCAGCCGGTAACGATCAAAGTGCGCGAAACACATCTGGGGCCGATCATCAACGATAACCAGATCAGCGACGACGGCAGCATCGGCGGCTACAACAACGACGACCCGATGGCCTTCCGCTGGACGGCGCTTGACCCCGGCACGCTGTTTCAAAGTGTGCTGCTGCTGAATCAGGCGCAGAACTGGGAAGACTTCCGCGAGGCGCTGCGGTACTGGGATGTGCCGTCCCAGAACTTCGTTTATGCCGATGTGGATGGCAACATTGGCTACCAGACGCCGGGACGCATCCCGATCCGGGCTGCCGGGCACACTGGCCTGCTGCCGGTGGATGGCACAACCGACCAGTACGAGTGGAAGGGATTCATCCCGTATGACGACCTGCCGCGTGTGCTGAACCCCGAAGCGGGCTTCATCCACAGCGCGAATGAGGCAGTCGTGCCGCTGGAGTATTATGAACAGCTCCGTGACAAACTGGCGGACGAATTCGGTGCCGATTCCAGTTATTTCATCTCGCGGTACTGGGACTATGGCTATCGTGGCGACCGTATCGTACAGTTATTGCAGGAGTCTGGGCCGCATACCGCAGACACCTTTGCCACGATTCAGGGTGATAACTACAGCGGCAGCGCGGCAGAGATGCTACCGTTTCTCACCGGCCTTGATTTTGATGATGATGCGCTGGATGAAGCCCGCGACTGGCTGGCCGAATGGGATTTCCAGATGCACATGGACAGCCCGCAGGCGGCGCTGTGGGCGGTTTTCTGGCAGCGGTTGATGGTCAACCTGTACAACGACCAGCTTGGCGACGTGACCAGCGCCAGCGGCGGCAGCCGGGATATGTGGACAACCTACCTGCTGGCGCAAGACCCGCAGAATGTCTGGTGGGACGATGCCGCTACTGCCGGCGCGACAGAAACCCGCGATGATATTCTTAAACGTTCGTTTGAGGAAGCCTATACGCGCACGGTGGAACTGCTGGGCGGCAGCCGCGACCAATGGCAGTGGGGCAAACTGCACACCGCCACCTTTGTCAGCAACCCGCTGGGTGTAAGCGGCATTGACATAATCGAGGATATCGTCAATCGGGGCGGGGTGATGACCAGCGGCGGTTCATCCATCGTGAACGCGACGGGCTGGAGCGCCGCCGCCGACAGTTTCGCCGTGCGGTCGCTGCCGTCCATGCGGATGATCGTTGATCTGGGCGATCTGGCTGCCAGCCAGACGGTTCACACCACCGGTCAGAGCGGGCATCCCTACAGCCCGCATTATGGCGATATGATTGAGGACTGGCGCAATATCCGGTATCACCCGATGCTGTTCACCCGTGAGCAGGTGGAAGCCAATGCCGCCAGCCGCCTGACGCTGAAGCCGGGATAACCGGGGTAGTACACCAACCAGATTAATCTGATGGGTCGTAGGGGCGGCCCAATGTGGCCGCCCGCCGGGGAGCGCACACAGGCGCTCCCCTACAGCACCCGTCATTCTCATCTGATTGAGGTACTAGAGATACGCCCTTACGTGCCGCTATAACGTAATATATGGACAGCGCGATAGGGGAGGGTCTCAGACCCTCCCCTACGGTCTCCATACCTGTGCGTCTCTGCGTTAAAAAACAATGCGTCCGGTTGCCAGCAGCAGCGCCAGCCACAGCACACATACATTGAGGAACAGAAAGATCGAGAGGAACATGCGCTCGACGGCGGTCATGCCCAGGAACAATTTATTAACTCGCTCCTCGTGATCTTCCTCGACGACAAAGGCGCTGTCGTCCTCTTCCTCAAAATCAAAATCGTGGTCGGTCGTACTGCGTCGCAGATCATCCAGCATCGCGGCTGCTCCCTCAGAACTTCGCTGTTTCTACTACATCCATTCTAGCGGATTTTTCCGCCAGCACATGCCTGTTTTCGCCGCCGGGACACCGCGCCCTGCTAACTCGCCCGCTTCCACACGCCGTCGGCCAGCCGGAACAGGATTTCCTCACGGCTGGCTGCATCCTCACCGATCTGCGCAACGGCGCGAATCTGCGGCACGCCGTCCTCGCTCATCTCGACCGGCGCGGACACGATCACTTTTTGCAGATTGAGTGGGGTCGCGCCGAATCGCTGGTAGGCCAGTTCGCGCGCGCGTGTGTCGCGGGTGTCATACAGCGCCAGATAATTGGTTTCATCACGCCGCCGGATGAGTTCACTTTCGGTCGCCAGCCGCCATGTCAGATAATCGCGCCAGTCCAGATTGGCCTGTGCCAGTGACTCGACGCCGGTCACAGCGGACAGAACCTGCACACTGGAGTCGGACTGCATGGCCTGAAGCAGCCGCCCTACCGCCGCCTCGCCATAGTGCTGCGCCAGGCTGGCGACCAGGAATGAGTTGGTGTTCATCTGCACAAAACGCCCGACCAGCCAGGATACTACCGCTGCGCGCAGATGATAGACATCGGCAGGATAAACGGGCTGGAGGTTGTTCGTCGCCAGTGTGACGAGCCGTTCCGCCAGCAGGCCCGCGACACCAAACTGGAGTTCCAGATCAAACGGCTGGTCGGCGCGCGCCCGCCGTAAATAGGGCGACGGCACTTGCAGCAGCCAGGGATTGGTTTCCGACCATGACAGCGTTAAACTTTCGTCCGGCAGAATATCCACCATGACGGTTGGCACGCTGGGACAGCCAACCGCCGCGCAGCCTGTCGCCAGCCACTCGTTCAGTTTCGGCCCCAGTACCGCCGCCAGCGGCGCATCCACACTCCGGTAGCGCACGTCGGCGTGCGTGCCGTCATAACGCTGCACGTCCCCCCAGAAGGTGTAATCCGGCGGCACATGTCGCCAGCCATCGTCATACCGCCAGTAGAACCAGACGCGGGTATAGGGTACATTATCTATAATTTCCTCGACGGCGACCCGCGCGCGCTGCCGGTCTACCACGAGGTTCAGGACACGACCGGTCAGTTCCACATCGCGTTCCTGCTTTAAGACCTGGTACGATTGAAACATCTGCTCCTGCTGCTGCACCCAGTCGCCGGACGCGCTGCGCTGGGCCAGCGCAAACGCCTGCCAATCGCCCAGCCGCAGCGCCGCGACTTCGGCATCTACCGTATTTCGCAGCAGTTCTTCGATCTCGTATTCGCGCTGTTCCAGCCGCAGGTAGATCAAACCGGCAATCGCGCCAAACACCGCCACCAGACCGATTACCAACAGCAGCAGCCGCCGCCGTGCCTGCCGCCGCCGGCGGCGGGTCTCCGGGTCTTCGCCCGCCGTTTTGATGTGAGTCTGTTCCGCCTCAATTTCCCAGTCAAGTTTGATGCCCATGATTTATGTCCCTGATGCCACATCACCGGCCAGCACACGATGCAGCCCACCGGCAGAGTCTCGCACCAGCAGCGCCCCGTCCACAGCTACGGCTTCCGCCCGGCCATGAAGATCATTGACCGTGACCGCCTGGCCGAGCATCGTTAAACGGCTTTTCCAGGCGTCAAACAGCGCCGCTGAACCAAGCCGCGCGTACCAGAAATCTACCCGTTCCAGCAGCGCGGCCAGCACCTCCAGCCGGTTGACCGCGCGGCCTAAGACCGGTTCGAGGCTGGCAGCCGTGTGTTCCAGCGTCATACCGGCGAAGTTCACCCGCACATTCAAGCCGATTCCCAGCGCCACGCCCAGCAAGCTGTCCCCATCCCAGACCGCTTCCGGCAGCACGCCGCAGATTTTGCGACCGTTCACCTGCACATCGTTCGGCCATTTGATGCCGGCATTCGACACGCCGGAGGCCGCCACCGTGTCACAGATCGCCAGCGCGCCCAGCATCATGATCTGGGGGAGGTGCGCCGGTTCAGGCCGCAGCACCACCGAGACCGCCAGCGCCACACCCGGCGGCGTGTGCCATGTTCGCCCCAGCCGCCCGCGCCCCTTCACCTGCTCGTCGGCGATCACCGCCGCCCCGGCCGGCGCGCCCGCCCGCAGCCAGTCCAGCGCCAGATCGTTTGTGCTGTCTACCCGGTCGTAATAACGCACGGCGCGGGGGGCAAGGCGCTGCTGGATGGTTTCGGCAGAAAGTTCCGTCATGCGATCACCCATCGCAGGGGGCGCGCCCCCTGCTTAATTTCCTGTCCCATTCTCGCCATTGTATCACACGCCGGCCAGCCCATCCTGACTTGTTTCCCACGCCGCGCCTCTTTATAATTTGCCCTGGGGTTGTTCTTTTTGGAACAAGACGTGTAATGGATTACCTGTGGACTCCCTGGCGCATGGCCTATATTCGCGGCGAGAAAACGCCCGTTGCGGGCTGCATCTTCTGTAATCTGGCGCAGCATGAGGCGGATCACCTGCTGATTGCCCGGTCAGACTATGTGTATGTTACGCTCAATAAATACCCCTATAATAACGGCCACCTGATGGTGATTCCCTACCAGCATGTCGCCTCGCCGGAAGACCTGCCCGTTGAAACTCTGACCGATCAGATGGTGACGACCAACCGCGCGCTGGCGGCGCTGCGTCGGTTATATAACCCGCCGGCGTTTAACCTGGGCGCGAACCTGGGCGCGGCAGCCGGGGCAGGGGTGGCGGAACATTATCACCTGCATATCGTACCGCGCTGGCCGGGTGATGCCAGTTTTATGACGACTGTCGGCCATACCCGTGTCATTCCCGATACGCTGGAAAACATTCACCGGGAACTGACGGCGGTATGGCAGGAGATGTATTCAGCGTAACATCTGAAATTTCCGCAGGGTTCAAAGATTATGAGAAAGAGACCTTGTTATGCCAACGAACCACAAACACGGACGTGAAGCGGTTATCCTCGGCAGCGCCCGCACGCCGCACGGCAGGTTCCTGGGCGCGTTCGCCTCACTGACCGCTGCCCAACTGGGGCGCGTGGCCGTCAAAGCTGCTGTCGAGCGCAGCGGCATCCAGGCCGCTGATGTCGCTGAAGTCATCCTCGGCAACGTCGTCAGCGCGGGTGTCGGACAGGCGCTCCCCCGGCAGATCAGCCTCGGCGCCGGTCTGCCGGATTCGGTTGGCGGTGTAGCCATCAACAAAGTCTGCGGCAGCGGCCTCAAAACCGTGATGCTGGCGGCTAACGCCATTAAAGCGGACGATGGCGACCTGTATATCACCGGCGGCGCGGAGAGCATGAGCAACGCGCCATATCTGAATAAGTCCGTGCGGCAGGGTAACAAATACGGCCATGTCCAGTTGATTGACGCCTTGCAGCATGACGGTCTGTGGTGCGCCCTGTGTGACTGGAGTATGGGGAGCGCGGCGGAATTCATCGCCAGACAGCTTGAAGTGCCGCGCGCGGCGATGGACGAACTGGCCTTTAACAGCCACCAGCGGGCGGCGCAGGCCACCGAAAACGGTCTGTTTAAGGCTGAAATCACACCGGTTACGGTCGCCGGCAAAAAGGGCGATACCGTGATTGACCGGGATGAGCCGATTCGCCCGGATACCACGCTGGAGGCGCTGGCGAAACTGAAACCGGCGTTTGAGGAAAACGGCAGCGTGACCGCCGGCAACGCGCCGGGTATGAACGACGGCGCGGCGGCGCTGGTGGTCAGCAGCCGGGAGTATGCCGAAAAACACGGCCATCAGCCACTGGCGCGGGTGGTCGCTTACGGGCAGGCGGCGGTGGAACCGGCCTGGCTGTTTTACGCGCCGGTGAAGGCGATCCCAATGGTGTTGGAGCGGGCGGGCTGGACGATGGAGGATGTTGATCTGTTCGAGATTAACGAAGCATTCGCGGCGCAGGTGCTGGCCGATGTGTACGGCCTGAAGCGGGAGGGTTTTCATCTGCCGATGGAAAAACTTAACGTCAACGGCGGCGCGATTGCACTCGGCCATCCGATTGGCGCGAGCGGCGCGCGGCTGTTGATCACGCTCATTCACACACTGCGGGCGCGCGGTCTGAAGCGCGGTCTGGCTGCGCTGTGCCTGGGCGGCTCGGAAGCCGTCGCGCTGGCGGTCGAAATCGAATAAACCAGAAACCCCTCCCTAAATCCCTCCGCGTGTACGGAGAGGGACTGCAAAACGCCCTCGTGTACGGGGATGGGGGAGGGGTTGACGGATATTCACCCCATCATGCACCTTCGCCGCCTGCGCCTTACTTTTGACCCCGGTTATCTGGTGGCGGCGCTGCTGCCACTGATCGGCCTGATTCCCACATTTGGTGACGGCATCATCAAAACAGCGGACGGGCCGCTGCATGTCCAGCGCGTTTATGCCATGTCCGTGCTGCTGGAACACGGCCAGTTGTGGCCGCGCTGGGTATCGTGGTTTCACCTGGGTTACGGCTACCCGGTATTTAACTTTTACCCGCCCGGCGTGTTTTATCTGGGCGGGCTGCTGGGGGTGCTGGGGCTTTCGATTCCACTGGCGTTTAATCTGGTAGCGGCGCTGGCATGGATAGCTGGCAGCCTGGGTACGTATGCGCTGGCGAAACGCTTTTTACCCGTATCTGGCGCGCTGCTGGCGGCGGCGCTGTGGGCCTATGCTCCCTCGCGGCTGTATGAGGTGTGGGATCAGGGCAGCCTGCCGCAGATGATGGCGGCGGCCTGCGTCCCCTGGATTTTCCTCGGTCTGGTGCTGGCGGCGCAGCGACCATCCCGCCGCAGTCTGCTGGCGCTGGCGCTGCCGGTCGCGGGTATGATCTTGTCGCACCAGCCGATCACGCTGATTACCGGGCTGTTCATTGCCCCGGCGGCGCTGGTGCTGCCGCTGGCTGCCGCGCGGCGCGACCGGCGGACGTTCGTAAACCGCTGCGCCTGGGTCATGGGCGGGCTGGCGCTGGGTGCGGGACTGGCCGCGATCTTCCTGATTCCGCTGGCTGCCGAACTGCGCTACGTGCAGGCCGCCGCCGAAGCGCCGGATGTGATCCCGTATCTTCGCAGCAATTTCCTCCAGCCGGGGCAGCTCTTTATGCAGCCGCCGGCGGTTGATCTGACCGATTTACGTTACAAACTGCCAACGACACTGGGGCTGGCTGGCGGGGTCTTCTGCGCGCTGGGGCTGGTGGCGCTGGTTAAAATGCGCCGCCGGGGACTGCTGGCGGCGCTGGTCGCGGCGCTGGCGTTCGCGCTGTTCATGATGCTGGAAGTCTCGCTGCCGGTGTGGCAGGCCGTACCATTTATGGCCCAGCTTCGTTTCCCGGAACGTTTTCTGCGGGTGGCGGCGGTGTTTCTGGCAGTCGGTGGGGGCGCGAGTCTGCTCCTGCTGCCCCGGCGCTGGCAGATGGCCGGGCTGGCTGCCGGGCTGGTCGTGGTGATTGCTGCCGGTCTGCCGATGGCTTACCCCAGCCGGCCTTACGTGAACTGGCCGAACCTGTCCGCGCTGGACGAAATCCGCATGGAGGAAACTGAACATACCTGGGGTTCGACCAGCTATGACGAATTTAACCCAGTATGGGGCGAAAAACCCGGCTGGGACCCGGCGGTTGAGCCGGAGGAATACATCACCAACCCGCTGCGCATCGTGGTGAACCGGCTCGATATGATTCGCCAGTGGCCGGAATTGCAGGTCGAACAGGTGGATACGGCAGCGGTGCGTGTCACGGTGACCAGCGCGCGCCCGGTGCGCTTCCGCCAGTTCTATTTCCCTGGCTGGACGGCCACTCTGAACGGCCAGCCGGTCGCCGTCTATCCTGAACCGGAACTCGGCCAGATCACGGTAGATGTGCCGGAAGGCACGCATGTGATCGCGCTGGCCTATACCGGCACAGCGGCCCAGGCGGCGGGCGCGCTGGTGACGCTGGTGAGTCTTGGTATAGGAATCGTTCTCGCCGTTTCCACCTTTTCACCTTACGGTAAGGTAGGGGAGGGTCTCAGACCCTCCCCTACGGTCGAAACACCCCTTGCTGTTTCAGAGCGAGGGCAGGCTGAAGTCCCGCTTCATGAGGGGGAGGGATTCAGGGTGAGGGCGGCGGTCTGGTTGGCGCTCGCCATCAGCGTGTTCGCGCTGGTGAACAGCCTCATCCTTACGCCGCATACGCTGTGGTTCCGGCGGCAGTCGCCGCCTGACCAACCCGCCGCGATGCAGACGCCGGTCAGCGCGACCTTTGGCGAGACGTTTGATCTGCTCGGTTACACGCTGGATCAGACCAGCGCCGCGCCGGGCGGCCTGCTGAATGTGACACTGTACTGGCGGGCGCGGCGCGCGCTGGATGAGGAATATCGCCCGGTGGTGCAGTTGGTCAACCTGTCACAGACCGCCGCATGGGCTGTCAGCGAACCGCTGTTTCCGGGTGGGGGTAAAACCAACACTTATACGCCTGATCGCTTCGCGTCGGATGTCCATACACTGCGGCTGTTTGCGGATGCGCCGCCGTATGTCGGGCGCATCAGCGTGCAGATGGTGGAGGCCGGCACCGGCGAACCGCTGCGCCTGCCGGATGGGACGGATCGCCTGCTGCTGCCGGCGCTGATCCGGGTAAGCGGTGATGGCGCGGAACTGCCGCACGCTTTGAATTACCAGTTTGATAATGATATTGAACTGGTCTGCGCTGCCGTTCAGCGACAAGGGGATACCCTGCATATTGATCTCGGCTGGCGCGTGATGCGAACGCCGCCGCAGGATGTGACGGTGTTCGTTCATGGTCTTGGCAGGGACGGCCAGCCGGTCGAACAGAATGACGCGCCGCCGCTGGGGCTGGATTATCCGGCGTCGCTGTGGCTGCCCGGACAGACGCTGTCTGACCGCCATACCTTGATCTGGCATGATACGATGGAAACGGTGGTCATTGGCCTGTATACGCCGGAACGCCGTCTGACGGTCACACACAACGGCCAGCCCGTGCCGGATAACCACGTGCTGCTGCCACTGGATGAAAACTCATGTTTACGATAAATCCCATCACCCGGCGCGATGGACTGGCGCTGCTGCTGATTCTGCTGGTGGCGGCGCTGCTGCGGCTGGATCAGGCCGGTGTGGTCGAATTCCGGCACGACGAGGCCATGCTGTCCCTGCTGGCGCAGGATATGGCTGAAGGGAAAACGTTTCCGCTTACCGGCATCCCATCGTCGGTCGGCATACCCAATCCGCCGGCGAGTGTGTATATGGTGGCAGTACCCTACGCGCTGGGCGCCGACCCGCAGGCGGCCACGCTGTTTATCGCTGCGTTCAATGTAATCGGTGTTGGCCTGCTGTGGCTGATTGCGCACCGCTACTTTAGCCGGACTGCCGCGCTGGTCGCCGGGCTGGCCTATGCGGTGAGTCCCTGGGCGGTGCTGTACAGCCGCAAAATCTGGGCGCAGGACTTCCACACGCCGCTGGTGCTACTGGCGGTGCTGCTGGGGCTGTACGGCTTTGGCGAAGGCAAACGCTGGGCGCAGGTGTTGTGCCTGCCGGTGCTGATCTTCGCGCTGCAAATCCACTTCGCGGCGTGGGCGCTGCTGCCGGTGTTCGGGGTTGTGCTGTGGCTGGGGCGGAAAAATATCTCGCTGCCGGCCTTGATCACAAGTTTTGGGCTGGCGGCGCTGACGCTTGTTCCCTTCGCGCTCGGCTTATCACATATACTCCAGGCTGACCCTGATCGCCTGAGCAGCGCGCTCGACCGGAACGCCGGGCCGCTCACATTCCTACCGGACGCGCTGCTGACAACGGTGCAGTTTGCCACCGGCCTCGGCCTGGAAACTGTCGTCGCGCCCGAACAGACTGCCGATCTGCTGGTGAACGTGCCGCCGCAGCCGGCGTTGTGGTCGCTGCTGGGTGGGCTGGCGCTTGTTGGCCTGGTCGCGCTCGCCGTCAGTCGCAACCGCCGCCTGGCGCTGCTGCTGATCGTATGGCTGGGCGTGCCGCTGCTGGTTTTTTCCCTGTCGTGGACGCCCGTGTATCCCCATTATCTGATCGCCAGTATTCCCGCGCTGTGCCTGCTGATCAGCCTCGGTGTGGTGGCGCTGATCGAAGCGGCCCCCGGCAAACCTTTCAGCCGCGCCGTTGGTCTGGCAGCGGTCGCGGCTGTGCTGCTGGCGCAGGGGCTGTGGTGGCGCGGTCTGCTGCGTTACGTGGACACCATCGCGACGCCGGGCGGCTTCGGGACACCGATTCATTACCTGAATGATGTCCGGGATGCGCTGCACGCTGATCAGGATGTGCTGGTGATCAGCAGCGGTATCAACATTCTTTACGATCAGGAACCCGCGATCTGGGCGGCGATGCTCGACGACAAGACAGAACCCCACTGCCTGCGCACGATTTCAGGCGATGGTCTGGCCGTTATTCCACGCGGCTCATTTCTCGTCATGGCTGCGCCTGACGCTCCCGAAAATCCAGCCGACGGCCTGTATACGCCGCCAGCCGACAGTGAGGTGTTTCCGCTGAGACCGGGTGAGGGCGTCTATCGGATCAGCAGCTTTGAATCCGTGTCGGATTTCAAACGGTCGGACATCGTACCGCTCACGCCGACACGATTCGGCAGCGGGATTGATCTGACCGGCTACGCGCTCAGCGCCAGCCGCCTCTACCTTGAATGGCGGCTGCCGGGTCGTGTGGCCGAGGACTATCACTACTTCGGTCACTTTCTCAACGCCGATGGGGAGCGGATTGGACAGCGAGATGACGCCCTGTGGCCGGGGCGCTACTGGTGCGCGGGCGACCGGCTCATCATCTGGGCAGACGTGGACATTCCGGCAGAAACGGCCACCCTGCGCGTGGGCCTGTATACCCTGGAAAACGGCGTTGTGGCGAATGCGCCGGTGCTGGATACCGGCGGCAATCCGGTCGGGGCCTGGGTGGATATTTCCCTGATAACCACGCCATAATTAACGTAGAGCGTATAATTAAAAGCAGGTTACAGAGGCAATGACGATGGCTTACGATTCATCCGACTATAACCGTCTGCATGACTGGTATGAAAAACGCCGGGGGTTTGCCACCCATGCCGTGTTATACGGCGGGTTCGCGCTGCTGTGTATCATCTTTTTCCTGAATCCGGCCTTCTGGCGGCAGTATATGACACTGCCGAATACGGGCGATTTGCTCATTATTCTGGCCGTATGGACGGTGATTTTCCTCTCCCGGCTGGCGGCTTTCCTCGTCTACGAACGCTATCAGCGGGCGCTTGACCGGTACGAAAAACCGAAGCGCCTGCTGCTGGATGATGACGGCGAACTGGATGACCGCCCCGCCGATAATGATGCCGCGCCGCGTTATCTTGAACGTTAACGATGGCTGATCGTTTCCAGCAGCAGCGCGTCGTCCGGGGCAGCGATGTCCAGCCGGGTGTTATCTGCCGGGTTGTACCAGCCAATCACCAGCCGGTAATCGCCCGGCGCGGGTGGTTCGGGATAAAACAGCGTATGCCGGGTGATATAACGCTCGCCCGGCAGCCAGAAGCGCGTTGGCAAATCCGGCGGCGCGTCACCCTGCCCGACAACAGTGTTGGCTGCGTCTAGTACCTGCGCGAATACCGTGTAATCGGCTGTCGGCAGTGCCAGTGTTTCCCAGTAGAGTGTCAGCATATCGCCCGCGCGCTGGTACGCCAGCAGGCGAATGACCCCGCCGAAAGTTGCGTCCATACGGGTTATATCATCCGGTATCGCCGCCGCACGCCCATCGGCAAACCCACCGGCGTCGAGCATCACTACCGCCAGCAGTGTGCCATCGGCCAGCATTGGCGCGATGTGTGTTTCGCTGGCGTAGTCCCACCAGCCAACCTGTATCCGTAGCTTTGACGCCAGTAGCGAACTCCCCTCGCCATGAGGGAGAGGGGTTGGGGGTGAGGGCATTAATGGAATTGCATAAGTATCCGCGTAAAGTGCCCCCGGCTGCCATCGGGTTGTCCGCAGCCGCCCGCCGCCGGGATAGCTGTCTACCTTGCCGATCACCGTCCCGTCCAACAAAACCGCGTGCAGCCACAGGCTTAAGTCGCGCGCTGCCGGTTCCACGACCCGCCAGTAGAGCGTGACCGGCACGCTGTCCCCCGGCGCATAGCGGCGGTCAGGTGTGTCGTAGCCGATCAGTTCCACCCCGCCAAAACGGGCATACACGGGGCGCGCTGTGTCCGGCAGCGCCGCCAGCGGTGGGGGCGGGGTATACTGCGGCGCGATGCTGGTAAACGGAACGACCAACGCGAACAGGGCGAACAGGATGACCGGTAACACCGGCAGGTAGCCGGCGCGTCGTTCCCCTACCCACGGCGTTAGCTGAAACAGCCCCACCGCCAGCAGCGGGCTGATCGCCGCCACGTATGGGAACAGCAGCCGCCCCTGTGAGGCGTAGGTCTGCGCTGTCCAGGCAATAACCGCCGCCGCGCCAATAATCACGATTAAGCCCAGCAGCAGCAGGCGCACGACGGATTCCATATCGCGGCGGCTGTGCCACAGATGCAGCGCCAGCCCGACCAGTGCCAGCCCGGTGAGCGCGTCCATGACATCGTAGAATGGGCGGAACGTCATGATGTTAAACGCGCCAAACACGCCCCAGTAGCCAAACCGAAAGCCCTGAAATTCATCCAGCAGCGTGTGCAGCGTGAACGGTGTTTCCCGCGCCCCGGCGACCAGTGCCATCGTATGCGTGCCGAACAATTCGCCGTATAACTGTACGTTTCGCAGATACCACCAGCCCGCGATAATCAGCCACGCCGCCAGCATCAGCGCGCCGAGTGTGACCAGCCCGCGCCAGTCGTGTGAGCGGTACACCAGCCACATCGCCGCCAGCGCCACCACCGGCACCAGCACCAGACCGCTGAGTTTGCTGAGCGCGGCCAGCGCAATCAGGATGGCGATCAGCAGGCTGCGGCGGAAGGCGAAACCGTCACGCAGCATCACCAGCATCTGCCAGATGATGAGGCTGTTGAGCGCCGTCACCAGATTGTCATTGTTGACCGAGGCGCTGATGAACAGGAACATCGGGTTGAAAGCCGTCAGCCCGGCAGCGAGGATGGGGACGAACTTCTGTAGGGGCTTACGGCCGTAAGCCCCTACGAGTACCTGCGCCGACCCATACACCGCCGCTACTGTTATACAGCCCAGCGCGAGGCTGAACAACCGCACGACATATACGGCCAGCGCCGCGCCTTGCAGCGGCGGCAGCGGTGTGTCATGCAGCACCAGATTTTTGTTGCCGACATTACCGGGAACGCCCGCAATCACATGCGGGTTCGGCTGGCGCAGCGTGCCAAAATCGGTGCGGTCAAACGGCTGCACCAGTACGGCGGCCAGCAGATAATACAGCGGCGGTTGGCTGCCTTCCTGCTCATAGATTGTTGCAACGCCCGCGACCTGCACCGGCAGTTGGCCGGTGTCAGCGATGTACTGAATCAGGCCGACATGCCACAGTTCATCGCTGGCTTCCAGCGGTGGCGTCGCCCGGATATAGATCAGCGCCAGCAGGACAAACGCCCCCAAGATCAGCCATAGAGGCAGCCAATCACGGGTGGTACGGTTTGGA
>JARKOK010000063.1 GCA_029975765.1 Aggregatilineales bacterium
GAAGCCAGCGCCGACGCGCGCGCGCTGGCGCTGCAAGCCGAAGCCACCGCCGACGCCAATGCCCGCGCGACTGCCGACGCCCTCATGCAGGCGACCGCAACCGTCGAAGCCAACGCCCAGGCGACCACCAACGCTATTACCCAGGCCACCGCCACCGCCGAAAGCCGCGCGCGGCAGCAGTTGGCGCTCACCAGCACCGCGCAGGCCGACACGCTGGCCGCCGCCGCTGCGGTGGCCGAAGCGACGGCAGAAGCGGCGCTGGCGCTGAACGCCACCATTCAGGCGTCGTCCGAAGATTTGCAGATTCACATCGCCACGCTGGAACTGGCGCAGGCGACCGCCGCCGGTGAAGCAGCGGCGCTGGCCGCCACCACGACCGCCGGGGCGAACGCGGCGGCCACCGCAGCGGCGGAACAGGCCGCGCTGCAAGCCACGCTGGACACGCAGGCCGCTGTGCTGGCGGCGAACGCCATGACGCTGACAGCGGCGGCGGATACCATAAACGATTTAACTCAGCAAAATCAGGCGAACGGCGGCGCGGCGCTGGCAGTGGACAGCCTGCGTCTGCTCCATCAGGATTATCCCCTGGCGCTGCTGCTGGGCGTGGAAGCCAGCCGCCGCCGCGAAACAGCCAGTCTGGGCGACGCGCTGTTCACGGCGCTGCGCGCCCGGCCTGAAATCGCCGCCATCCTTCAGGGACACAGCGGCACGGTGTACGCGCTGGCCTTCAGCCCCGACGGGCGCTGGTTAGCCTCCGGTGGACTGGATACGCGGGTTATCCTGTGGGACACCACGACTCACCAGCCGGTGGGGCCGCTGCTGGCCGACCATGCCGATTCGATCTTTGCGCTGGCCTTCAGCCCCGACGGCCAAACGCTGGCCTCCGGCGGGCCGGATGGTACGGTGGTGCTGTGGGATGTAAGCACCGGCGAGCGCATCGGGTCGCGGCTGGTGCATGACGGCTGGGTGAACGCGCTGGCCTTCAGCCCGGACGGCGCGCTGCTGGCTGCCGGCGGAACGGACGATACGGTTACGCTGTGGGCACTGGACTCCGGGCAGCCGGTGGCCGAACCGCTGGCCGGCCATACCAACGATGTGCGGGCGCTGGCCTTCAGCCCCGACGGCACGACGCTGGCCTCCGGCAGCGCCGACCAGACGGTTATTCTGTGGAACGTGGCCGAGCGCAGTTTTGGCCGCCGGTTCACCGGCCACACCGGCTGGGTGAACAGCGTCGCGTTCAGCCCCGACGGTAAAACACTGGTATCCGGCGGTGGGGATAAACAGGTCATCCTGTGGGATGTTCGCAGCGGCCAGCCGCGCGGCGCGGTGGTCGAGCCGCTGGCGGTCACCAGCGTGGCCTTCAGTCCTGATGGCAGCACAGTGGCGGCGGTCAGTAACGCCGTTACGGTATGGGATGTCACCGGCGCGCGCCCGCAGCGGGTGGGCGTATATGACACCTACGCCCCCGGTTTATGGAACGCCGTATTTAGGCCCGACGGCCTGCGGCTGGCGGCGGCGGGCGCGGACAATACCGTGATGCTGTGGGCGATGGCGCCGTTTGACCCGCTGGCGCAGCAGCTTGACGCGCAGAGCAAGCCGGTGCGAGCGGTCACCTTCGACCCGCGCGACGCCAGCACGCTCGCGTCCAGCAGCGAGGATGGCACGATTGCCGTCTGGGACACCACGACCGGCAGCGCCGGGCAGACCTTTACCGCGCACGCGGGCGGCGTGTTCAGCCTGGTGTACAGCCCGGTGGGTCATATGCTGGCGTCCGGCGGGGAGGACGGCCTGGTCCGCATCTGGGATGCCGCCAGCAGCGAAAGGCTGGCCGAATCCACCCCTAAAGGCCACGATGGCACGGTGCTGGCACTGGCTTACAGCCCGGATGGCCGGCTGATAGCGTCTGGCGGCGGCGATGGCCGGGTACTGCTGTGGGACGCCGCCAGCGGCGCGGCAGCCGGCGGCGCGGCGGAGCCGCTTGACTCCACCGTGTGGAGTGTGGTTTTCAGCGCCGATGGGCGTTCGGTTTTCTCCGCCTCCGATGACGGTCAGATTCGCCAGTGGGACGCCGTAACGGGCGAATCACTTGGCGATACCATGACCGGCCACAGTGGGCAGGTGTTCGTACTGGCCGTCAGCCCGGATGGGCAAACCCTCGCCTCCGGCGGCGGCGATGGCCGGGTGATCTTCTGGGACATCCAGACCCATCAGCAAACCAGCGCGATCACCGCCCATACCGACAGCATCTTCGCGCTGGCTTTCAATCCTGATGGAACGCTGCTGGCGACCGGCGGGCCGGACGGCATTATCAACCTGTGGGATGTGGCGACCGGGCAGCCGGTGCTGCGCCCGTTTGCCGAAACCGGGGATTGGGTCAACGCGCTGGCTTTCAGCCCGGACGGCGCGCAGTTAGCCGCCGGCATCGGCAGCCAGAATCAGACCACCAACTGGGTCGCGCGCTGGGATTTGCGCCTGCCGGCCTGGCAGGCCGCCGCCTGCGAACGGGCCGGGCGCAACCTGTCACTGGCGGAGTGGCAGCAGTATTTCCCGGACAGCAGCTACCAGCGCACCTGTCCCGACCTGCCGGCGCATCCCTCGGTCATCGAGGACACGGTTAACCGCGCCGAGGTTGCCGCCTCGGCGGGGGATGACGAAACCGCCGGACGTGCCTATGCGCTGGCCGCTGAATGGCTCATCGGCGCGCGCTACCCTGACCTGAGCAACAGTGTGTGCTGGTTCGGCACGCTGTACGGCTATGTCCAAACGGTGCAGCCGGTATGCGAGCGTATGGTCGAACTCGTCCCGGATAACGGCAACCTGTACGACTCGCGCGGGGTGGCGCGGGCGCTGACCGGCGATCTCGACGGCGCGCTGGCGGATTTCCGCGTGTTCGTGGCGTGGGCGGAAGGCCGCGCGAATTACGAGCCGTACATCGAACGCCGCCTGCGCTGGAT
>JARKOK010000071.1 GCA_029975765.1 Aggregatilineales bacterium
TGGGAACTGGCGGCGCAAAGCACCGAACCGTTCACGGTGTATTATGGAAACGAGGCCGATCTTGAACCCCTCCTGTCACGCCGTCTTGAGCCGGGGACTGGCGAAACTTAAGCGCCTCGCTGTTGTTGGCATCGGCAACGACCTGTATGGTGACGATGCCGCCGGGGTGATCGTCGCGCGCCGCCTGCAAACCGCGCTGGCCGGGCGGCGCAATGTGCTGATCGTGGATGCGGGCAGCGTGCCGGAAAACTGTACCGGCCCGCTGCGGCGCTTTAAACCAGACGGCGTGCTGCTGGTGGACGCCGCGCAGATGGATGCCAGGCCAGGAGAGGTGAAGTGCCTGAACTGGCAGGATATTGTTGGCCTGAACACCAGCACCCATACCTTTCCCCTGCATGTACTGGCCGGTTATTTGAGCCGCGAGCTGCGCTGCCCGGTTTTTGTCGTTGGTATCCAACCGGAAGATGCGGCCTTTGATAAACCCCTTTCTCCATCGGTACGCGCGGCGGTAGATGCGCTGATTCCCACCCTGGTCGCGTTATTATCCTGATCGCTTGACAGACACGTAAGCAATATATTATAATAACATCAACTGGTCAGACCACTGGCCAGATCACATATCTGATGCTCAAAATGCTTTGTTGTGGGTGGCTGTCACCGCTTTCCTGCAATCCGAACTGTCTGTCTCAATGAGGTCATAACTGCCTGATGAACTGGTCGAAGCCGGAACGCCCCGTAGACTATGCCGAACATACCCTGATTACCGCCATTGTGGACGGCCAGTTTCCACCCGGTGCGGCGCTGCCCGGCGAACGCGATCTGGCGGCGATGCTGGGTATCACGCGGCCAACGCTGCGCGAGGTGCTGGGGCGGCTAGAGCGTGACGGCTGGATAACCATCCGGCAGGGAAAATCTACGGTGGTGAATGATTTCTGGTGGGATGGTGGGTTGAATGTTCTGAGTGGGCTGGTGCGTTACAGCCGCTCGCTGCCGCCGGATTTTGTGCCTAATCTGCTGCGCGTCCGGCTCGATATGGCGCCGTCGTATACGCGGCTGGCGGTCGAACGTGAGGCGGCGGCAGTGGCGATGCGGCTGGCAGCTTATCACGACCTGCCGGATACACCGGCAGCATTCGCGGTGTTTGACTGGTCGCTCCAGCGCTGCCTGGCGGTAACGTCGGGTAATCCGGTGTATGCCATGATCCTGAATGGTTTTAACGGCTTCTATGAATCTCTGGCTGTGCCGTATTTTGAGCTGGACGCAGCGCGGGACACCTCGCGCGCCTATTACGCGGCACTGCTGGACGCGGCCCGGCGCGGCGATGCGGCGACGGCAGAGGCCGTGACTCGCGCGGTGATGCAGGAGAGCATCAGTCTGTGGTTACGGACGCACCCGGACGAGGGTTAAAAGGGGGACGGTATGCGGCGGTGGAACGGTTGGGGCGATGACAGCGTGCGCTATCCGCTGCCGGGGAGCGCGATAAAGTTTCTGGAGCAGCGGTTAGGGGAAGGAACACGACCGCATGATGCTGCCCTGCCGGATGTCGCTGCGCGGGTGCGGTCGTCACGCCTGCCTGCGCACCCGCTGGTGACGACGGATGCCGTCGAACGGGTGCGCCACGCGCGAGGGCAGAGCCTGCCGGACTGGCTGGCGCTGCGCGGCGGGCGAGTGGACACCTTTCCTGATGGTGTGGCCTATCCTCTGACTGCCGACGATGTATGCGGCCTGCTGCGGTATGCGGCAGCGGCAGGCGCGCGGCTGATTCCCTATGGCGGTGGAACGAGCGTTGTCGGCCATATTAACGCTGTGCCGGGCGATGCGCCGGTGCTGACCGTTGATCTGAGCCGGATGAACCGCCTGCACAAACTGGATGAAAATACTTTGCTGGCGACCTTTGGCGCGGGGGTGGTCGGGCCGGATCTGGAGGCACAGCTTCGGGCACGGGGTTATACCCTGGGGCATTATCCCCAGTCGTTTGAGTATTCAACGCTGGGCGGCTGGATTGCGGCGCGCTCCAGCGGCCAGCAGTCTTTACACTACGGGCGCATCGAAGGTTTGTTTGTCGGCGGGCGGGTGGAAACGCCGAACGGCGCGCTGGTGCTGCCCGCGATCCCCGCGTCCGCCGCCGGACCAAACCTGCGCGAACTGGTGCTGGGGTCAGAGGGTCGGCTGGGCATCATCACTGAGGCGACGGTTAAGGTTTCGCCTCTGCCGGAGCGAGATGAATTCTGCGCCGTGTTCTTCCCGGATTTTGAGAGCGGGCTGACCGCCGTGCGCGAGATGGTGCAGGCGCGGCTGCCGCTGTCCATGCTGCGCCTGAGCACGCCGGCGGAAACCGAAACCACGCTCAGGCTGGCCGGGCATGACCGGCTGATCGGCGCGCTGGAGCGGTACTTGACCCTGCGCGGGATGAAGAATGGCAAGTGCCTGCTCATCTTTGGTGCGACCGGACGGAAAGCCATCACCGGCGCGGCGGTTAAAGCGGCGCTGGGATTAACGCGTGCGCACGGTGGGATACACATCGGGCAGACGTTTGGCCGCCAGTGGCAGAAAGGGCGGTTCCGCACGCCGTACCTGCGGAATACGCTGTGGGACGCGGGGTACGCGGTGGATACACTGGAAACGGCGACCGACTGGACAACCACGCCGACGATGATCGCGGCGATTGAAACGGCGCTAAGGGACGCTGGCGCCGGGACAGACGAGAGACTCCACGTTTTCACACACCTGTCACACGTTTATCCTCATGGCACAAGCGTTTATACCACCTATGCTTTCCGCCTGTCGCCGGACCCTGATGAAACGCTGCGCCGCTGGCAGGCGATGAAGGCCGCCGCCAGCGCAGCGGTGGTTAAACACGGCGGCACGATCAGCCATCAGCACGGCGTTGGTCAGGATCATACGCCGTATCTGGCTGCCGAAAAAGGCGATCTGGGCATGGCGGCCATTCGGGACGCGCTGCGAACGTTTGACCCGGCAGGCATCATGAATCCGGGCAAGTTGGTGGAATAAGCAAGTCGTGTCCTGCCGTAACCCTGCAAATTGCGAGGAATGATGGATGTGGGACAAGAACTGGCGTGATGAACTGTGGGCGCGGCTGAGCCAGCCCTGGGATGTGCTGGTGATTGGCGGCGGCATCACCGGGGCGGGGATTCTGCGGGAAGCAGCCCGGCTGGGGCTGCGCGTTCTGCTGGTCGAACGACGCGATTTCGCGTGGGGTACATCCAGCCGGTCATCCAAGCTGGTACACGGCGGCCTGCGGTATCTCGCCAGCGGGCAGGTGGGTGTAACGCTGACATCGGTGCGCGAGCGCGAAAGTCTGCTGCACGACGGGCCGGGTCTGATTGACCCCCTGGGCTTTCTGGTAGCGACCCATAAAGGTGATAAGCCAGGACGTTTCACCTACGGCGCGGGATTAGCGGTGTACGACCTGATGGCCTTACAGTGGTCGCACCGCTATTACAGCGCGGACGAATTTCGGATGCTGATGCCGTATCTGGGTGGCGAAGGACTGCGCGGTGGCTTCCGCTACGAGGATGCGCAGACTGACGACGCGCGGCTGGTGCTGCGGGTGATTCAGGAAGCCGTGGCCGACGGCGGCGCGGCCATCAATTATGCCGGTGTGGACGAACTGCTGCTGGAAGATGGGCAGGTGGTCGGGGCGCGGTTGTGCGATCAGGTGGCTGGACGCGTGGCTGATGTATCGGCGAAGGTGGTCATTAACGCAACCGGCGCGTATGCCGACAGCCTGCGAGGGCAGGTCGGTGGCGAGCGGCGGATTCGCCCCCTGCGGGGCAGCCATCTGATATTTCCCGCGTGCCGCCTGCCGCTGGCACAGGCGATCACCTTTCTGCATCCGGTCAACCGCCGCCCTGTATTCGCGTTCCCCTGGGAGGGCGTGACGCTGGTGGGGACAACCGACATTGACCATGACACGCCGCTGGATGAGGAACCGGGTATCGCCCCGGAAGAAGTCGCTTATTTGATGGCCGCTGTTACCTATCAGTTTCCCGCCCGCGCGCTGACGCTGGATGATGTGGTGGCAACGTATGCTGGCGTGCGTCCGGTCATCGGTACGGGTAAAGATGACCCCTCTAAAGAATCGCGCGAGCATGTCGTCTGGCAGGAGAACGGCCTGCTGACCGTCACGGGTGGCAAACTGACGACTTTCCGCGCGATTGCGCTGGACGCGCTGAAATCGGTGCAGGAACGGCTGCCAGCGATGCCGCCAGCCAGCGATAAAGTGCCGGTGCTGAACGCGGTAGACGTGGCGCTGCCGGGTACGATGGATGAGGTTATGCGCCGCCGCCTGCTGGGGCGTTATGGGGCGGACGCGCCCGCGCTGGTAGCTGCCGCGCAGCCGGGTGAACTGGACGCTGTCCCCGGCACGATGACACTGTGGGCGGAACTGCGCTGGGCGGCGCGGGCCGAAGGCGTTGTTCACCTGGACGATCTGCTGCTGCGGCGCGTCCGGCTGGGGCTGCTGCTGCCGGACGGCGGTGCGGCGCTGCTGCCGCAGATTCGGATGATCTGCCAGCCCGAACTGGGGTGGGATAACACACGCTGGGAGGCTGAAACTGCCGCGTATGCCGCCCTGTGGCAGGCACACTACAGCCTGCCGCCGCGTGATCAGATTCCCGACTGGAATACCATGCTGCCCGCCCCGGACGAAGCGCAACCCCCTGCGCTGAAGCCGCACCGCAACCGCATACCCATCTATGTGTTATTGGCTGTACTGCTGATTGCGCTGGTAGTCTGGCGCGGCAGGCGCGAGAATGTCGAAAATAGCGGCTGAACAGGGTTGGGGCGGGTTTCTTAACCCGCCTCTGCGGTTATTGAGGGCAATATGGAATATATTTTGGCGATAGATAACGGCACGCAGAGTGTCCGGGCGCTGCTGTTCGATTTAAAGGGCAATCTGGTTGATAAAGCCCGCGTGCCGATTGAACCGTATTTTTCGCGCCATCCGGGCTGGGCGGAACAGGAACCTGAGGTGTTCTGGCAGGCGACCTGCCAGGCGTGCCAGCAGCTCTGGCAGATGACCTCTGTGTCGAAAGAAGCCGTCGCCGGGGTAACGCTGACAACCCAGCGCGGCACGGTCATTAACCTGGATGCAAACGGCCAGCCGCTGCGGCCTGCGATCATCTGGCTGGATCAGCGCCGTACCGAAGGGCTGCCGCCGGTAAGCGGCTGGTGGGGGCTGGCGTTCAGGCTGGTACGGATGTCGGAGACGGTGGCTTATGTCCAGGCCGAGGCCGAAGGAAACTGGATTCGCATCCATCAGCCGGACATCTGGGATCAGACTCATAAGTTTGTGCTGCTCTCCGGCTATCTGACGTATCGCCTGACCGGACGGTTGGCGGACTCCGTGGGCTGCCAGGTGACGTATATGCCGTTTGACTACAAGGCACAGGCGTGGGCGAAACCGAGCGACTGGAAGTGGCAGGCCATGCCGATAGACCGCGACCAGCTGGTTGATCTGGTACCGCCGGCGCAGGTTATCGGCCAGATTTCAGCCGAGGCCAGCACCGCGACCGGTATTCCTGCCGGGCTGCCGCTGGTGGCAGCGGCGGCGGACAAAGCCTGCGAAGTGATTGGCTCAGGCTGTCTGGAGTCCCATATCGGCTGTATCAGCTATGGTACGACGGCCACGATTAACACCACCCACCGGCGCTATATTGAACCAATCCCACTGATTCCCCCGTATCCGGCGGCTATTCCGGGCGCATACAGCCTGGAGTTTCAGATTTACCGGGGGTACTGGCTGGTAAGCTGGTTCAAACGTGAATTCGGCCAGCGCGAAGTGAAGCTGGCGGAAGAGCGGGGCATCGAACCGGAAGCCCTGTTTGATGATCTGGTGCAGCAGTCGCCGCCGGGTTCGGAAGGGCTGATCTTGCAGCCGTACTGGACGCCCGGTATTAAAGTGCCGGGGCCGGAAGCGCGCGGCGCGATTATTGGCTTTGGCGACTGGCACACCCGCGCACATCTGTACCGCGCGATTCTGGAAGGGCTGGCGTTCGCGCTGCGTGACGGCAAGGAGCGCATGGAACGGCGCAGCCATGTGCCGGTTACGGAACTGCGAGTCTCGGGTGGCGGCTCACAGAGCGACGCGGCCATGCAGCTTACAGCGGATATTTTTGGCCTGCCGGTGGCACGACCCCATACTTACGAAACTTCCGGCCTGGGCGCGGCGATAGATGCGGCGGTTGGCCTCAGACTGCATCCTGATTTTCATACTGCCGTTCGCGAAATGACTCGCATGGGGCGCGCCTTCGAGCCGAACCCGCAGACACGGGCGACCTATGATGAACTCTATCATGCGGTCTACCGGCGCATGTACGGCCAGCTTCAGCCGCTCTACCGGCGCATCCGGTCAATCACGGGCAGGCAGCCGGCCTCTGTCTAGAACTTCGCCCGTGTCTGATATACCTCCAATGTTTTTTGCCGTAAGCTGAAAGCAGAGACAAGCGAGGTGAAGTATATCATGGCGAGTGATGACATGGGCAAAACAAGTCTGCTGGAACAACGCTGTACACTGCTGACAAACCAGACGCGGCGGCTGTCCGGTGGCGAACTGGCGCAGCTCATGCCGCAGGTGAGCCGCTGGCGGGCGACGCATGATGGGAGCGTAAAAACGCTGCGACGTGAGTTCACGTTTACGGACTTTAAAGAGGCCGTGTTGTTCGTGGACAAAGTGGCCGAACTGGCGAACACCCAGGGGCATTATCCGCGCCTGACGGTGCTGCCCCACCGGGTCATCGTGGAATGGGGTTCACCGGTGATTGGTGGTCTGCACTGGAATGATTTTATCATGGCGACTCGCACCGACGATCTGTTTTCGCGCTGGGATGTGATCAGCGGCAAGACTGACGTGGTACAGGCCGCGTCGGAGGAATCCTTCCCGGCCAGCGACCCGCCAGGCTGGACGAGCAGCCGCCGGGACTAGACCGGCAGAGAATGATTCCCGCGTCAGCATCAGGATTTTGGGGCATGGCGTGCCGTGCCCCATGCCTGCTGGCAATTATGCCTTGCTCTCCTCAGTTTCGCCGCTAGAATAACTTCCATCTCTACTTGAGATGTGAGGTTAAGCCCCCAATGATAACACTCGGCCACTGGGACACCCGCCCGGTGACGATCAGTGTCAAACCCAACTGTATCACGGTCAGCGTGGATGACCCGAAAGAGGCTGATGTCTTCAGCTACGATCTGGCTGGCCGGCTGTGGACGGCCTTCCTCGATGGTACAGCCTACCGTCGCGGGCTGGATGGTAAGATGGTTGCCAAACGGCGGCTGCCGGGGGAAGCCCGCGAACGCCGCTGGCTGACCCGGACGGAGGCGCTGGCGATTGAAGACCATGCGCGGCAGCAGATGGTGGACTTATACACTGCGATTCAGTCCGGCGCGGCGCGGTTGAATACACCGCTGCCTGCTGCCGGTCACGCCGCGTTTGAACGCGCCATCAGGTTCGACGCGGCCCGGTCGCAGGCTGATGTTGAACGGTATGGGCAGGTGTACCAGCCGGTTGGGATTCTGCCACCTGACCAGTATATGGCGGTGGTGCTCCAGGCGACCGAAGGCTGTTCGTTTAACACCTGTAACTTTTGCAGCTTCTACAAGGAGCGACCGTTTCGTATCAAGCGGCCTGATGAGTTCCGCGCGCACGCCGCCGCCGTGCGCGATTTTTTGGGCGACGGCCTCAGCCTGCGCCGCACGATCTTCCTGGGGGATGCCAATGCGCTGGTGGTGCCGATGCCCAGACTGATGCCGCTGGTGGATGCTGTCCATGAAGTGTATGATGTACCGGCTCTGGGCGGGCTGTACGCTTTTCTGGATGGTTTCAGCGGCGAGAAAAAAACGATCAGCGATTATCGCGCGCTGGCACATAAAGGGCTGACGCGGGTATACGTCGGGCTGGAAAGCGGCTGCGATGATCTGCTGGCCTTCCTCCGAAAACCCGGTCAGGCGGCAGACAGCGTCCAGGCCGTGCGCGCGATGAAAGCGGCGGGGGTGGCGGTCGGCGTGATCGTGCTGCTGGGAGCCGGAGGACAGACTTACGCCGCTGCTCATGTGCGCGAAACGATTCGCACCGTCAATGACATGGGACTGGACGGTGACGACATCCTGTATTTTTCTGAACTGGTGGTAGATGATGATTTGCCCTATGCGCGGGCGGCGTATGAAGCCGGGCTGACACCGCTTGGCGCAGCCGAACGTATCGCGCAGGGGGAAATGATTGAGGATGGCCTGCGCTTCAGCGGCGAGCCGCCTCAGATCAGCCGCTACGATATCCGGGAGTTTATTTACTGATGGCTGCCAGATTATACTACGACGACTCCTATACCTGTGATTTTACCGCGCAGGTCGTTGAACGGCTGGCGGTGGACGGCCATCCGGCGCTGGTACTGGATGGCACATACTTTTATCCCGCCAGCGGCGGGCAGCCAGCCGATAGCGGGACGATCAACGGCGTGCCGCTGATGGAACTGCGGACGCGCGAGGAAGATGGCGCGGTGCTGCATGTGCTGGCAGCGGATATACCTGACTCTACGGTGAACGGCCAGCTTGACTGGTCGCGGCGCTTTGACCACATGCAGCATCACACCGGCCAGCACATTCTGACGCAGGCGTTTGTGCAGGTGGCGGAGGCCCACACCGTTGGTTTTCATTTAAGCCCGGACAGCGTAACGATTGATCTGGACAAAACCAACCTGACGGCGGAAGCCGTCGCCCAGGCGGAAATGGTCGCCAATCAGATTGTGTGGAACAACCTGCCGGTAACAGCGCGGCTTGTTGAAGAAGACGGCGCGACCGGTGTGCGGGTGCGGAAGAAACCCGGCCATCTGTTGACCGACGGCCTGCGGGTGATTGAGATTGGCGGCTTTGACAGGACGGCCTGCGGCGGCACACACGTCGCGCGTACCGGCGAAATCGGCATCATCAAGGTGCTGAAACCGGAACGGCGGGGCGACAAAACGCGGGTGGAGTTTCGCTGCGGCGGGCGGGCGCTGGTGGATTACCAGCAGAAGAACGCGGTCGTGAACGCGGTTGTCGCGGCGCTGACATGTAAAGCTGAGGAAATCGAGCCGGGGGTGGCGCGGCTGCAAGAAGAAGTTCGCAGCCTGACGCGCAGCCTCAAAACAGCCACCGGTCAGTTACTTGAATACGAAGCGGAACGCCTGTTACCTGCCGCGCGCGAAGACGACAGCCTTCGTGTAGTCAAACACACCTACGAAGGCCGTGATGCCGGTGAACTCAAACTGCTGGCAAACCGGCTGACCGAATCACCGAATGTCGTGGTGCTGCTGGGTACAAGCGGCGAAAAAGCACAGTTGGTACTGGCCCGCAGCGCCGATCTAACCCAGGATATGAACGCGCTCATTAAACAGGTGCTGCCGCTGCTGGGGGCGGCGCGCGGCGGCGGCCAGCCGGCGCTGGCGCAGGGTGGGGGTGTTCGTGCCAGCCGGTTACAGATAGAAGCCGCGCTGGATGCTGCTGAGATGATGCTCAGAGCGTAACCGGAGGACAAACAGCGCGAAAAAAGTACGGACACACTGCTGCGTGCCCGTACCATCATAATCTACCGCTGCGCTGCTAACAATTCGTCCACTTCGACACGGGTGGGCATACTCGGCGCAGTACCCGGTCGGGTGACACATAACGCCGCCGTCGCGTTGGCGAAGGCAATCGCATCAGGCAGGTCTTTACCCTCGGCCAGCGCCACCGCCAGCCCACCGTTAAAAGCATCCCCCGCGCCAGTGGTATCCACTACGTTGACTTTATACGTCGGGATCAGCGCGCTGCTGCCCCGGCGGATATAACTCGCACCCTGCGCGCCCATCGTTACCACAACGGTCTGCTGTTCGGTTGTCAGCAGCGAGCGGGCGGCCTCTGCCACCGCAGCACCCGGCCTGCCGGACAGCACTTCCAGCTCCGTCTCATTAGGCGTAATGTAGTCGGCCAGTGCCACCACCTCCGCCGGGAGATGACCGGCTGGCGCAGGATTCAAAATCGTGCGGATGCCCTGCTGTTTGGCGGCTTTAAGCGCATAGCCTACCATGTCATAATTAACTTCAAGCTGTGTCAGCAGTACATCCGCCCGCGCGATAACCGCCGCCGCCGAATCGACATCCGAGGGTTTAAGATTCAGGTTCGCGCCTAATACAACCACGATGCTGTTCTCGCCAGAGTCGTCCACGAAGATGGGCGCGACGCCGGTTGCATGGTCGGGGTCGCGCACAACATAATCGGTATTAACGCCTTCCTGCTGCCAGAAGCGCACCGCCTGATCGCCAAAGGCATCCTGCCCCACACGCCCGATGAAGGTGACATCAGCGCCCAACCGCGCTGCCGCCACCGCCTGATTCGAACCTTTGCCGCCGGGGCCGGTGACGAACTTCCGCCCGCTGACGGTTTCACCGGGGCGCGGCATCCGTTCCATATAGGTGGTGAGATCGGTGTTAAAGCTGCCAACAATCACAATTTTTGCAGTCATGGGAAGTCCTCGGCGCCAGAACGCATGAGAAAATATTCATGGCGAAAAGTATACCGCAGGACTATGATTATGACATGCAGCCAAGCATGTATCATGTATAAGGAGAAGGCTCGTGGAAGTTTGGATTTCCGGCACGATTGATGAAGTCACCGCTGCCACCCAGTCCGGTCTGGCCGCTGTGGTCGCTACCAATCCAACGCTGATCGCCAGATGGACAGCGACCGGCCGCACGCTCGAATCGGTTGTAACCGAGGTGTGCCAGCGAGTGGACGTGCCGGTGTATGTACAGCTTCATGGCCCGAATGTGGCAGGTTATCTGGCCGAATATGAAACCCTGCGCCATATTTCGCCACAGATTCAGCCCAAGCTGGTAGCCACACATGACGGTATCGCGGCAGCGGCCCAGATTGTGAAAGCGAGACATAAGCCGCTGGTGACGGCTGTCTGCACGCTGAATCAGGCCTTTCTGGCGGCAGCAGCGGGTGCAGCCTATATCGCGCCTTACGTCGGGCGCATCGAAGATGCGGGCGAAGACGCGATTGGTCTGATTGATAAAATCGCCAATCTGTATGCCCGTCAGAACGTCGAAACGAAAATCATCGCCGCCAGTGTCCGCACGCCGGCTCAGGCCGAAGCTTCGCTGCTGGCCGGGGCGTATGCGGTGGTCGTATTCTACGATGTGTTCCAGCAGTTATTTGAGAGCCATTTGACACAGGCTTCGATTGAGGGTTTCGAGCGCGATTGGTCGCAGTTTACCTTTGAAGGGCGGGCTGATCTGGCGCGGGCGTAACCGACAAACGGCTGTCCGGCGGCTACAGCGGCTGCCATACCAGCCGCCGCGCGACATTCTGTCCCGTGAGTCTGGTAATCGTAGCCGCCTCCACCCCTTCGCTTTGCAGGCGGGGAATGATAAGCTTTGGCAGCGCCAGCAGCCCCCATTCGCCGCCCTGATGCGCCCACATACGAGGGTGCGCCAGATCAAGGCCGAGCGCGATGCTGTCGCCAAAATCAGCTTGCAGCATGGTTTTCAGCAGCGGCCAGACGTTCTCATTGGGATTATATTTAGGGCGCAGGAATGTATCGTAACCGAGCAGCACACCGGCGCGGGCGAGATCCTGATGCAGGCCGGTATCCGGCCGTTTGTCCATGTGGCACAGATACAGCCGTGTCGCGGGGATACCCCGGTCGGCAAAAAAGGGAACGAGTTCTTCCACATTTTTACCCTGTTCGGTATGGATAAGGATGGCCGCGCCGGTCTGCCGGGCGGCGGCGGCAGCGGCTTCCATCAGGGCGCGCATCTGGCCTTCGATCAATCCATCGTAACCGATTTTGATAGTCGTCGCCCGCACGGTGCGGCTGCTCTCGCTGACGCCCGCCGTCAGTTCCTCGATGAAATAGGCGGCAGCCTGCTGTTCGGTAGCCGTCCACAGCCAGCTTTCCAGCGGATAATAACGTTTGAGGTGAAAGCCAGTGGTTGAGGTAATCTGCACGCCGGTGACTTCGGACAGGTTGGCGAGCATTCGCGCGTCTCGCCCACAGCCACCGGGCTGGCAGTCAATCAGCGCGATCCCACCCGCCGCGCGGAATTCTTCCAGTTCAGCAGTAATCGTGTCGTAGTCATCAAGAACCGGCGCGCTGTCGTCCATCACGCCGGGAGGCGGTTTAATCCAGGCGTGGGCGTGCCCATCAGCCAGCGTGATGGTTTCAACGGGTACTTCTCCCAGCACGGTACGCAGTTTCATCAGGACTCCTTCACAGGATCAGCCGCTTACGCTCACAGAGACAGATTTGCGCACGGTGGTGAGTGATGATCTGCCGTATGTGATTGTACCCTAAAATGAGACGCGCGGGGGCAAACCTGCTCGCTCGCCCCCGTGTCCTATCAGTCCAGAAAACGCCGGTCGCCGCTAACCGTCACGGTGCGGCTGATACCGCTGCTGCCGCGCGCGCCTGGCTGCCCGCCGCCAATGGTCACGCGGAAGATGCCGGGTTCAAGCACCCGCCGCCCGGCCTCATCCACGAAGGACAGGGCTTCGGGAGTCAGGGTAAACCGGACAGCCGCCGTTTCACCCGGTTTCAGATGCAGCCGCCGGAAGCCTTGCAGTCTGTGGACAGGCACCGGCGCGCTGGCCTCCAGATCGCTGATATACAGCTGCACGACCTCATCCCCGGCGCGGCTGCCGGTGTTGCGCACCTCGGCATGAAGCGTGATCGTATCGCTGGTGGTGAAGCTCTCACCCTCAAAGCGTAAGCTGTCGTAGGCGAAGGAGGTATAACTCAGGCCGTAACCGAAGGGGTAGAGCGGTTCACCCTGGAAATAGCGGTAAGTGCGCCCGGCCATAGTGTAATCCTCGAACGGTGGCAGATCGTTTACGGACTTATAAAATGTAACCGGCAGCCGCCCGCCGGGGTTGTAGTCACCAAACAAGACTTCGGCCAGCGCCGTCCCGGCAGCCTGCCCACCATACCAGGTTTCAATAATCGCCGGTAAATGGGCGTCCGCCCAGGGGGCCGCTATGGCGCTGCCGCCCACCAGCACCAGCACGATGGGCTTGCCTAAGGCGTACAGCTCCTTAAGCAGATTTTCCTGCACGGCGGGTAACGCGATGTCCGTCCGGTCGCCCTGGCTTTTGCCATCGGTCACACCTTCTTCCTGACCCTCTTCCCCTTCGATGGCCTGCGACAGCCCACCGACAAACACAATCACGTCCGCGCGGGCGGCTGCCGCCAGAGCTTCCGCATAACCGCTGGTGTCGCTGCGTAACACGGAACAGCCGCGCGCGTACAGGATTTCCGCCGGCGCGCCCAGGGCGGCACGAATCCCGGCCAGCGGTGTGACCGTGAAGGACGGCACGCCGTTGTAGTTACCCCACAGCACTTTTTCGTCATCGGCATTCGGGCCGATGACGGCGATGGTTTTCAGCGTCTTGGGGAGCGGCAGGGTATTGTCGGCGTTTTTCAGCAGCACGATGGATTCACGGGCTGCCCGCAGCGCCAGCGTCCGGTGTGCATCACAGTCATTGACGCTGATCGGAAGCTGCGCGTAGGCCACCTGTTCCGGCGGGTCGAACATACCCAGACGGAAGCGCGCCGTGAACAACCGGATCACAGCGCGGTCGAGGACAGTTTCATCCAGCAAACCCTGTTTGACCGCTTCCACCAGCGCCTCGTAGGTGCAACCGCAGTTCAGTTCGCAGCCATTTTCGACCGCCAGTGCTGCCGCTGCCTCCGGTGTATCTACCACTTTGTGATCGCGGTAGATGTCGTCAATCGCACCGCAGTCCGAGACCACAAAGCCATCAAATCCCCACCGTTCGCGCAGGATGGTTTGCAGCAGCGTGGGGCTGGCACAGCAGGGTTCGCCGTTCGTGCGGTTATACGCGCCCATGATGGAGGCCGCCTGACCCTCGCGGATACAGGCTTCAAAAGCGGGCAGATACGTATCCCACAGATCACGCTGGTTAACAACGGCATTGAAGCGGTGACGGTCGGCCTCTGGTCCACTGTGAACGGCGTAATGTTTGGGGGTGGCGACCAGCTTCAGATAATGTGGATCGTCGCCCTGCAAGCCTTTGACGAACGTGACCCCCAGCCGGGCGGTCAGATAGGGGTCTTCGCCATAGGTTTCCTGGCCGCGACCCCAGCGCGGATCGCGGAAAATGTTGATGTTTGGCGTCCAGAAGGTGAGGCCGTAGTAAATATCATGGACGCCGCGCCGCAGGGCATCGTGATGTTTGGCGCGGGCTTCGTCGCTGATGGCGGCTGCGATCTCCGCCAGCAGATCGGCGTTCCACATGGCGGCCATACCAATCGCCTGTGGGAAAACGGTGGCAATACCGGCACGACCGACACCATGTAAACACTCGTTCCACCAGTTATAAGCAGGTATCCCCAGCCGTTCAACGGCGGGCGCATCGTGCAGCGTTTGTGACACTTTTTCTTCCAGTGTCATCCGGGAAACAAGGTCGGCGGCACGGTCTTCAGGATTCAAGATTATATCCTGATACGGCAATGATGGGGAAGCGGTCATGATTCTATCCTTGCTGGCGATTTTGAGAATAACGGCGATTATAACCGTTTACGGCAGCGCGTCACAATTGACGCGGCGTTCGGGCAGGTTGTCTGGAATAGAGGGTGATGGGGCGGGTTAGCGGCCCGCCCCACAGGGTATAACCTTACCGAATTGGCACGTTTTCCCAGCTGCCACGCGCGTTTTCGATGTAGGCCGGAATCCAGCCAATCTGACCTTCATAGCGCACATGCAGCCAGTAGTTGCCGCCGTTCTGCCGTGTGCGTCCGATGACTGAAACGGTTGCTCCGGCGGGCAGCGTGCGGATAATCGCGGCACGTCCGCTCGGTCGGCGGCGCATGTCGGTGATCGCGGGGAGGACAGCCGTCATGCCGGTGTCGGGCGCGCCGTCAATCTGGTCGAAGATCGAGCCGGATGATGGCAGCAGATCCGGGTTGCCCTCGAATCTGAAATACCGACCGGATGTCCAGCCGGTAATCCTGCCTACCTGAATCAGATACCATGCAAATTCGCCGCCCTCATCAAAGCTGCGCGCCAGTATCGGATACTGCTGGTTGGTGAGCACCGAGCCAATCAGCGTTGCGCCCAGGTATGGGCCGGTGCGGAGCGCCTGCCCTTTCACTTCATTGTTAACCGCGCCCGTACTCGGCGCGGAGGGGGTTGGCGTGGGCGGAATCGCTGTCGGGGTCAGCGTGCTGAAGGGCGTGCCAAAGGGCGTAACCGTCGGCAGCAGCGTGGTGGTTACGTTGCAGGTGATCGTGTAACCGGCCGAAGTACCGCCCGGTGGCGTGTAGGCCACCGTCAGCGTCGTCAGGAACGTGCCAACTGTTGGTGACAGACACTGGACACCGATGCTTTGTGAGGTGCTGGGCGCGATGTCAAACGGTGCGACCGTAAGCAGCGAGAAATTAATCGGATTGCTGACCGCAATGGATGTGATTCTCAGGGTGCTGGTGCCCGTGTTGGAGACCGTCAGGAAAGCATTGACCGGCACGTTGGGTACGGTATTGACGGTAATGAAGCCGCCCGGTGTGGGGAAGGAAGTATACCCGCCAATCGTGACCGTGTACTGCCGGGTCGCGGATATGCTGTTGGCATCGGTCGCCCGGATCGTGAAGGTGTACTGCCCGGCGGTGGTTGGCGTACCGGCGAGTGTCGCGGTTGAAGCGAGCGGACTCGGATTAGCGAGAGTCAGCCCTGGCGGCAGCGTGCCGCTGGCGAGCGCGAACTGATAGGGGGATGTGCCACCGCTGGCGGTCAGTACCTGGTTGTAAGCCACCCCCACCATACCATTCGGCAGCGTGGCCGGGGAGATGTTAACCACCGGCGTGGCGGTGCCGGTACACTGCAAGGTGTAGGACACGCTGGTTTGCGTCGGGTCATTGGTGGTGAAGGTCAGCGTGGCTGTTCGGGTGCCGAGTGCGCCGGGTGTACAGCGAATGCTGACGGCCTGCGGCGCTCCGCCATCGTCTATCGTGAGCGGGAAGGCCGGGGCGGTAACGGCGAAATCGGCTGCGTGGGTGCCGCTGATGGTCGGATTGCTGACCGTAAGCGGCTGCGTGCCGATTTCACTGATGGTCAGCGCAGCGACCGTAATCGGTGTGCCCACGACGCTTGACCCCAGATCAATCGTCGCGCCTGGGGCAGGGGCGGATTGATAACCGGGCGCGGGTATCGCTGTGCCCGTACATTGCAGGCTGTAGCTGGGATTAGGGTTAGCAGGGTCGTTGGTGCTGAATGTTAAACTGGCCGTTCGGATGCCGGCGGCACTCGGATTACATTGAAGCGTGACGGCCTGTGAGGCAGCGCCGTCATTGATAGTGAGCGGGAACGCTGGTGCGATGATGCTGAAATCCCCTGCGTTTGTCCCGCTAATGGTCGGGCTGCTGACGACCAGCGCGGCGCTGCCGGTTTCGCTGATCGTGAGCGAACTGTTGCTGACGGGTGTGCCGACCTGAGTGGAGCCAAAGTCAATCGTGCTGCCGGGAACGGGATTCGAGGCATACCCCGCCTGGGTCGGCGGCACGTTAACGGTGCAGTTGACCGTGTATGACGCCGTTCCGCCGGCGGCATTATGGACGACGGTTACGTTGGTCGTATACGGCGTGCCGCTGGCTGTTGTTGCCCGGCAGCGTACCTCGATATTCTGTATGTCGGCGCCCCCGCCGGCAATCGTTGCTGGCAGCGGCGGCACCAGTTCAAAATCGGTCGTGTTCGATAAGGTAATGCTGCTGAGAATTAGCGGCGCGTTGCCGGGGTTGGACACGGCAATCGTGGTGCTGACCGGTATGCCCTGAGTTGTGACCAGGTTTATTGGCGCGCCGCCGGGCGCGGGTACCGACTGGTAAATCGGTTCCGGCGCGGCGGTGATGGTGCAGCCGAGAGTGTAGGTGACGGGGCTGGCGACGTTGGTGCCGTCGTGGGTAACGGTGATGGTGGTGCTGAAGCTGCCTGCCGCCGCCGTGTCACACACGAGGCTGATGCTGGCGGTGGCGTCCGGCGCGACGGTGAAGGTGGTGGGGGTGGTGAGGCTGATGGCCGGATCACCGGACAGGGCGACGTTGGTGATGGTGAGCGTGTCGGTGCCGCCGGTGTTGCTGACGCTGATGCTGGTGGTGGGGTCAGGGTCGTTCTGGTTGGCGGCCAGCGGGGTCAGCGCGCCGGAGGCTGGTGTCGCGTCGTAGATGCGCGTGACCGGCGCGGCGGTGATGGTGCAGTCGAGGGTGTAGGTGACGGGGCTGGCGACGTTGGTGCCGTCGTGGGTGACGGTGATGGTGGTGCTGAAGCTGCCTGCCGCCGCCGTGTCACACACGAGGCTGATGCTGGCGGTGGCGTCCGGCGCGACGGTGAAGGTGGTGGGAGTGGTGAGGCTGATGGCCGGATCACCGGACAGGGCGACGTTGGTGATGGTGAGCGTGTCGGTGCCGCCGGTGTTGCTGACGCTGATGCTGGTGGTGGGGTCAGGGTCGTTCTGGCTGGCGGCCAGCGGGGTCAGCGCGCCGGAGGCTGGCGTCGCGTCGTAATTCCGGGCCACAGGAGTATTGGCCTCACAGGTCAGGTTGTAGACAATGAGCTGTTCGGCAGCGTCAGGGTCGTTGGTCGTCAGGGTCAGAGTCGCTGTGAAGGTCGCCGCCGCGCTTGGCTGGCAGCGAATCTGTATCATCTGGCTGTTATTCTGATCAAGGCTGAAATTCAGCGGCAGGCCGTTCACAATACTGAATACGGCGGGTACATTCGGGTCGTTGAGCGCGTCAGCGGCCAGATTCACGTTGAGCGTTGAGCCGGGATCGCCAATATTTGTGACGCTGAGGTTGGTGGTGGAAGCACCGCCAAAGGCCGCCGTCCATTCGACGTTTGGCGGCGGCGGGCCGGATTCAAACTGCGGCTGCGGCAGCGCGCCTACCTCGCAGTTGACGGTATAAACTGCCGGACTGCGCGGCAGATCATTATGCGTGACGGTCACCGTTGTGACAAAGCTGCCCCCACCGGTGTCCGCGTCACACTGTACTTCGATGTTTACCGTACTGCCTGCCGGTACATTGAAGGTGGCCGGAGTGACTAACGAGAAATCAGTGGTGTTATCCAGCGTCACGTTAGTGATATTCAGCACCGCGCTGCCCAGATTCGACACCGCAATCAGGGTGCTGACCGGCGTGTTTTCACTGGTGGGCGGCAGATCAATGACGCTGGCCGAATCGGGAGCCGGAGCTGGAATGGAGCTGTAAATCGGCGCGTCCGTGATTTCCACGCACGCGGAAAACTCCGACGTGCTGCCGGTGGGGCTGGTGGCCGTCGCCGTCAGGAAATCACCGGCATTGATGAGGAGCGTGGTCGAAAAGGCTGCGTTGCCCGCGCCATCGGTTGTAATAACCAGATTCTCCAGATAACTCCCACCCTCACCATAACCGGAGGGGTCGCACGCCGCATTGGTGAAAAATTCCAGCCGGAATGACGTGTTGGGGATGCTGTTCAGCGTACCCTGAACGAGCGTGGGGGTTGCTATCGTAATTACCGGATAGTTCTGGTAATCGTTAGTGCCGGTGTCGGTGTCTCCGTCGTCATTTACGGCCACACCCGTGGGCGCCAGATCAATACCCAGGCCGCCGTTGTCAAAGATGTTATTACCAAACAGAGCATTATCAACTGCCGCCGCGCCAGCTACATAAATCCCGACGCCGGTATTGCCGGCAATCGTATTATTCTGCACCGTATTCCCGCTGCCCTGAATCTCGATACCTGAAGCATTTGGGATAGCGACGCTGCCATCCCAGCCAATGTAATTGTTTTCAATCGTGCTGCCATTTCCATTGATGACCATGCCCGCGCCAGTAAAGTTCCCGATAATGAACCCGCGCACGATGCTGCCGCTGGCGTTAATCGTCAGCCCATCGCTGCTGACGGCTGTGCCATCGAGGGTGATAATCGGCACCCCCGGATAACCGGGCTGCGTCGTAGCATCGAGGCTGACCGGCTGCGTGATCTCCAGCGTGCCCTGAGTCAGCATGATGGTTTGTGGGCCGCCCGCATCCAGCGAAAAGGTAATCGTGTCGAAATCCGGGTCGGCATTGGCGGCAGTAATGGCATCACGCAGGGTGCAGGTGTCATCACACACGCCGTCGCCGGCATCATCCAGTTCATTGACTTCAAAGGTCGCCGCGCGCGTGATCTGCCGGGTTGACAGGCACAGCAGCAGAACAAGAACTAAAGTGACCACGTGGGATCGGGTTCGCATCTGGCGCATATCACGCTTTCCCTTATGTTCATTTATGCAAACGCTTGCGTTTCAGTATAGCTTAAGTCTATCTTACGCGATGTCAGCGTTTTGATACAACATGACCTTCAGGCAAATCAGCCACCTCTCCTATGTGAAAATGCTCCCGTGAGACGATGTATCGTGTCCAGTTTCTGTGTAAAGTGTACAGAGTGGGCCGTGATTTAATGGAGTGAAGGAACATGATCCAGAATGTGCTGCTGCAAGTTCGTGAGGGAATGACGGTCTATGATCGCACTGGCGCGGCCATTGGCACAGTGGAATTTGTGCGTTTTGGCGATGAAGACCCCCACCAGCCCGGTACGGAAACGGTAACCGGGTCTCCGGCAGCTACCCCCACCGGTTCATGGCTGGTAGAAGACATTGCCAGGGTATTCAGTGACGATGACCTGCCTGAGACGCTGCGCGACCGGCTAATACGGCAGGGCTTTGTGCGCGTGGATGGCGGACTGCTGGCCTCTGATCGTTTTGTTCTGCCCGATCAGATCGCCGATGTGACCGAAGAGGGCCTGTATTTGCAGGTAACAGACGACGATCTGATTAAGGCGTAATGGCCGGATCGTCACTACCGTATTTTCGCCAGGGCCAGGCTGGCCCGATGGCGTTCCAGAACACGAGAGGAGATGTAACGTGAAGCCGATGAAAGACCTGAACGAACTGTTAGTCCATGATCTGCAAGACCTGTATGATGCCGAGCATCAAATCAGCGAGGCGCTGCCCAAGATGGTCGAGGCTGCCTCGTCGGAAGAACTCAAGACCGCCTTTCAGGAACACCTGGCTCAGACCGAAGAACATATCAAACGGCTGAAAGAGGCGTTTCGCCTGCTGAACAAACGCGCGCAGCGCGTATCCTGCAAGGGGATGCAGGGCCTGATTGAAGAAGGCAGCGAACTGATGCAGGAACAGAGTACGGGTGAGGTGCTGGATGCCGCCCTGATTGCCGCCGCGCAGAAGGTCGAACATTACGAAATGGCGGCTTACGGTTCAGCGCGCACCTACGCCTATCTGCTGGATATGAAGGACGTGGCGCAGTTGCTCCAGCAGACGTTGGATGAAGAAGAAACGACTGATAAGTCGCTGACGCAGATCGCGGGGCGGCTGAACGCCGAAGCAATCCGGTAACGGATCTCACAATAAAAAGGCCGCTGGAAAAACCACCAGCGGCCTTTTTTTATATCAGATTGTCAGACGTTAGAAGCGTACCGTGTTTTCCCAGCGTTCAATCTGCGCGTTCGCTTCTTCCTTGGCAATGCCGTAGCGTTCCTGGAGTTTCCCGGCCAGAATATCCTTACGGCCGGCAATCTGTTCCAGATCGTCGTCGGTCAGTTTGCCCCACTGGGTTCGCACCTGGCCTCGAAGTTGTTTCCACTTGCCTTCAATCTGATCCCAGACACCATTGTTTGCCATCGTGTATTGCTCCTTACACTAAAACATCGAACAGTCCCATCTTACGATGGTCGTAACGAAAAAGCATGAGGCAACCGGTTCGTTTCAGAATAGGACTGAACGAGCCAATGAATGGGACAATCCGTCCCACCCTTCAACCAACCAGGTGGCCTATCGGAAAATCCACTAAAAACCTCATGAAAGCGGTTGGGATTTTTCGTACACTAACCATACATTGAGTGGTTCGTTGGATGAGAAATCGAGAGGTACGCCTATCATGTTACGTCTTGCGGTACTTTTCCTGGTCATTGCAATTGTCGCGGCGCTGTTCGGCTTCGGCGGTATTGCGGGGACGGCATCATCTATCGCGCAAATCCTGTTCTTCCTGTTCCTGGTGCTGTTCGTGGTTGCGCTGATCTTTGGCCGGCGGGTGATCAGTTAGCCCGGTCTGAGCATAGATTGTCAAACAAACGAGTCCGCACTGTCGGACTCGTTTGTTTTAGAGTGGCTAACCTCGCAAGAGGGACTGCGCGCCGTCAATCCAGATTTCAGTGCCGGTGATATGGCTGGCCGCGTCGGAGGCCAGAAAGACGACCAGTTCAGCGACCTGCTCCGAGGTGCCGGGACGGCCAGCGGTCAGCGGCACTTCGCCTTTCGGGAATTCGATCTGCGGCTGTATGGTTTCCAGACGGCGTTTTTCGGTACTGTCATTAATGTCGGTGTCAATCGCGCCGGGGCAAATAACATTGACGCGCACGCGGTGGGGGGCAACTTCCAGCGCCACCATTCTGGCAAAGGCTACCTGCGCGGCTTTTGAACAGGAATAGGCAGTCGCACCTGAATTGCTGAACACACGCGTTCCGTTAATTGAAGAGGTGATGATGACCGAGCCGCCCTGGCGTTTGAGATAGGGCAGCGCATATTTTACGGTCAGGAAAGTGCCTTTCAGATTCACGTTCAGGGTGGTGTCCCAATCCTCCGGCGTGAGGTCTTCCAGCGGCGCCCAGACGCCATTAATCCCCGCATTGGCAAAAACTATATCCAACCGTCCCCACTGCTGGATGATCTGCTCGACCGCGCGTGAGATGGGTTCAGGTTGTGATATGTCGGCGGCGATGGACATGACCTCGACGTTCTGGGCACGAATAGCATCGGCTGTTTTACGCAGCTTATCTTCAGTACGTCCCAGGACGGCTACTTTCGCACCCTCACGCGCCAGCAGGCGTGCCGCTGCCGCGCCAATCCCTGAACCCGCGCCGGTCACCAGCGCCACCCGATCTTGTAATTGCATCTGTTTATCCTTTCCAGACTGGCTACAGCCAGCCCTTACGTCGAAAGACCCAGACCAGTGTTACCCCAAACGAGAAGGTCAGAAGCAAAATGATGAGCAGCACGACATCGCCGCTTAAGGGAATACGAAGTTCCGGTTCGGTGGTGACAAAGTTCAGTTCAAACAGCCCCATGATGAAGGTCAGCGGCAGGAAAATCATGGACAGGATGGTGAGGCGGTTGACCGCGTTGCCCAGTTTGCTGGCCGTCTGGCTTTCGATCAGGTCCAGTACGTTGCTGGTCAGATCGCGCTGCGCGTCAATCACATCGTAAATGCGCAGCAGGCGTTCGTACAGATGACGGAACAGATCGCGGCTTTCACCGGTGCGCATGATGCGATCTTCACCGATGACGCTGGAGAGTACTTCACGCTGCGGCGCGACCATCTGCCGCAGTTCAATTAACTGCTGTTTAATGCGGAACACAGCTTTCTGGGAGAGGCTGCCACCGTTCAGCAGCACACTTTCTTCCAGTTCGTTGAGCTGGTTGCTGATGCGGTCGAGCAGGGGATAATACGAATCCACGACAAACTGGGCTGTCAGGTAAAGCAGATAGGGTGTACCGCCGTGCCAGCTATCGCGCAGTTGGGCGGCGCGTTCATAGGCGCTGTCAACGGCGCTTTTGCCCGACGTGCGAACCGTAATAAAAAAGTTTTCACCGATCAGACAGTGGATTTCCTCACCGGCCACCTTGTTCAGACGAATATGCGGCTGGAACAGGGACAGAAACAGGTATTCAGGATAGACCATAAGGGTAGGGCGGCGGTCTTCGCGTTTGAGATCACTGACAACGGCGGGATGCAGTTTGAACACCCGCTCCAGCCATTGAATTTCATCATCGCTCGCATCACTTATATCCAACCAGACGAGATCACCAGCCGCCAGGGCCGTTTCCAGATCGGCTTCCACCGCATTACGGCGCAGGACGAATTCTTCATCCTGCGCAACATGAGCCGGGGCAACCAGAGAACGCAGCATAAATACACAGCCTTATACGATTGACTGCCAGTAAAGGACGAATGTTCTACTTGATGCTGGTCGGCAGGAGGCCGACAGCCCGTAACAAGTCGTGGTCTTTTCGGTACGCCTGTGCCAGCGCCACCACCGTATCATTGACGATCTGGCCGGGAGCAGCGATGAGGCTGCCGCTGTCCGTGCGCAGCGGCTCATGGATGCGCCGTCCCAGCGTTTGATGGATCGAAGGCGGGGCAATCAGAACGGGCTGTACACGTTCTTCCATCAGCCGCGCCGTGTGTGACGGAACATAGGCTGCATTCTGGTAGACGTGCAGGGTGGGCGGCGCCGGCACAAAACCGCAGTTGGTCACTTCGTCGGCATATAAACCGCCCTTTACCTCATAACCGATCACCGTGCCAATATGCTGGCTAAAGTAGATATCGGTCATGATGCCCAGATGACGGCCATCCTGAGTAATGATCGGCATTCCTTTGGTCAGGTTGCTGCGCCCCAGCACCTGTTTGATGCGGTACAGTTGTTCAGCGACGACAATCATGTTTTTTGACCAGACGATCACGCTGTCCGGGCTGACCGACTGAATACCACTCCAGGGGATAATGCGCGCGGCTCTATGCCATCCCGGTTGGTCAGCAACAAACGCCAGCACCTGATTGGTGTTATGATCAAAAATCACGTCTGAAACGCTGGCAATGCCGCTGTACTGGCCGTAGGTGATAATGGGTTGCCCGACGATGTCACTGCCTTTGAGCATCGGGGCATGGTTGGGCTTATTGAACCGGGTATAGCCGGCTGTTGGTGTTGGTTGAAACATTATCCCGTTATATTAACCTGAGACTAACGATGCTGATTCCACCAGCCTGTCCTCTCTTGTAGGATAAAACAAAAATCCGCCGCCGTGATGATATGGTCAGCGGATTTTTGTATAGGCCAACAGGCGGATTATGGCTTGGGTCAACTGACTAAGTGATGCTGTATTGCGGTAGCAACAGCTTCCGCGCGGTTGGAAACGGCGAGTTTCGAAAAAATATTGCTGACATGATTTTTCACAGTGGAGCGGCTGATGGTCAGAAAATCGGCAATTTCCCGGTTATTCATGCCCTGCTTGATGAGCGCCAGCACTTCGCGCTCCCGTTCGGTCAGGTCATAACCCGGTGACGGTGGGCGCGCCGTCACTTTGACGAGCACCTGAGCCGCTTCAGGCGCCAGGGTTGGGCGGCCTCGATGCGCTGCCCGCAGCGCGTTCGCCAGTTCATCCACTGTCACATTCTTCAGCAGATAGCTGGTGGCGCCAGCCTGAAGGGCGGCATATACCAGCTCCTCTTCTTTGAAATTGGTCAGGGCGACGATCTGGGTGTGGGGACAGTGCTGGTGTACCGACTGAATCACGGCCACACCGTCCACACCGGGCATCACCAGATCGGTGAGCAGAACATCCGGCTGGCAGTCAAGACACAGGCGGATCCCATCCTCGCCGTTTGAAGCTTCACCAACCAGGAGCAAATCATCAAAGGCTTCCATCAGGACGGCGAGTCCCTGACGTACAACGTCATGGTCATCCACAATCATCACCCGAATCGGCTCTGTTTGAGTCATAATCCCTGTCCTTCTTCATTTACCGGCCAAATCATTTTTACTTCTGTGCCCTGCCCCGGCTGGCTGTGGATCGTGAGTGCCCCGCCAATGGCCTGGGCACGCTCGCGCATGATCTCCAGCCCCATACTGGCCGGCGCCACCTGGGATGTGTCGAACCCACGCCCGTTGTCCGTAATGGTGAGATGGTACTGATAGTCGTGCCGCAGCAACACGACACGCGCGTGCGTAGCTTGGGCGTGTTTCAGGACATTATTCAACGCTTCCTGCGTAATGCGATAGAAAGCCTTTTTTACATTTAAATCAAATTCCGGTTGATTTTCAATCTCCGTTTCAACCAGTATTTTCTTGCGGCTCTGCACGCCTTCGATTAGCTGTGTCAGCAGCGGGCCAATGTCCATCCTGATCATGTCATTAGGGCGCAGTTCCAGCAGCAGCGTGCGCGTTTCGGCCAGCGCGCCGCGCATCAATCGGTGGAGCGTATGGAGCCTCTCTTTGACGGTTTCGGGATGCGTCTCAAACTGGCGCGGCAGAGCTTCAGTTATGATGCTGGCCGAAAAGAGTGATTGTGTTACCGCATCATGCAGATCCCGCGCGAGGCGCTGGCGTTCTTCATAGGCCGCCAGCAGGTGCGCCTGCTCGTACAGCCGCGCGTTCTGAATGGCAATCGCCGCGGATTCGGCAAACGCTTGCAGGTGATCGGCATCTACCGGTGTAAAAAAATCACGGGTCAAATTGTGAAGGTTGATGAAGCCAATGACTTCATCGTTCAGACAGATAGGCGCCCCGACATAGGAATGGAGGGGTGTCAGCGATAGTGACGGCGGCTTCGAGGCTAATACCTGAACATCAGGAATGATAATGGGCTGCCGGGTCTGCTGCATCTGACGTAAATAGATCGTGTCTGCCAGTTTCACGCGCCAGCTATTCGCCATCTGGTCGCGCCCCACCGTATCGTAGCCATGACTGCGCACGATGTGCACGTCTGTCTCGTCCAGCAGCATGATATTCGCCGCATCATGGGGAACGACCAGGCCGACATTTGCCAGAATCCGCTCAAAAACATCTGTCAGATGGAGCGTGCTGGTCAGCGCGGCGGCGGTATCACGCAGCGCGTCAGCCATTGCACGGGCGTGGTTGCGTTCGGTTACATCCATACCCACACCCCAGGCCGCCCATTCAAAAATCGGAAACTGGGCGGCCAGGCTTGACCAGGCGATGGTTCTGGCCTGTCCATCCCTGGTCATGAGTGTCCATTCCCAGTCACGGTAAGCACCCTGCCGGGACATCCACTCTGTGACCATCTTTTCCCGGTAGGCGCTGTCAGGATACAGGAGTTCGAGCGCGCGGGGGTTATCTACAATTTCGTCGGCGCGATAGCCGGTTACCCGTTCGCACTCGTGGTTCCAGAAAACGAAGGTATTGGATTTGTCCCAGGCATTCAGCATGACCGGCAGATTCCGGGCGATACCGCCAAACTGTTTCTCGTTGCGCTGCAAGAAGACCTGGGTCTGCTGGCGTTCAGCATTAACAGCCAGAGATGAGCGGCGGTTCCGCAGCAGCAGCGTCAGCCGTGTCTGAAGTTCAGCCAGATCGAGAGGCAGCGTGATAAAGTCGTCTATCGGATACCACTGCTGCCACTGGCGGCTGTGGATCGATTCGCGGGTGGTAATCAGCAAAAAAGGGAGCAGTACGGGAAATTCGGCTTGCTTGCGGGCAGCGGCTGCCGCGTGCCGCCGCTGAAGTTCGATTTCATCAATCAGGCATACGTCAAATACCTGCCCGAAGGGATTCGTTTGATCGGCTGCCAGCAGCACATAACTGCTGCTCAGTCCGGCGTGAATCTGCCGGTGAAGGAGAGGATCATCCAATAACGTTAGAAGCTGGTACACACGGATTCTCCGGTTAAGCGTTATGTCATCCACAGTATCAGGCGCGAACTGTGAAATTATAACTCCTCCTGATCTGCCTCCTCGTCGCCGATCTGGTTCAGAACAATCAGACCATCCTGAATGGTGTAGGGGGTGACACTGGCTTTACGCGGTTCGATGACCCACCGGCGGAAAACAATATAGAAAATCCCCACAATCGGCACAGCGAGAATAGCGCCGATCACGCCGCCTAACGCGAAACCGACAAAAACCGCCACGATAACTAGGATCGGATCTATCCCCACACTGCGCGACATGACGCGCGGCGTCAGGTAATGCGTTTCGATCTGCTGCACACCGACGAATGTGCCGAGTGTGAAAAGCGCGTGTAAGGGGTTGATCAGCAGCGCCATAATTGTCGCCAGCCCGCCGCCCAGGAAACCGCCGATGACGGGCAGCATGGTCGTGACGCCAATGATGAAACCCAGCGTAGCGGCGTTGGGGACACGCAGCAGCGTTAAAATGGCACAATTGGCGATGCCGACGAAACTGGCAACCAGCACCACGCCGCGCACGTAGTTGCCCAACGAAGTTTCGATTTCATCAATGGTGGCTTTTACTTCCTCGCGATGGCGAAGGGGGAACATTTGCAGCAGAAAGTTCACCGCGCTGTCATGAGAGGTGAGCCAGTACACCCCGATCACAAAAGCCAGAATCGATTCACCCACCACGCCGCCGAGTTCGGTTGCCAGCCGGGGCGCAGACAGGGTAAATTCATCTACCATAATGCCTACAGCACGCTGGATTTCGTCTGCATCTATCGGGCTGATGTTCGCGCCCAGATTGGTGTTGGCGAAGTTCATGAACCAGTTCTGCGCCGCGATCAGCCGGCTGGCAAGCTGCCAGTCGTTCTGAATGTAACGGCTGATCTGGCTAAATACCGGCGGCAGCACGCCGATCAGTAGCGTGATAATCAGCCCCAGCAGCATTGCATAGACCAGCAGAATTGCCAGCCCCTGCGGCACACGCAGCCGCGTGAGACGGATAATCGTGGGCCTGAGGGCTGACGCGATCAAAATGGCAATCAGCACGACCACGAAGATGCGGGCACTGAGCACCAGCACATAAGCCAGCGCCAGCGTTGCCAGGATGATCACCGTATTACGGAACACCTGCTGTGCAGTCAATTCTAACCTCACCTGTTCTATGACCTCTCTAGCTTATGTCAAAAGTTAAGCGGACACATCGGCTAGGGGGTGTGAATTTTTATTGGGAAAAAAGACTTCAGGTAGGGGGACAATGGGGCTATAGGTCTACCCACTAGGTGGCCTAGTCGTGCACGCTGGATTACCGTCAGCCGCCTGTAACGGGCGCGAAAGCTGTCTTTCGCGCCCCGTGATTACGGTGTCTTCTGCCCGTGATGAGCGGCTTACCCACGTACCGTGTCGGCACGAAGGGTGTAATTCTCGAATGAAACCGCAAAGCCGCTGCCGTCCGGCGAACAGGCCATCAGCCCGACTTGCAGCGTCTCCTCCAGTGTCAGATGAGCCAGGCGCAGCAGGGTATAGGTCTGTCCATCCAGCGAGTAATGCACCTCAAGGGCATCGCCATGCCGCGAAACACGCAGGCTGATGGAGGCCGGATTCTGATGCAGCGGCGTCACTGACCAGTCGGAGTAGTCGCGGGTAACAACGGCGCTGGCCTGCTGGACGCCGTGCACGTACTCGATGCCACATTTCATCCAGTGCTGTTCGTCCAGCCGTACCATCAATCCCGCCTGGTCGTACAGGTCGCGGTACTGGCCGATAACTCGGACATCGGCGGCGAAGTCGCCGGACACCCGCTGATAATAAAAATGGCCGTTGTCTCGAATGAACCCGTAATGTGTTTTCCGCCAGAAGTCGGTCTTGGGTGCGGTGGTGATGTCCAGCGCGTTGCCGCGTTCCTTCCAGACCGGTGGTTCGTTGAACCATTCCATGTCGTTTTGCCTTTTAAGCCAGGATCAGGGCGAGACATGCCTCGCCCTGACAAAGTGATTTAGAGTTTCACGTCGCCACACAGATGAACCTGAATACCCATCTCAGACAGCATGGCTGCTTTGGCCGCCAGCGCCCTGTCCGCATCGGCGGCGCTCGGCGCGTAGGCAACGTTGATATGATTGGCCTTGTGCCGCGCCATCATCTGATCGCGGCTGACGCCGTGTGTGACCGCGTGCATGATCGGCCACTGCGGGGTTGTCATCTGCCAGCGGCGCTGGGTTTCAGCTTCCGGCAGTTTCACGGCGGTCGCGCGCCCGATGTCGCAGTGCAGCGCGCCGTCCATCACGTATACCCGACTCCAGACGATTTCGCCCGGTTTGCTAACGCCTTTGAGCGTACCGCCGCCCAACCGGAAGTACATCGGCGGCTGGCGCTCGCTGGACGCGCCAGCATAACCGCCGGTGAAATGTGAGGCAGGCGCGGCGCCAGAGATGAGAAACACCCAGACAAAATCATCCACGCCATCACCGGTGAAGTGTTCACCATAGCGCAGATCGTGCAGGGTGGTCGCCGGGTCAAAGCCCATCACCGTCCAGACACGATTGGTCACCAGCGCGTCCAGGCCGGCGCATTCGTCTACTTCGTTGAAATGGGGCAGGGCTTTACCGGCGTAGAGTTCCTGACCGTCCTGATCGAACACCGGGGGGCGTTCAACATTGTTGAGCAGCCCTTCCACCAGATCAGAAGCAGGGGCCATATCCTTGAGACCCTGCTGGTACTGGATGCCAATCGCGTCGCAGCCAAATTCGTGCGCAATCCGCACAGCGGCGATGTACATCTTACACTGCTGGTGAATCTGCTGATTGGTGAGTTCGGTCATTTCGTCCGTGCCGGTGACGAACTTCACGCCGCGCGCGTTCAGCCAGTCGCGCACCTGCTGGGCCTCGGCATCACTCACCGTCTGCATTCTGGCTACCAGCGCCGACTGGCTGAGGCGTTCTTTGTACACACCCGCCGGGTTCAGCAGTTCATCATCAATAATGGCGTTATACATGCCCATGCAGCCTTCATCAAACACGCCCAGGATTGCTTTCTCCTGGCGCAGTTGGGCGGCGAGGGCGCGGCCCAGTTCGGCCTCGGCGGCGGGCAGCTGGCCGGGGTTCAGATCGCGGACGTGGCTGGTGTCGTGTGTGATTTTGCCTTCCTTAATCCACTGGCGAATGCCATTCAGGAAGAAGTCGTCGGTGAAGTCCACGCTCCAGATGCTGCTGTATTTCACGCCCGCTTTGGTCAGCGACCCATTCAGATTGAGCATACCAACCAGCCCCGGCCACTGGCCGCTCCAGTTCGCCAGTGTCAGAATCGGCCCGCGATGGCTTCGCAGCCCGGCCAGCACATGATGGCTGTACTGCCAGACAGCCTCAGCGACAATCAATCGGGCATCCGGGTCAATATTGGCAAATACGTCCATCCCCATACGCTGGCTGGAGATGAAACCGTGTTTTTCGTCAGGGTTATACGGATGGCCGCGTTTGACCGTGATGCCCTCCTGGGCAAAAACGGCGATCACCCGCTGTTCCATATCATGCTGGGCAGCCCAGCAGGTCTGGTTGGCGGCCAGACGCAGGTCACCGCTGGCAACCAGTATGGCTTCATTCGCTCCGACCTTAGAAGGCTGAGGCAGGGTGGGGATGGTATAAGTGGACATCTATTTCACCTTTAGCTTGGAGTATCGGACATATGAACGGCATGGCAAACCACGCGGCACAGCCGATGACGCGCTATAAACACTTTTCTATAAGGTCTGGGACGTGGTTAGACCTCTGCTTTGAATAAAGTAGAGTATATCCCCCGCCGGTGAAAACTGCTACCTTTGCAGGGTAATCGAAAAGTGCGATGGCAGCAAATCCGAACTGAACAGACTCTACGGTGCGCCCGGTGGCCGGGGCAGGGTGATGAGCATCGTCGTGCCGGCCTCAAGCTGGCTCTGTGCCGCTATCGTGCCGCCGTGCGCCTCGACAATGGACTTTACGATTGCCAGCCCCAGTCCCGACTCGCCGCTGTCCGATTGGCGGGATGGATCGCTGCGGTAGAAACGGTCGAACACTTTGGGCAAATCCTCCGGTCTAATACCTGAGCCAGTATCGCTCACCATGAGCTGAACTCCGCCGGCAGTGGTCTGTGCTTGCAGTGTCACAGTACCCCCGCGTGGGGTGTGTCGCAGGGCGTTGCTGACGAGATTACCTAATACCTGCACCATCCGTTCCTGGTCAATCAGGATGTCTGACAGGTCATCTGCTGTTTTTACATATAGGGTGATGCCGGCGGTCGCGGCTGATTCCTCGAAGGAAACGGCCACCCGTTCCAGCAGTTCGCGCGGGTTGACCGGCGCGCGCAGCAGTTTAAGTTCGCCGGCGTCGGCCAGCGAGAGCGTTCGCAAATCCTCAACCAGTCGCTGAAGCAGGCGAACTTCATCACTCATAACGCTGAAACGCTCAGGGGTAGGTTTCAGCGTTCCATCCCGCAGCGCTTCCAGATAACCGCCAATCACGGTCAGCGGTGTGCGGAGATCGTGTGCGATGTCGGCGGTCATCTGTTTACGATGCTGGATGGCGTGGTAAAGATTGGCGCTCATCTCGTTAAAGGTCTGAGCCAGAATACCCAGCTCGTCACGGGTGCGAATCTGCACCCGCTGGTCAAGATTGCCGGCGCGCATCGCCGTGATGGCGCGTGTTAGTTCCGACAGGGGACGTAAGAACTGGCGGGAAAGCAGGATGCCAACGACGAGCGCGGTCGCGCTGGCGCCTAACGCGCCGACCAGTAAAGCACGATTGGCGCCGTCCATGTAACGCTGTTCGCGGGGGTCGAGGGCTGGCGGCATCTGTGCCAGCAGCGCCGTGCCGACCTGTTTGCCGTCAATCGTGATCGGTATGCCGGCTTCCATCATAGCCGCCGGAATCTGATCGCCAGTGTTGAGCGGCCCGCGTCCGGCCACCACGATGCCGTTCATGTCCACCAGCGCGAACCACTGCGGCGGTTGAAACCATCGCTGAGGGCTGGCGATGCCCGGTTCGGTGCGCAGCCAGCCTTCGATCCCGGCCCATGACTCCGTTGCCTGATAATAGGAGGTGACGTTCTGGACAAACAGAGCTTCAGCCTGATCGCTGCGCAGCCGGTCAAATTCGGTGACGGTTGTCCGGTAGGCGAACACCCCCACCAGCACCACGCCGATCAGACTGGTGAGCAGCAGCGTGGCGATCCACTTCAAGGTCAGCGACCGAAACATGCCCGACTCCTATGCGGTTTCATCCGTAAAGCGGTAACCAACCCCAAATACGGTCAGAACGTAGCGGGGGTGCGATGGGTCGGGTTCGAGTTTGGCGCGCAGGTTACGGATATGGACATCCACCGTCCGTTCAACGTTTTCGAACCAGTCACCCTTAAGCCGTTCCAGCAGATGAGCGCGGGTGAAAACCTGCCCCGGCGCGCTCATCAGAACGGTGAGCAGGTCGAATTCGGAGGGCGTGAGTTCGATTTTGCGTTCTCCGACACGAACGAGGTGAGTTCCTTTATCCAGGGTGACATCGCCTACCCGCAGGATGTCGGCAGCCGGTGGTGGTTCGGTCGCGCGGCGCAGGACAGCCCGAATCCGGGCGACCAGTTCGGCCATACCAAACGGCTTGGTAACATAATCATCGGCGCCGAGTTCCAGCCCGACGACCTTATCGGTTTCTTCAACACGGGCGGTCAGCATAATGACGGGTGTCTGCCGCTCCTTACGGAAGTGACGCATGAATTCCAGTCCGTCCATTTCCGGCATCATGATGTCCAGCAGGACCAGGTCAGGTTTTTCGTGCCGCGCAACATACAGGGCTTCGCGCCCGTTAGAAGCCGTTACCGTTCGAAAACCGGTTTCTGTCAGATAGTCGGTCAGCAGCCGCAGGGTACTCAGTTTGTCGTCCACGATCAGGATGGTTTTCATAACAAACTTCTTTGACAGGCTCATGATGATATTCGTATCCTATCGCAAATGACGGCTGAATGCTGTATAGACTTTGGTTGTGCGGGAGTCCCGGCGCAGCCCGTCCAGGCTGCGCCAGGGGTGCGATGTCAGTTTCCGGCTGGCTGGCTGCTGACATAGGCCTGTGCCAGAGCATAACGCTGGCTGGCGTGTTCGATTAGCTGGTTGAGCGAGTTCTTAAACGTGTCCACCGATTCCAGTGCCGGGTCGGCTGTGCCGCTGGCCTCCCCCAGCACATACGGCGCAATCAGTGTGTGCAGTGCCGTGTAGGTCGCTGCCATCTTTTCCGGCGCGAAAGCACCGTTGATGGTGGCTTCGACGTAATACACATAACGTTCAAGATAGACCGGGTCCGCCAGCAGATAGCTGATGAGCGGCCAAGTATCACCTGTGCCGGTCAGGTCAAACGCGCCGCTGCTGCCTCCCGGACGCCGGCCTCCGCTGGATAAAGCCTCATTGTTATCCCATGGAATCCAGGTGAAGCGCCCGGTGGTGGGGTCGTTATACAGATAGTAGTTGTGTGCCATCGTACCGTAGGTATCCCAGTTCTGGATAACCGTGTTAACCGCCAGCCAGTGAATGAATTCATCCACATCCAGAATGGCTTCAAGGTGGGCACGCCAGGCCGCCGGGTCAGTCGTGCGTGTTTCAGCGTGCAGCGCCTCGAACAGCGCGAGGATGTCGCTGTAATCTGCCGCATCTTCGTTGGTTTCTTTCGAGAACGTCGCTTCGTCGAAGGTGCCGGCCTGGAAGCCGGCGCCGGTGCCTTCCGGCTTGTAGAGATTGCCGCTGTCGTCAGCAAACTGAGTCTGGATGACGGTATCCTCAACAGCTTCGACCGCCGTGTACAGGCCGATATAGACCGGGTCATCGCCATAATCCAGGTAAACGGCATAGAAGGCGGTCTGCGCGGCAGGGATGCCCGCTTCGCGGAAAATGTCTGCCGCCGCTTTTTCGTGCAGGTACGACGAGTCGCGGAAGTTGCTGGAGAAACTCAACTCGTCAAACCCGTAGAACCGCTGGTTTTTGACAGTGGGGTAGTCATCCTCAAATTTATCGAAGTTGAGCTTGAAGCCCAGTTTGAGCGATCCATTACTCCATGCGCCGCTCAAGGTGGAATTGCCTTTATAGCGAATGCCAACGTTCGTCCAGGTCTGGCCGTTGAAGGAAATATCGGCAGTGACCCAGATGGGGTTCTCATCCGTAAAATCACCACCGCCCGCCATACCGTCGGGGAAATTGCCGCCCATACGCCCGCCGGGTGGCATCTGATTGGCATCGAAACCTTCTGGCGGCGCGCCCTCAGCCGGGGGCTGGCGGGGACTGCCGCCCGGCGGGGCCTGTCCGGGTTGGACATCACCCTCCGGCGGACGGAAGCCACCCATCGCACCCCGGTTCATTCCGACGCCAAATTCTCCAAAGAGGCCGGTCATATCAGCCTGCATGGCCTGCCAGTTGTCCGGGCTGATGGTGATGGTGATCGTGTTGACGGCAGCCTGAGGAAACACGACCGTATAGTCGGGAGCAGTGTTGTCGCCATGCGAGTATTCGTCCCACCCCGCGGGGCGTGCCACTGTGTCCTGCGCCAGCATCACGCTGGCGCTCAGCAGAAGGGTGAGAAACATCCCACCGAGAATCAGGCTTGTTTTGCGTCGGCTCATGATTATGGGGCACTCCTGTGATAAGTTAGCTGTCGGCCAGGTCGCCTTCGACGACTGGCAGAGCATGGTTAACATAGCTGACCTGTCCTGGCTGGACGGCGCGCGCGTCGTAAAAGATTTTGATTTCGGCGGTGTCGCGCAGGAAGTCGAGCCGTCCGATCTCAATCCGGCTGATGGGCAGGCCGGTGCGTTCGCGCAGGTCGGCCAGCAGCAGCGGCCAGCTTTCGGGGCGGATCAGTTCGATACGTTCGTAAGTGACCGATTTGCGCGTTTCGTAGTGAAAACCCCAACCGCGTTCCAGTACATAGAGCAGGCCGCCCAACACGACATTTACCAGCATAAATTCGGCGTAGGCCTGGCTGCGAAGCAGCAGCGAATTGACGACCGCCAGCGCAATCAGGACAAACAGATAGGTCATGTCCCGGATCGGCACGGTGTCTGTGCGATAGCGCAGGATGGAGAAGATGGCGAATAAGCCAAAACCTACCCCAACACTGAGATCCGTGCTGTTGAGCAGCCCCATCACGAAAAAGATGATGGTGTTAAAGGCGAAGAACGTGAACACATAATCCTTGTCACGCTGCCGGGGATAGTAGATAAACCGGATGATGACAAAGACGATTGCCAGATTGAGCGCGAAGCTCATCACAAAATCAACCAGCGAAGGCAGATTCATAGCCGAACATCCTTTGTATGACTTTATTGACCTGTCGCATTTGCGCCTTGAAGTTGTTGATCTTCACGCCGTCATAGAGTGAATACACCCCCGCCGCATACTTGCTGTAGGAAAACGGACGAATACCAGACTGCCGCATCTGCCGTATAAGTGCGGTGGCCTGCGACCGGCGCGCCTGTTTCACCTCAACAATCACTACTCCGGGGAGATCGGTATAAGCCCCATGCCAGCGAAATCGCAAATTCATGTCCAGTGTCACCCGTTCTGGTCGGTCCCGGCTCACCAGTGTCAGGCGGACGTATTCATTCCAGAGTTTGGGTTCCAGCCGGTCAGGGTTGCAGGCGGCATGTTCCAGCGTGAATTCCGCTAACTGGTCATCGAGACGGGTCATCACATCGGGTATTGGCAGCCGGGATTTAATCGTCCGGTGCTGGTTCGTGCGATGTTTGATCTCGAAGAACGCCATATCGGTGTCAAGATACTTGCGCGCCCGCACTTTGTAACGGGAAGCCACCCCGTTATGGTGCTGCTCGTAGAACGTGAAGCCGCTGGTATCGAAATACAGTGTCTGGTAGGCGTGCAGGCGTGTATCATTGATGGTCAGCGCCCGGTAGTGTTCGCTCAGCTTCGGCAGAATGGCGTAGAGTTGATCCATGCCGATGATATATTTCGTGTCCACGCGGTCGAGCAGGGCGGCCTCCTGCTGGAGTTCAGCCAGGCTGATCGTGTCAAACGGTGTCAGCAGTGTCTCCAGCCGGCGAAACTCGTTATCCTCCTGACCGGTTTCATATGGCTCGTGGATTGTGAACATCTTCCTCAACAGCCCTTCGCTGGCATTCCCAGCGTTCGTCTTGTGCATAACAGTTGAAGATTCAGGGACAGCCGGCGGACATCTGTCCCGTCTTAACTGTCGCTTAATCTTCGATGTGCCTCACGATAACAGAGAGATATTCAGAAAATGTTTAGAAGGTGTTAGGTAGTTTTTCGGCAGGCGATGGTCACGTCAGCTCAGAGGTGTTAGGTGAAGGGCGGGGGCATCACCCGCCCTGACAGGAGCGGCGGTTACAGTTCGGAATGGTGTTTCAGGAAGTCCAGCAGTTCGTGGATGTAGGTAAAGGCCAGCCCGGTAACGGTATCGGCAGCGCCGTAGTACAGCGTAATCCGTCCGGTCGGCTGGTCGTACAATGCCGCGCACGGGAACACCACGTTGGGCACGTCGCCGACACATTCGTACAGGGTTTGCGGGGACATCAGATAGGGCGCAGAACGGTAGATCACTTTCCAGGGCTGGTCGAGATCCAGGAGCGCCGCGCCCATACTGTAGACAAAACCGTTGCATGAGGTCAGCACGCCGTGATAAATCAGCAGCCAACCCTCGCTGGTTTCAATCGGCGTTGGGCCGGCGCCGGTTTTGGTGCTTTGCCACGTCCAGCCCTTCGGCCCCATCACAAACCGGTGTTTGCCCCAGTGAACCATATCCGGGCTTTCGCTGTAAAAAATGTCACCAAACGGGGTGTGGCCGGTATCGCTGGGGCGGCTGAACATGGCATATTTGCCGTTGATTTTGCGAGGGAACAGGACGCCGTTGCGGTTATAAGGCAGAAAGGCATTTTCCAAAAAGTGAAAGGACTCAAAATCAAAGGTATAACCCATGCCAATCGTCGGGCCGTGATAGCCGTTGCACCAGGTGACGTAATAACGGTCTTCCAGCCACGTCACGCGTGGGTCGTAGCGGTGTACAAACTGCGACAGTTCGGGGTCGGTATAAACCCACTCAATCGGGTCGGGCTGGATGTCCCAGTGGATGCCGTCCTGGCTGTGGCCGACGTGCAGGTTCATGAACCGCTGTTTGTCGTCCACGCGGAAGACGCCGGCAAAGCTGCCATTGAATGTAACCGCCGCGCTGTTAAAGATGCTGTTGGAACGGGGAATGGCGTTGCGCGGGATAATCGGGTTCTGACTGTAGCGCCAGACGACATCATGGTTTCCCGCCGGACGTTCTTCGCAGGGCAGATTAGGAATCCGGGGCGCGAGCGTTTGCCCTGCGGAATAAGAGGTGTTTGCCATGTGAATGCTCCTGTTTGCAGTATGGTGAAAATGGCTCACATCCACCAATCATAACACCGGCGCGGCGCCGCCGGGATCGCCGGCCACAAACCACAACTGCCCTTCATGCGGCAGCAAATCTGCCGTGAGCGCGTTCACCAGCTTCGGCCCGTCCTCATTCGGCCAGTGGCAGGCATACAGGTTGTCGGGCAGCCCCAGGAGCGCGAGAGGGTAGGTACGCTGCACCGCCGTTTCGCCGGTGTTCAGGATGAACACAGCGGCAGGTAAAGTCTGATCGAGTGCCGAGCGCACCTGTACCAGCACCGGATCAAGGGCGCGAACCGGCGCGCGACCGGTCTCTCCACCGCCCAGCACCAGCGGTGACTGCCCCAGCAGCGGAAACCGGCAGCGTGATTTATCCGGTGAGAGCAGCAGTTTCCACAGTCGCAGGCGTTCCGGTGACAGCTCGCTGAGGTTGTCGCTGGTCAGTACCAGACCGCCGGACATCCCGGCGTACAGCGCGAGGGATTGAATTTCCCTGTCTGTCAGGTGATGAAACCGCTCGCGCAGCAGGATACAGTCCGGGTCGGTCTGCCAGAGAATATGATTGCCAAAGTTACGGGTGGCCTGATCGCGCAGGAGCGACTGCGCCGCCAGACTGTCACCTTCCCATTTCACGCCAACATCACGCCCGATACGGACGGCATCCACCAGCCCGACCGACGCCCACAGCGGGCAGCCGCAGCCCAGCCACAGCGCGTCACCGACTGTTTCCCGAATCATTTCGGCTGTTCGCCGCCAGCTTTCGATGCGCGTCATGCCCGGCTGATACCATTGAGCGCGGTCAGGGCCGTACTCGCTGCCAAAGTGCATGAAGTCGGTCTTGAAGTACTCGCAGCCCCACTCGTGCCGCCAGATGCGGAACACCTGCCGCAGGTAGTCGAAGGCGTCGGGGTGCGTCGTATCGAGAATGTAATATTCTTCGCTGCGTTTGTGCCAGCGAAACTCGCTGTAAAAACGCATGTGCGCCAGTGGGCCGCCTGTTGCGCGATCAGTCACCACCCAATCGGGATGGTCGTGGTACAGGCGGCTGCGGTTGCCAACCATAAACGGCGCAATCCATAGTCCCGGTATAAACCCGGCAGCCCGGATGTCGTCCAGCAGCGGCTTCATGCCGCGCGGAAACTGCGGTTTCACATCCAGCCAGTCACCCATTTCCGGTGTGAAGCCGTCGTCAATCTGAAACACCCCCATCGGCAGGTGTTCACGCGCTGCCACATCGCGCACACCGCGCAGGTGTTCAAGGATATTTTCCTCGGTGATGGCGGCATACAGGCTGTACCACGAACACCAGCCGGTGATCGGCGGCGCGCTCAAACGCGGCGACATGGCTGCCGCGACAAGGCGCGCCCACTCACGCAGCGCGTCCTCCACGCCGTTATGTTCGAAGATCACCAGCCGTTCGGAGTTGCAGCGCGCCAGCCCCCGGCGATTTTTGTCATCCCACAGCGTTTCGATGGTCAGCGAGAAGCTCTCCGCCTCGCGCTGGAGCGTGAACGGCTGCTGGTAACGGTCGTGACGGTCGAAGCCGATGACAAGGCTGCCCGCGCCGAACAGCGGCAGAAGCTGGGTCATGGCGTAGCCCTGGATGCTGCTGCCAACTGCATACTCTTCTGGCGGCACATAATAGCTGCCATCCCAGCTAAAGTAGCCGTTTTTAAGAAACGCCCGCAAACCGCCGAGCGGCGCAAGCCGCAGCCCGAACGACAGAAGTTGAAAGTCATCTGGCAGTGTTTCCAGCCCGTAGCGCAGCCCGCAGCGTGTGTCGCCCTCCGGTTGAAGTTCGACATAAAACGTCCCCGCCGGCAGCGTGAAACGGGCGGTTATCTCGCCGTCCAGGGCTGTCACAACCGGGGGCGCGTCCGGGAACGGAACGCCGTTGACGACCGGAATCAGCCGCCCCAGGCTGACGATACGCGATATCAACGTGATTCCGTCTGGCGCGGCGCTCACGATCATAACGCGACCTCAGCGCGGCTCTCTGCTGAACGGCGCGCCGCCAGCACCAGATCGAGCGATTTGGCGCCCTCGCGCATCGGGGTGCGGGTTTCGCCGCCGGCACGGACAGCCTGGATGAGATCAAGTGTCAGACTGCGGCGGAAGTCCTTTGTCGACTCGACAGTGATTACCGGATTGTCCGGCTGGTTGGTCTGAGTAAAAATCGCCTGATTGGCAGTCTGAAAATCGGCCACCAGATGATGCGCCACGACGCGGTAATCGTTGATCCATTTGCCGGGGATGGCATTGTTGGTGGCATAAATCACCCCCAGCCCGCCGCCCTTGAAGCCGACAACGGTCGCGCTTACGTCCTCAATCGTGTAATCAGGTACGTCCTGATGGAACAGGTTTTCCTGGCGGCTGTAGACGCTCACCGGGTCACCTACCAGATAGCGCAGTAAATCGAACAGGTGGATCACCTGCTCGACCACCTGCCCGCCGGATTTATCGCGCCTTCGCCACCAGGAAGCGTGCAGCGCGTTGCAGAAGTAACGGGCGGTCATCAATCCGATTGCCCCGGTCTGCCCGGCGGCCTGCAGCGCCTTGAAGCGTTCGATGGCCTCGCCAAAGCGGAACATAAAACCAACCTGCGACTTCACGCCGGCTTTCTCAACCGCTTCGACCATCTGCCATGCATGTTCGGACGTGAGCGCGATGGGTTTCTCCATCAGGATATGCACGCCGGCCTCGGCGGCGCGCTCCACTTCATCGCTGTGACCATAGGGCGGCAGGGCGACGATGACCATATCCAACTGCGCCTGATCGAACAGGGTGTGATGGTCGGTGAATACAGCAGCGCCCGGCGCATACTTCTGCTCGAATGCCTGCGCTTTCCAGGCGTTGCGGTCGCAAAAAGCGACCAGGCGAGCCTCATCTTTTAAATCGAGAATGATCTGAGCGTGTTTGTTGGCAAAATCGCCGCAGCCCAGGATACCAACCCGCAGGGGATTCACAGGTATGCTCTCCTATTGTGTGGTGTCAAATTCCAGCAGGGGAAGGACAACTTCGTTGGGGCGCTGATCAAGCACCTCGTACAGTTCGGCGGCACGCTCGAACGGCGCGCGGTGGGTGATGAGCGGGCGCAGGTCAAACCAGCCCTCGGCTTGCAGGCGCACCGCGCTCTGCCACAGGCGCGGCTTGTTCCAGCGGTAGCTGGTCTCCGGTGACACGCCCGAAATCTGGGAGCATATCAGCGAGATACGATTATGATGGAATTCATCACCGAGATACAGACCGTGCGCGTCACCCTGGAAGAAGCCCATCGCCACCACCCGCGCCGAATACGCCACTGCCCGGATAGCTTCATGTAGTGCCGCTGTCGAGCCGGATACTTCAATGCAGACGTCCGCGCCCATCCCGTTGGTCATGGCCTTAATGGCTTCAGCCGGATTATCCCGCGCGGCATTCAGCGTTACGTCCGCGCCCAGCGTCCGCGCCATGTCCAGCCGCGAGTCGTGCAGGTCAACGGCGATGACTTTCGCACCGCTCTGGCGTGCCATAATGGCAACAATCTGGCCGAGCGCGCCTAGCCCAAACACGGCTACCGTATCGCCCAGTTGGATGTTAGCATCATGCACGCCGTTGAGCGCAATCGCGCCCAGGTGCGAAAAAATGCCAAACAGCGGGTCTGCGCCCTCCGGCATCAGGCGTGGGCGAACGTAATCCAGATGGGCGACAAAGTGCGTGCGGTGCCCCCACGTTCCGAACAACTGCGCGCCAATGGGAATATCGGCCACCGCGTTGCCAACTTCGATAATCTCGCCAACTTCCTCGTAGCCGAGATTCGTCACCGGATACGCGAAGGTGGCCTGTTCGCCGGTGCGGAACAGGCGGTTATCGGCATCCCATTGTTTGCTCAGATACGGATTCGTGCCCCGGTAAAAGGTGAGTTCCGTCCCGGCGCTGATACCGGAGTACAGTGTCCTGATGCGCACTTCATCCGGCTTCAGCGGCGCGTCATCATACGCCTGATAACCCGGTGTGCGCGGGGCGGTAAAGACCAGCAGCTTGCCCATGACATGAACCTGCCTGTTGAAAAGAAGTCCCTAAAACTATCGGTCAAATGCGCCCAGTTCGACACAGGCCAGCGCCGCGTTCGGCCAGGCGAACCAGTGGCGGGAAACCACTTCATTGGTCTGCGCGTCGCAGGCTTCGGGGAGCGCGCCATCCCACTGGGCTGCGGCCCGCAGCCGGTCGCGGGCACGGTTGGCGCGTTCCGCATCATTCAACGACTGTGCCATGATGAGGTCCTGCACGTCGCCCAGCGGCCAGGGCGCTCTGGTATGGACTGATCCCAGGCGGCCAGCGTATGCGCCGCCAACATTGGCCTCGGAAAAGGCAAAATCCAGCGTCGCGCGCCATACCGGGTCGTTGGCTGCGACAAAACCCCAGCGCGCAGCCAGCGCCAGCGGAATATCATTGGCGTCGTGATAAAAATGGTATCTGCCGCCGCCGTCAGTGGCGTAAGCATACAGCGGCCTGCCGGCCTGCTCGCTGATGAAATGCCGGTTGATGGCCGCGTGACACTGTGCCGCCAGCCCGTCGGCATCAAACCCCAGTTGGTTCAGCCGGGTCAGCACCCGCCAGAACAAAAGGTGGCTGGAAAAATGATAGGGGAGGGCAATCGGATCGTCTGCCGGGGTTTCGTCGGTTGGCAGTAACAGCGCGTGTGCGGCTTTACGCGCCAGCAGTTGCTCCAGCAGCGGTCGGACGTGTGGTTGCAGCCGCGCCCAGGTAGCCTGGTCACCGGTCTCCAGGGTATATTCCGCCAGTTCCAGCAGGGGAAAGAGCTGCTGGTCAAGCTGGAACGCGCCATCCTTGATCCGCCCATTTGCCAGATAACACCGGCTCCACAGCCCCCCATCGCGTTCGGCAGTTTCAAACAGCCACAACAGATGGCGGCGCACGATATCCGTCAGTCCCCAACTGAGCAGCGCGCGGGCAACGTAATAGGCATCCCGGTTCCAGGACAGCGGCAGCAGCATATGATCGGTCAGCAGGCAGATGGTATCACCAACTGGCACCGCTGTTGCCAGCCCGTAAACCAGACCGCGCCGGAGTAACGGGTCTGCCGGCAGGTTCTGCCAGCGTCCCTGCCAGTCTGCCAGCGTTTGATCGAGTAACGCTCTGGCATGGGTGTGCAGCCAGTCGGCGTTTTCGGCGGCCTGTTCGACCGTGCTGCCAGCGCCGTAAGCCAGGACCGTAAACTCCGGTTGAACGGGTGTGAGTGCGATGTTAACCGGCTGATCGCTGTGGAGGATGTCGGGCGTGGCGGACGATTTCAGGCCGGCCATCACGACCGCCGCGCCCAGGATGGTGTTTTCGACGACCAGCCGGTCATGACAGGTCACCGTCAGCGCCAGCGGCGGCATGGGCAGCGGCCCGCCTTCAGTCAACTGGGTATAGGCGCTGCGCTGCAAACACAGTTTGCCCTGCCAGCGCGGGGTGACGCCCCGCACATCCCAGATTTGCACCACGCCGCGCTCATGGGCCAATGTTGTTACTTCGGCGGCCCCGCCATTCTGAAAGATCAGTCGAAGGTGCGGAATAGCGGAGTCCAGTAGCGCGGCCTCGCGCTGGATAATCGGCTCATCAAAGTGCAGCCCGAACCCGCGCAGGCTGACCAGACCCGCGCGGTAGGCGCGCACCGCCGCCGGGTTATAACGCTCGCTTTCGGGAAAGGGGTCAGCCGTCGTCAGCGTGACATAACCGTGAGCGGCATGGTAAAAATTCAGCGCGATGATCCGTCCATCGGCATCCAGGCTGCCGGTCACACCGCCCGCGCCGAAGTCCGCCGGTTTATGCAGGGTCACGCCAGCACCTTCTCCAGATCAGAAGCCAGCGCCTCGCCGCTGTCCGGGTCTATCCAGCGGATTTTGCGAACCGGAAAGCGCAGCCAGATTTGCCCCCCTGTGCTAACGGGAAAATCGGGATGAGTAGAGATTTTGAGCATACTGCCTTCGATATGAGCGGTCAGCAGATTTTGCGAACCCAGCGGTTCGATCACCTCGATGGTTACGGGCAGCGCATCCGGCGCGGCTTCGGTCAGGGCTTCCGTGTTTTCAGCCCGGATTCCGACATAGATATGCCGGCCTTCGTAAGCGCGCAGGGCGGGCTGGATTTCCTCTGGCGCGGTGATGAGCAGTTCCCCAATTTTGACCTTCATCGTGCCAGCGTCACGCTGCACCTGTCCGCTCAAAAAGTTCATCGGCGGATTGCCAATGAAACTGCCAACGAACTGGTTGGACGGTAGATCATAGACACGGGTAGGGGAGTCGATCTGAAGGATTTTTCCGGCGCGCATCACCGCGATGCGGTCGCCCATGCTCAGGGCTTCAATCTGATCGTGGGTTACGTACACAGTCGTTGCACCCAGCCGTGCCAGCAGCGATTTCAGTTCGGCGCGCATCTCCAGCCGAAGCAGTGCGTCCAGATTGCTCAGTGGTTCGTCCATCAGCAGCACTTTGGCGTCGTAGGCAATCGCGCGGGCGACCGCGACTCGCTGCCGCTGACCGCCGCTCATCGCGCCGGGATAGCGGTCGAGCATATTCTCGATATGCAGCAGTTTAGCCGCGTGATCAACCCGCTCCCGTATCTTTTCTTTTGCCAGCTTCCGCATTTTCAGGCCGAAGGCGATGTTGTCGAAAACAGTCATATGCGGGAAGATCGCGTAGTTCTGGAACACCATCGAGATATTTCGCTGTTTGGGGGGTAAATACGTCACATCCTGCCCGTCAATCACAACCCGCCCTGTATCTAACATGCCCAGGCCGGCGACCGCTCGCAGCAGGGTGGTTTTGCCACAGCCGCTTGGCCCCAGCAGCACGACAAATTCCTGGTCGTGGACGGTCAGGCTCACGTCATCAATGGCGACAAACTTGCCAAAGCGTTTCACCGCATTTTCGATGACAATTTCAGCCATATTGCTCCTCTTATTTGTTAATCTGCCCCCACATGTTGAACAGATAGCGCCGGATAAAGAAGATAAAGATGAGCGAGGGCACCAGCATGAAGAACCCGCCGGCGAACTTAAACGGGTCGCCGGATTTGTCCAGCGTATAGAGAATCTGCGCGGGCAGGGTGCGGTTGGTGATGGTGAGCAGAATCGCGGCAAACACCTCGTTCCAGGACAGCACAAACGTCAGGATGGCCGCCGCCGCGATGCCGGGCAGTGCCAGCGGCAGAACAATCCGCCGGAACGCCTGCGCGCGGGTGCAGCCGAACACCAGCGCCGCCTCCTCCAGTTCGTATGGAACGCTGGTAAATACACTGGCAACCACCAGGATGGTGGTGGGTAAAGTGAGCGCCGCGTGCATCATGGCTAGACTGTGGACTTTATAGAACATCCCTAACCGGATGAAATCCACTGCCAGGGGCACGGCCAGCACCACAACCGGGAACGCGCGCACCGAGAGAATGCCGAGGCGAATCACGTCGCGTCCGGGAAAGATGTAACGCGCGATAGCATAACCGGCAGGGACCGCCAGCACGGTTGAAATAATCA